>JAHJIN010000542.1 GCA_018823415.1 Chloroflexota bacterium | reverse complement strand
TGTATTGCCCCTGCCCGCCGCTGCCGCCGCTGACCGTGGCGGTGCTCAGCCGGTTCAGGGCGTCATAGTTGAAGGTCTGAGTCTGCATCCCCCCCGTGACGTTGTAATCCTGGATCGTCTTGACGTTCCCCACGGCATCGTAGGTATATGCGAGATTCTGCAGGTCGGTGGGCGTGGCGCTGCCCCCATTCTGGGGGCTTTTCACAGCACCGGGGGCTGGTCAGGCCGGGGTTACACGCTCGGAGCTATACGCTGATCATGATGATTTTATAACTTGGGTGCGGCTCAGTTTGACCGGCCGCACATTGTGGCCGGGGCCGGCATCGCCGAGGGGGTGGGGAGGGACAGTGGTTCAATGCCCCAGGCGCAGCGGGTGCCATGCGGGAACACTGAACCCCTGAAGCGACTGCAGGCGCTGAGGGGGTTCCTCAGTGCCTGCAAGGTGTGCAGTGGCTCAGTGGTCCAGGCGTGACGCGCGAGTTTTGGTGGACGCAGCCTGCCCCACCTTTGATGGAACACGACACCGAATGGGGAATGGAACGAATGTGGCTGAGGCCGTTCGTTTGTTTCCCAATTCGTTGTCGTGGCCCGATTCGTGGATGGCCCGCCACCAGGAGACCCGCCGCAGCGCCTGCAAGGTGTGCCGTGGCTCGGTGGTCCAGGCGCAAACGAAAAAGCCGGCCGTGAGGGCCGGCTTTATCCGTAGCGGGGCATTGATGGGCCCAGCCCATCCTACTTGCTGGTGACGCCGCACCAGTTACGCCATAGTTGCGCTACGTTGCTGCTGAACGCCGGCGCGCCGGTCCTCACGGTGCAGGCCACGCATAGCGTAGGGCACAAGCACATCGACACCACGCTGGGCTATGCCCGGCTCTATGACGGCACGTTGGCCGCCGACTACTACCGGGCGATGGGCGAGGTGGAGAGCCGGCTGGCATTAGGTGAGGATACAGAGGCCCCACCGCCCAGCAGCGGGGAGTTGCTGGCGTTGGTCCTACGGCGCGCTGGGCACCGGGACGCTCAAAGACGCCCAGCGGGAAACGGTGCAGGCAGCGGGCGGCGATTCTAGCGCTGGGGGAGGGGGGAAAAATAGTGGCGGCGAAGGTTTGAAAGTGAAGTAGGTGACTGTGGGGCTAGAACGCTCATGAAACCAAGGAACCACTGACGGCGGACACAGCTCGCCCTACGTACTGCTTATCCTCCCTGTTTGTCCTAGGCTCGTGCGCGTCGTTGATCATGCTGCCAAGCTACCCATATACTTTCAGCTATCTGTTGATAACGTGTCTCTGGCCCTGCATCCTCACGGCCAAACCAATAAGTGAATTCTTGGTGAATAACGCTACGAGCTTCTTCGACTGAATGGCATGATTTGAGACGTGGGAGAATGGTGCTAACTTCAGATTCGTACTCGTCTGTGTTGATTCCCAGATTGATGCCTATGGGGTCAGATTTGAACAGGATGGCTGATACCTCATCAAAAAGCTTGCCATACTCCCGGCGAAGTTGTTTTCGCTCAAGTAAGATTTGCTCTCGATTTTTCACCATTGTCTTTGCCTCCGTTATCTTGCTAGGTGAATAAAGCCGCTTAACGGCAAGTTCCACCCATGCCGCGTGTCCTTCTCCCCACTACACAATCAAGCCTCAAGCTGGTGCTCACTGCTGTTCACTAACTGCGTAAGCGATGTCGGGTGCAAACGCTGGGTTAGGCAGCGTTCAAAAACAACTTGAATAGCTACCACCTGGCGTGTATACTGCCTTCTGGGAGGGGGAGAATGGCTTACAGAAACAACCGAGGTGCCACCTCAGAAATAGGGTAACACTTTTAAGGTTGGACTTTGAACAAATCTGCCGTTCCCCGGCGGGGCCGGAACGGGGTAGACAAATGGGGCGAGTTGGGGCATAGTTGGGGTGGTAGACTTTGTTTGGAGGTGCTGCCCCATGACCAACGAGGCCGACACCCAAGACCGCCTCGCCCAACTCCGCCAGTTCCGGCAGGAATTGTATCAACTCCTCCCCGCGCGCCGGGACGCCCTGCTCGACTTGCTGGATGCCTTGTGCAGCAGTCCCCAGGCCCGCTCGGTGGTGGAGCTAAGCCTGAGCCCGCTGTTCCGGCAGGAGTATGGCAGCGTCAGCGCGGCCATCACCCACTTCTTCCAGGCCCGGCGGCCGGCGCGGGCGCAGCGGGAACGGCGGGTCTGGGACCGTAAGGTCGCGCGACTCATTGGGCGCTTTCGCCGGCGTCCAAACAGCGGGCGTTCTGGCTCCTGGGGACCGATGTGGTGCCCGTGCCCCGGCCGTGTGCCCCGACGCTGGCAGACAAGACGTATGTCTACCAGCCGAACCCGGTGGCAGGCAACAAGCCAGTCACCATCGGGCACGCCTACTCCCAGTTGGCCTATCTGCCCGAGAAGGCCCCGCCGGGGGCGCCGCCGTGGGTGGTGCCGCTCCTGATGCGGCGGGTCCAGAGCACCGAGAAGGCTACGGTGGTGGGGGCCGAGCAGTTGACCACGGTGCTGATGGATAAACAACTGCCCTTCCACCAGGACTTGACGATCCACGTGGCCGACAGCGCCTACAGCGCGGTGGCGTTTCTGGGCCGGGTGGCGCCCCTCCCGAACTTGGTCAGCGTAACCCGCACCGCCGAGAACCGGGTCTTCTATCGGCCTCCCGTGACCGCGCCAGAGACCACGCCACTGGGCCGGCGGCCGTGGTATGGCGCCCGGTTTGCCCTGAAGGACCCAACCACCTGGGGCCCGCCCGATGAGACGGCTGAGACGACCTTCCGCACCAAGCGCGGGGCCACGTACACCGTGCGGCTGCAGGGCTGGCATAACTTGCGGATGCGCGGCACGCGGGACCTGCCGATGCACCAGCATCCCTTCACCCTGATCCGGGCCGTGGTGGTGGACCCGGACGGTCAGCTGGTCTACAAGCACGCCTTGTGGCTGATCGTGCTGGGCACGCGGCGGGCTGAACTGACCCTGGTCGCGGCCTGGGAGGCTTACGGCCAGCGCTTCGACCTGGAGCACGGGTTCCGGTTTGGCAAACAGCGGCTGCTGCTGGCCGCCTTCCAGACCCCGGCGGTGGCGCACGAGGAGAACTGGGTCCACCTGGTGCAACTGGCCCTGGTGCTCCTGTGGCTAGGGCGCGATTTGGTGGACGCGCAACTCCACCCCTGGGAACGCTACCTGCCTACGCGGACCTCCCGGGCCGCGACGCCCAGCCAGGTGCAGCGGGGTTGGGCGCGCATTATTCGCCCGATTGGGACGCCGGCGAAAGCGCCCAAACGGCGGGGTAAAGCGGTCGGCCGGGTCACCGGGACCCGCCTGGGCCGGCGACCCCGGCAGAAAGTGGTCAAAAAGGCCGCCCAGACCCGTCGCAAAGCCGCGTAGCCACGGCAAATCACTTGTCAAAGTGCAAACTGACTTGTTCTCAACCGAACGCCCTGCGCTCGGGCGCTACCCTTTTGTTCAAAGTCCAATTTAAGGAGTTCCAAGATTTAAATGATCCCAGGGTGTTCGGCGTAGATTGCCAAATCCACGCCTGGCGTCTGGAAATCGCGGTGAAAACCGCTGGATTTGGCAATCCAGGGGAAGCGGTTGGGATCATTATTTCTCTGGAATGGCCTAACAACAGCATAGGTCACAGGGGCACTTGGCAGGCCCCCCCTTTTCGGGGATGGTACGAGTACCACACCCAAAACCTCTGCCGGAGGTCCCTATGGCCTATTGGATATGCCCCTTTCCCCTTCCAACGGCTCCCGTGATGACTTGGTGGTTCACAGTACGAAGAATTACTCTAGCTCGTGGAGAAAGTGAACTGTCACCATCCCGGCGGCCTCCTCGCCATTATATTTAGAACCTCCTGAAACGGTACATCGTTGATTACTGTTGTAACCCTATGTCCTATACCCAAAAAGATTTGGGTGACTGGATCGTAGTAACCCATTTGCCAAGCGTCCTTTTGGTAATACCAAAAGTGGAGTTCCGGAGACTTGGAAGCCGTCGACACAGTCTGTTGTACTTGATCCAAACTTATGCCTCGTTCGGCCATCTGCCCAATTGCATGGTAGCTAAGTTCAACTGTTCTCCCTGCTACCTCGATCTCATTTTTGGGCGATGGATCCCCATCAGCACTGAGAGCAGCCATGATCGCGCTTACAGCAGCCACGACTTTGGTTGCAGCGATGACCGTCAGGTCTATGGCTGCCCCGCCCGCAGCGCCGCCCAAGACCATGACGACTGGACCACCGGCAGCCAGGAGCAGGCCTTCACCGTTATCACCTCTGCCGCCGCCTTCAACGATGGCCACCTCGGCCGGCATGGTACCAGCGCCAGGCCATCGCACTTGAGGTGAGACATCGTAACTGTACGTCCCCGTTTGCGGATGATAGTAGACATTTTCACCTGATCCATGCCCTCGTCTATTCCCCTCGTATACAGGGATCGAGTGTCCACTGGGATCCGTGTATCGCAGGGGGTTATTCAAGACGTAGGAGTACCTATTGAATGCCTGCGGGTTCCCCGGCTCCGGCACTACCGTATCCGCGCTCACAAACCGCCCCAGCAGCGGGTCATAGAACCGCGCGCCGTAATCGTAGAGCCCTATTGTACTCTCCTCAAGCTGCCCTGTAAAGCGGCGGGCGGTGGAG
>JAHJIN010000541.1 GCA_018823415.1 Chloroflexota bacterium | reverse complement strand
TCTTGCAGGCGGTCCATGCGGGCCATCAGCACCCCCTGTAGGGTGTTCGGGATGGCGATGTCTACCTCCCGGCGCGTGGCGACCCAGCGGCCGGTGGCCTCGTCGTGCACGATGGCCCCGGTGTCGATGAGCGTGCGCAGCACCTCCTCCACGTAGAAGGGATTGCCCTCGGCTGTGTTGAGGATCTGCTCTCGGAGCTGGGGTGGCAGGTCTTCCACCCGCAGCAGGTGGCTCACCAGCATGGCGCTCTCGGTGGCGGAGAGGGGGGCCAGCCCCAGGTCGGTGTGGCGATGGCCGTAGGTGCGGGCCGCCGTATCCCTGATGTGCCAGCAGCCATGCTCCTTGCGCGGGCGGAAGACGCAGACGATCAGCAGGGCGGCGCGGTGGGTGAGGGCCAGCACGCGCTCTAGCAACTCCAGCGAGGAGGGGTCGGCCCAGTGCAGGTCCTCGCCGACCAGGACCAGGGGCTGCTCGCGGGCTGCGCAGGCCACCAGCGTCTCGACGGCCTGGAAGGTGCGCGCCCTGAGTTCTCGACCATCCAGATCGTCGACCCGGGCCTGGGTCTGGTCGTCCAGCGGCAACGCCAGGAGCCGGGCCAGGTAGGGGAAGATGTCGCCCAGGCGCTCCGGGCACAGCGTTTGCACCCGGCCACGCAGCGTGTCGCGGACGGCGGCTGGTGGCGTGTCCAACGTCACGCCCAGCAGCCCGCGCAGCAGATCCAGCCACAGCAGGTAGGCGATAGAGGTGCCGTAGCTGAGACAGCGGCCCTCCACCCACTGCACTGCCCCATCTGGCACGCTCGCGCGCAACTCGGCCACCAGGCGGGACTTGCCGAGGCCCGCCTCCCCGACGAGGGTCACGATGCCACCCATCCCGGCCTGCAGCCGCGCCAGGGCCTCTTGCAGCGCGGCGAACTCGGTCTGGCGACCCACCAGCGGCGAGGTCAGCCCAACGATGCCCCGCGGCTTGGCCGCCGCTGGCCTGGCGGCCCGGACCCGGTACACCGGGACCGCTTGGGACTTGCCCTTGACCGCGAGGGGGCCCAGGGTCTGGGTCTCGAACAACTGGGCCACCAGCTTGTGGGTGTCTTCGGTGATGAGGATGGTGCCCGGCTCGGCCGCGCTCTCCATCCGCGCGGCCAGATTCACCGCATCGCCCATCGCCGTGTACTCTACCCGCAGGTCCGTTCCCACCTCGCCGACCACCACCAGCCCGGTGTGGATGCCCACCCGCACGCTAAAGCCGGTGATGCCCCGCTCGCGTTCCAGGCGGGCTGCGTACTCGTGCGCCCCGGCGAGGATGTCCAGGGCCGCGCGACAGGCCCGCTCCGGGTCGTCCTCGTGGGCGAGGGGCGCGCCAAAGAAGGCCAGGACCGCGTCGCCCATCAGCCGGGCCAGGGTGCCCTCGTAGCGGTAGATAGGCGGGATGAGCACCTGGAAAGCGCCGTTCATGATCTCCATGACCTCTTCGGGGTCCAGCTTTTCGGCCAGGGCCGTGCTACCTTTGACGTCCGAGAAGAGGATGGTGACCAGCCGGCGCTCCCCGGTGACCGGGCCGCCGGCCGCCAGCAGGCGCTCGGCATATTCTTTGGGTACCAGGCGTTGGAGCGCCTCGGCGAGGCCAGCCGGAGCCAGCCTGGGCACGACAGCGGCCGGCCGGGCCCGCACCGCCTGGCCACACGCCGGGCAGAACTGCGTCTCCGGATCGGCGGGCAGTTCCGCCCCGCACTGGGTACACTGGCGCACCAGCCCGGCCCCGCATTTCAGGCAGAACCGGGCCTCATCTGGGTTGTCCTTGCCACATCGCGGGCACTGCATCTTGGCCTCCAGCTCCCCCATCTGGTAGGTCTCCGAGACCCGCCAGGTTTTCATCACCCTCCGTCTGCGCGACCCGCAGCGACCGCTTCAGCCGCTGGAATGCGTCTTGGGGCTCCGGCCACATGGCCGCGCTCTAATCCCGGTTGCCCCTCGCTCTCTCAACCCGGCGTACCGAGCAGGGCCAGCTCGTCGGCTCATCGGGTCCCCCGGTGGTTGATCCAGTTCACCGCAATCGGGGCAGCCGCAGCGCGGCCGGGGTCTGCGCCAACCCGCCGCGCGCGGTGCACCGGAGCTCGGGCGGCAGCAGCTGGCCCACGGCATACACGGCGTCGATGGTCTCGTCCAGGGGGATGGGGTTGTCGTACCCGCCCCGGATGAGGTCCGCGCAGACGAACGCGGCGGACGCCGCCACCGCGTTGCGCGTGTGGCAGGGGATCTCCACCATGCCCTGGACCAGGTCGCAGACCGAACCCATCGTGTTCTGGAAGGCGATGGCTGCGGCGTCGGCGGCCTGCTGCGCGGTGCCGCCAGTCGCCTCCACCACCGCCGCGGTGGCCATGGCCCCAGCTGCGCCGATCTCTACCTGGCACCCGGCCACCTCGGCGGCAAAGGTCGCCCGCATAGCCACCACCAACCCCACGCCCGCGGCGGCCAGCAAGGCCAGCACCGTTCCTTCGGGGCTCAGGCCCCGCTCCTCAGCTAACGTCACCAGCACGCCGGGAAGGACCCCGGCCGCCCCGCCCGTGGGGGCCGCGCAGACTACACCCATCCCCCCGTTGACGTGCATCACCGCCAGCGCCCGCGCGGCGGCCCGGGTGTGCAGCCCCCCGATGGCCACCCGGCCCGCCGCGTCGGCCTGGTAGATCTGGTGGGCGCTGGGCCGCAGCAGCTGCATCGGCGGCGGATCCTCCCCCAACCCCTGGCGCACGGCCGCCTGCATGATGGCGAAGCGCCGCGCCACCTCTGCCCGGACCTCGGCCGCCGGCAGATCCAGTAATGCCGACTCGTACGCCAGGGCCATCTGGCCCAGCGAGCAGCCGCGGGCCTGGGCCAGGGCCACCATGTCGGCGGCGCTGGCGAACAGGGGTGCGCCACGCGGCACAAAGAACACCGGCGGCGCCGTCCAGACGTCGCGCACCCCCGGCAGCGCCGCCAGTTCGGACCAGGTATCCGCTGCCAGAGGCGCCCAGCGCCGGACGTGCAGCAGTACCAGGTCGCCCTGCGCCTGGCGCACCGGCTGGCCCATGGTCCGACCGTCCCGGGTCAGGCCCGCGCGCACGGCCGGCTCGGCGCGCGCCGCCAGCGTCACCAGCACCTCGTGCGCGTGGCCGGTCAGGTGTACCGGCCAGCCGTTCACCTG
>JAHJIN010000540.1 GCA_018823415.1 Chloroflexota bacterium | reverse complement strand
TGCTAGATCAAATCAAGAACCTCAACCCGACACAATATGGCAGATTCATGTGCTAGGTAACCACTTACGGTCTGTAAAAATGGGGGCGCGCGCCCCTACCAACTACATGCAAGCAAAGTAGAGGTGGCCCTGGGCAGCGCGCCATAGCATGGCGTTGCAATAGCACCGGCGATGCTGTCGCATCGGCCCCACCATCGGCACCTGAGGGCACATCGCGCCGAAACAACGGCCTGGGTCCTGACAAGGACCCAGGCCATTTCGTGCAGGGCATAGCGGGACTGGCTACTGCCGTAGCACCAGCGGCAGATAGAGGCGTGGCGCGTTCACCCACGCCTGGCGGTGCCACACCGTACCGTACCCGTCAGTGATGACCGCCGTGTTCTGGATGATGGTGACCTGGTTCACCGTGACCCGAAAGCTGACGGTGACCGGTGTGTTTGGGGCGACGACGCCGGTCCAGCCGATGCTGCCGGCATCCGTGACTGTGCCTGCGGTCGCCTGCGCACTGCCGGGGACATAGGTGGTGCCGGCCGGGATCGCGTCGAAAAGCCGGGTGTTCGGGGAACTGGCGGTGCCGCTGTTGCGTAGCGCAATGGTAAAGGTGACTTGTTCGCCGATCGCGGCGTCCTGCGGGTTGGCGCTCTTGGTAGAAGGCGACAGATCCACCGTTACGTATTCATCCGCGCCCAGGTCATAGCCGGCGCCAATCGGGCGCGGATTCCCGTCAATGTCATCGCTCACGCCAACGCCGGGTCCCTGGTTGATGGCCTGGGAGGCCGGCCCCAGATGATAGTTGTCCAGGGGGGTGCTCGTAAAGCCCGGGTTGCCAGTAAAATCGTGGGTGGTGGCCGGCGCATCACATTGCCCACCCAGGTCATGTACGACAACGCTCCGGCTGGGCCACCAGAGGGTGTAATCGGCCGTCGTCGTGGGGCAAGCATAGTCGTATCGGCGGACGTTGCTCAGGCCGGTGGTATGCCCGGAGAGGATATTGTGGCTCATGGCAATGGTGGCGGCACCCTCGTTGCGGATGGCCGAGACCTGGTTGTCGGCGATGGTGTTGTGCCAGAGGACCAGGTGAGTGTCCGGCGCTGGAGCGTACTCGGGCCCCTGGACGGCCACGGCCGCGCCGCCGCGAAACCATTCGCTCTGTAGCTCGCCCGCGTTACAGTCCTCGCAAAAGACGTTCCCGGCGAGGATGTTGTTGGTCATGGTCACCGTGGAGCCTGACGACACGTACACCCCGCCGCCTAGCGCGAGGCTGGTATAGTTGATGCCGGCGTTGCGGGCGGCGCGGTTGTTAAAGAACCGGTTGCGCTCGACCTGCAAGCCTTGTCCCATCAGGGAGAGACCCCCGCCGAGGCCACTATAGTAATACCCCCCTTGCGGCGGGGTGCTGTTGGCCCAGTTGCCCTGGAAGAGGTTGTCGGCGATGAGCGCCGGGCCGGCGATGGCCGCCCCGCCGCCGAGGCCCCAGCCGGTGCCCGTTGGCCCGGCCACGGCCTCGTTGTTTAGCACCTGATTGTGGCTGAACACGACCCAGCCATCCCCACCCGATATGTTTGCTCCGCCGCCGGCCGCGCCGCCGTGCCGGTACCCCACATTGTCCTGGAAAAGATTATAGGTCACCTCATAGGCCTGGCCGGCTCCTACGCTGCCTTGGAAACCGCCGCCGCCGTGGGTACCGCCCGTGTTGTTCAGGAAACTGTTGTGGGTCAGGACCAAAGTGCCCTCGCTGGCCCCCAACCCGCCGCCGGCCGCTTCGGCGGTGTTGCGTTCAAAGGTATTGTGGGCCGCATAGGCCGCGCAGTCATAGGCATAGGCCCCGCCGCCGTACATCTGCGAGGCGTTGTCTTGTACGAGGTTCTGAGTCATGGTAAGCGTGGTTTCGCGCACGTATGCCCCACCGGCAAAGCCGACGGCGGTGTTGCTCGCGAACGTATTGTCTTCCAGGATCACTGTGCCGCCGCCGTACGCATAGAGACCGCCGCCGTTGTTGCTATCGTAGGAGTCGTCGTCCCCGGCGGTATTGTTTATCAGGTCCGAGTCGAGGACGGTGAGAGGGCCTTCGTAGCTGCACAACCCGCCGCCATTCTCGCCGGAGCGGTTGCCGGTGAGTTCGACGTCCTGCAGTGTGATGGCTGTGCGCGAGGCATAAATACCGCCGCCATCATAGTCGGCGGTATTGCTCACGATGCGGCTGTTTTCCACGACGAGGGTGGGGGTATAGGAGCAATACCCGGCGATGACGGCGCAGCCCTGGTAGATGCCGCCGCCCTCGCTGACGCTGGAAGGGCCTGCGCTGTGTGCGGTATTGCTCATGATGGTGCTGTTGCGGATCGTGAGGGCGCGGGCGTCGCTCCAGATGCCGCCGCCGCTGCCGACGGGGGGACCGCCGCCGCCCCGGTCGCCTGCCCCGTTCAGGATGCGCAGGCCGTCCAGCGTGGCCGTCACCTCCCGGGTGATATAGACCACCCGCCCCAGGCCCTGGGCGTCCAGGATGGTGGGATAGGTGGCCGGGTCGGGCGGGCCGGCAAAGCCGTTGGTAGTAGTATAGCCGCCCTGAAGGGTGAGGCTCTGGGCGATATAGACCGTCTGGGTGACGCCGGCCCGGGCGTGCAGGTCAGTGTAGGTGCCCTGGGCCACCTTGATTGTGTCGCCGGCGCTCGCCTGGTCCGCAGCGTATTGCAGGGTGCGGCAGGGAGAGCCTGGGGCGATGCAGTCGCCGCTATCAGAGCCGGTGGTGGCGACGTAGCGCACCGTGTTGTTGGCGTGCGCCGGACTGGACAGCAGGAGCATCACCCCCGCCAGGGTCAGCAGGCCCAGGACCAGTATACGATGGTGGCTCATCTTGTCCCTCCTCGATGGCAGATTGCAGATGACCGATCACGGATCACGCTTCACGAACCGCGCAGGACCAGCGGCAGGTAGACGGCGAATGAGGCATGGTAGCGAGCGACAAAGAAATCGATGGATGTGTCGCCCCCCATCCACCCGGCGATGATGAATTTGCCATCTGGCTGGATGGCCACCGCCCGGGCCGCGCTCCTGACTGTGAGCACGACCGGTGAGATAATCGCGCCGCCCACGCCAAAGGCAGCGTCCAGGCTACCGCCGGGGTTGTAGCGTACCAGGATGAAATCGTCAGCGTAGCCAGGGAGGCTTGAACCAGCCCCGGTGCTCCCGCCGACAACGATCTTGCCGTCTGGCTGGAGCGCTGCGGCGTATCCTCTTTCCTTCCCATTGCACAGCCCGGGCTGCTCCAGGCCCAGGTCGGTGGTGACCACGCCGCTCATGCCAAAGGTGGGATCGAGACTGCCGTCGATGCTGCTGTAGCGCGCCAGGGCCAGGTCTTGCGGCCTTTCGCAGCCGCCATCCCAGTACCCGCTATCCCCGGCGACGATGATTTGTCCATCGGGCTGGATCGCCACGTCAAAAGCCACGTCGTCGACATCGATGTTGGTGAGCACCAGCCCATTGGCGCCAAAGGTGGTATCGGGGTAGCCGGTGGGGTCAAAGCGGGCCAGCCCGAAATCGCGGCCGCCGCCCTCGAAGCACATCCCGGCCACGACGATCCAATCATTCGATTGCAGCGCCACCGCATGGGCCTCGCAGTCATAGTGGGCCGCCGCCAGGCCGCCCCCGTTGAACGTGGCGTCCAGGCTGCCATCGCTATTGTAGCGCGCCAGGGCGATCCTGGACCCATCCAGGTTCAATGTGGCCCCCACCACGACGATCTTGTCGGACTGGAGCACGACCGCATAGCCAAAATCGTTCCAGCCCTCGCCAGGGTCCGTCGTCACTTTGCCATCCCCGCCGCCAAAGGTGGTATCCAGCGCGCCGGTGCTGTCATAGCGCGCCAGGGCCAGGTCATAGACTCCCTGCAGCGTATCGCTCACACGCGCCGTTCCCGCAACGACGATCTTGCCATCCGGTTGCAGGGCCACGCCATAGGCCCACTCGTCACTGTTGCCAAAGGTAGTCGTGACGATGCCGCCGGCGCCAAAGGCAGCATCCAGGCTGCCATCGGGGTTGTAGCGCGCCACGGCCCAGTCGTCATTCTGACCGTTGTGGGCATAGCCGGCGACGACGATCTTGCCGTCGGGCTGCAAGGCCAGGTCCCGGGCAATATCATCGCCGTTGCTGAAATTAGTGAGCACCAGCCCATTGGTGCCGAACGAGTTGTCGGGCCCGCTGGGAGCGGCCAGGGCGACGGGTACCAGCAGGGCGGCCAACACCCCGAACGCCATCAGGAGCGCCGGCAGCAGCCGGCAGGTTTGAGTAGAACGAGGTTTCATGGTTAGACCCTCCATTTCGTTGTGAACCCTCCATCTCAGAGCTTTAGCACCAGGGGCAGGAACAATCGGTACAAGCTGAGACTGCCCGCGCTGCCGACCCAATCCGAGTATGTCTGCCAATCCCTGGGGACGACGGCAACCAGGGTGCCCGATCCG
>JAHJIN010000058.1 GCA_018823415.1 Chloroflexota bacterium | reverse complement strand
TTTGTCGAGATGCAAAAGGCGTACCCGGCCAGCGAGTATGCCCCCGGCGCGCTGTGGGAGGCTGGCTATTGCCGGTATCTGGCCGGCGACTATGTGGAGGCCGCCGGGCCGTGGGACAAGCTGCTCCAGACGTACCCCAACGCCGGCGAAACCGTCACCCAGGATCTGTTCTGGCTGGGCAAGGCCGCGCAAAAAGATGGCGACGGCGACGTGGCCCGAGGCTACTGGCAGCGCGCCGTTGATGCCGATCCCCACGGCTACTATGGCCTGCGTGCCCACGACTACCTGAGCGAGACCCAGGTGCTCACCCGAACGCCGGGCCTGACGTACACCCTCACCATGCCCACCCGGACCGAGCAGGTCGAGTTCGAAGAGTGGCTAGCCGGGTGGACCGGGCAGCCGCGCTATGATTATGCCACCCGGGGCCTGAGCGAGAGCATCACCAGCCACATGGCCTTTCAGCGCGGCGACGAACTGTGGGCGCTGGGCTGGGCCGAACACCGCGAGGCCAAGGCACAATTCACGGCTCTCCGCGCCGCCTTTGAACGGGACCCGGTGGCCCTGTACCAGCTCGCCATGTACTTTGCCGAGATCGGCGCGTATGCCGAGAGCATCCGGGCCGCCGGGCGCATCATCACCCGGTCGCCGGCCGGCACGTCATACACCTGTCCCATCTTTTTGCGCAAGCTCTTTTACCCGGTCTACTACGCCGACCTCATCGTGCCCCAGATGCAGGCGTACGGCATGGACCCGCTGTGGTTTATGGCCCTTGTTTTTCAGGAAAGCTATTTCGACCGCTATGGCCGGTCGTGGGCCGACGCCCGGGGCCTGACCCAGGTGATCCCGTCCACCGGCGAGTACATCGCCGGCCGGCTCAAGATGACAGACTATCGCCTGGACGACCTCTATCGCCCGGTGGTGAGCGTGCGCTTTGGCGTGTGGTACTTTGCCGAGGGGACCCTGGATTTCGACAACCAGGTATTCTACGGACTGGCGGCCTATAACGGTGGCTATGGCAACGTGCAAAGCCGGTGGAGCCAGGGCGTGTCCGCCACTGACCTGGACATCTTTGTAGAAGGCATCCACCTGGACGAGGCGTACCGCTATGTGAAGCGCATCTATGAGCACTATGATGTGTATCGAGATGTCTATGGGCGGTAGATTGGGGATTGGCGAATTGGTAGCGGGGAACTGGTCATGAACACAGAGGTCCAAGAGTACGTAAACCTGATTGCGTTGCGCGTGCAAGAGGCCAACACGGCGCTGAACGAGGGTCGGCCCGACGATGCTGCCGAGAGCCTGGCGCAGGCGTTGGGCGTTGCCCTGCAATTGCACCCGCAACTAGGACTGGAGGCCACCACGCAGACCGTGAGCGCTGGCAAGCGCCTGGTGGCAGCCGGCGATTACGCAGCCGCCGACCGGCTGGCCCGAGCCTTGCACGCGGTCATTGACGAAATAGCCGCGCGGGGCTGGCGCACCGAGGAATTGCAAATGACCGGCGAACTCGCCCGCGAGGCCCTCAGCGTGATCGGGCTGGTGGGACTGGACGCCGGCCAACGCGAGTTGAACTGGCAAACGGCCCGGGAACGCGCCGCCGAGGTGGACGAGGTGAGCGGCGGCTGGGGCCTGTACGAATGGGTAAATGGGCAAATCGACAAATAGGCAAATCTGCAAGGAGGGTGTGATGGATAGCAAAACTCTGGGCACGGTAGTGAGCGTGATCATGTTTGTGGTGGCGGCATTGTTCCTGGGCTGCGGGGCATTATTCCTGCTATCGGCCTTCTCGGCGCAGGCGGCAGACCCGGGGGGGCGACTCTGCATCGGCGGGGTGCTGGTGATCATCGCGCTGGCCGGGGTGGCCGGGGGCATTTTCCTGGTCGCCCGGGCGCGCATGGCCGATCAAAAGGTGGTCATCGAGCAAAAGATCGACCTGACCGGCGATATCGAATCCAAGGGCCTGACCTGCCAGCAATGCGGTGCACCCCTCGACTCGAACAGCGTGAGCATCACCGGCGGGGCAGTCTTTGTCAAGTGCCCATACTGTGGGGCCAACTACCAGATCATCGAAGAGCCCAAGTGGTAGCCCGGCCACCAACCACAACCTGACTCGGACGTGGCCGACGATAGACGATAACTTGGTCTAGACATGGCCCTGGCTATGGGTTATAATTCTAGGCAAGGAGCGCGAAACCCATGACCACGATCCAGATTGCCCCTTCGATCCTCTCGGCCGATTTCGCCCGACTGGGCGAACAGGTGCGCGAGGCCGAGTCTGCCGGCGCCGACCGTATCCATGTGGACGTGATGGACGGCCACTTTGTGCCCAATATCACCGTGGGACCGCTGGTGGTGCAGGCCGTGCGCCGCGTGACCACGCTGCCCCTGTGCACACACCTGATGATCACGGATGCGGATCGGTTCGTGGAGGCGTTTGTACAGGCCGGGGCCAACATGGTCATCGTACACGTGGAGGCCTGCCCGCACCTGCACCGCACCGTGCAGACCATCCGGGCGCTGGGAGCGTGTCCCGGCGTCACGCTGAACCCGGCCACGCCGCTGAGTGCGTTGGACGAGATCCTGGCCCAGGTGGACGCGGTGCTGGTGATGACGGTGAACCCTGGCTGGGGCGGTCAGGCCTTTATCCCCGAGATGATAGACAAGATATCGCGGCTGCGCTGGATGTCAAGAGAGCGCCGGCTATCGCTGGACATCCTGGTGGATGGCGGGATCAACGTCGAGACTGCACCGCAGGTGGTGCAGGCCGGGGCCAACGTGCTCATAGCCGGCGAAGCCATCTTTGGTTCGCCCAAGGGGATCGGGGACGCGCTGGCCCGGCTTCGGACCAGCGCCAGCGTCGGTCAGATTTCCCAGTTGCACGGATGAGCAACACCCGTCACAAAAATGCGCCAGCCTACCAAAAGGTAAGACTGGCGCAAATTTGGTGATCCTGCGATCAGCAGAGTACTACCCCTTGTTCAGGGTGCGCATACATCGCGTGCAGATATTGACGCGCCGCGTTTCGCCCTCGATATTCACAAGCCGCTTTTGCACGTTGGGGCGCCACATGCGGTTGGTGGCCTTGAGAGAAAACGGGCGATTGTGCCCGAATTGGGGTCCCTTGCCACAAATCTCACACTTGCCAGCCATCACGTACCTCCCGTACTAGAACATTTATGATTTGTCCGACCACTTGACGTAGGGCTTATAATAGCACAGGTATAGCTTTTTCGCAACCGTCACCCGGGGGAAACACATGAACGATCAGCGACTGGGCAAGATCGAGGTCTCGCCCCACGCCATCGCCACCATTGCCGGCCACGCCGTCATGTCATGCTATGGCGTGGTGGGCATGGCCACCACCACGCTCAAGGATGGCCTGACCGAGATATTGCAGCAAGAGAACTATGGCCGGGGCGTCAAGGTACACCTGGTAGAAGACCAGATCATCATCGATCTGTATGTGGTGATCGAATATGGCGTGCGCATCTCCGAAGTGGCCCAAAATATCATGATCTCGGTCAAGTATGCCGTCGAGCGCTCGCTGGGCCTGCCAGTCATCCAGGTGAACGTATACGTGCAAGGCCTGCGCGTGAGTGATGGAGATAGGCGCCGATGACCAACCCGCCACGCTCAGAGAGGCAAAGAGACGGCGCAAACCACGAACGATCGCCGGTTCGCCGGGGGCCACGCCTTTGTAACGGACAAGGCCTGCGCCGCATGATCATGGCCGGCACCGCCTGGTTAGAGCAGAATGTCGCCCCCATCAACGCCCTGAACGTGTTCCCGGTGCCAGACGGCGACACCGGCACCAACATGTTCCTGACCATGCAGGCAGCAGTACACGAGATCACAGATTCGCCCGAACATGCTGTATCCTCCATCGCCCACAAGGTAGCACACGGTTCGCTGATGGGGGCCCGGGGCAACTCGGGTGTGATCTTGTCCCAGTTCTTTCGCGGGATCGACAAGGCCCTGGAAGACAAGGCCTCGTTCACAGCCTCGGACCTGGCAGCCGCCATGACTGAAGGATCGGTTACAGCCTACAAGGGCGTGCTCAAGCCCGTGGAGGGCACCATCCTCACCGTGGCTCGCGAGGCCGCTGCCGCCGCCCAGATCGCGGCGGCCGAGAGCAAAGACCTGCGCTATCTGCTCGAACGCACCGTAGAAGCGGCCCGGGCCTCGGTCATTCACACGCCGGAACTCTTGCCCGTGCTCAAGAGCGCCGGCGTGGTAGATGCCGGCGGCCAAGGCTTGTTCATCATCCTGGAAGGGATGCTCCACTATTGGCGGGGCGACACCTTGGAACAAGCCGGCGCCGCCCTGGCCGAGGCCGTGGGCCGCCTGCACGCGCACGAAGAAAGCTATGGATATGACATTCAGTTCATCTTGCGTGGGCGCGGGCTGGATGTGGCGGCCATTCGGGCGCACATAGATAGCCTGGGCGATTCGACGCTAGTGGTGGGGGATAGCAGCCTCATCAAGGTACATGTCCATTCGCCCACCCCGGGCGCGGTTCTGGATTACGGCGTTAGCCAGGGCAGCATCAGCAAGATCATTGTCGAAAACCTCCAGGAGCAATATCAGGAGTTCATGGCCCACCAATCGCTGGCGTCGGTGGCTGAAGAGGTGACAGACATCGCTACTGTGGCAGTGGTTGCTGGCAAGGGGCTCAACGAGATCTTTGGCACATTGGGCGTGAACGCCATCGTTCCCGGCGGCCAGACCATGAACCCCTCCACTGAACAGATGCTCCAGATAGTGAACCAATTGACCAAAGACCAGGTGATCATCCTGCCTAACAACAAGAACATTATCATGGTGGCCCAACAGGTGCAGCAGATCAGCGCCAAACGTGTGGTGGTGATCCCCACCCAGACTGTCCCGCAGGGCATCTCGGCGTTGTTGGCCTTCAAATATGATGCGGATCTGGAAACCAATGCCGCTGCCATGCAGGCCGCCATTGACCTGGTGGAAACAGCCGAGGTGACCCGGGCTGTGCGCTCGGTGAACATTGACGGGTTGGAGGTCCAAGAGGGACAGATCATCGGGCTGCTAAACGGCCGGTTGGTCACGGCCGGCACGGATCAAGAAGTCATTGCGCTGGACCTGCTGACCCGTATGGGATCCGCGGAACGCGAGATCATTACGGTGTACTATGGCGATACCGTGGATCGCCCCCAGGCGGAGCAATTGGCTGCCGTAATCCAAGAGCAATACCCCGATCAAGAAGTGGAACTGTTGGAAGGGGGGCAGCCCCATTATTGTTATATCATCTCAGCCGAGTAGGAGGGCGCCACAATGCGTCGTAAGGTGAGCGTCGTCACAGACAGCACGGCAGATATTCCACTGGAGCGAGCCGAGGAGCTGGGTTTGACTGTGGTGCCGCTCAATATTCATTTTGGTTCCCAGGTCTTTCAAGACCAGGTAGACCTGAGCACCAACGAATTTTTTCAGCGCCTGAGCGAATCGCAGGTATTGCCCACCACGTCGGCGCCATCGGCCGGCCTGTTCCAGAGCGTCTACGAACGCCTGACCGCCCAGTCGCGCGATATCTTGTCGATCCATGTGTCTTCCGGGTTGAGCACAACGCTCGAATCGGCCATGCACGCACGTGATGCGCTGCTGGGCCGATGCAACGTATATGTGATCGATTCGCTCACCACGTCGGCGAGCCTGGGCATGTTGGCAACTGCGGCAGCCCGGGCCGCCATGCGCGGCCAGGACCTGGCCGAAATCGCCAAGATGGTGCGCGGTATGGTCCCCCAGGTCCACATCCAGTTCTTTGTAGACACGCTGGAATACCTGGAGCACGTGGGATTTCAATTCCCCATAACCCCCAAAGCAGCCAACACCAAGCCTATTCTCAAGGTCGAACAGGGCACGCTCTCGTTGGTGGAACGAGTGCGCAGCCGGGCCCGGGCCCTGGACAAGTTGTACGAATTTGTGGCCGATTTTCCTCGCGTCGAAAAGCTGGTGGTGGTGCAGCACGCGCCGGCTCCCGAGATCCAGCGCCTCCTATCGCGGGTCGTGACCATCGTTCCGCCATCCAAGATCACCGAAGCGCCTTACGGCCCGGCCTTGGGCACTTGTTTGGGCACCGACGCCATTGGCGTGGCAGTCTATGAAGGAGAAGAAGAATGGTGACCCGGCCGGTTCGAGTCCTGGTTGACAGTACCGCCGACATTCCTCCCGTCATCCAATCCGAGTTGGACATCACCGTGGTGCCAGACCTCGTGCACTTTGGTCAGGTCACCTATCGCGACGGCATAGACCTCACCAGCGACGAGTTCTTTGTCCGATTGGCATCGGTCACCGCGCCGCCCTATCCCACCACCTCGTCGCCCGGTCCCGGCGTCTTTGCCGAGGCCTATAACGAACTGATCGCCAGCGGCGCAGACGTGATCGCCATTCACCCGGAGGCCAACTTTAGCAGCATCTATGGCACAGCGGTGCTGGCCGCGCGCCAAGTCCCAGAAGACCGCATCGCAGTCATCGATTCGCACCAGATCACCATTGGCACCGGCTGGCTGGCGATCCTGGCCGCGCGAGCCGCCAGGGACGGCGCCGGCCTGGCCGAAATCGTGGCCCTGGTCCAAGACGCCCGCGCGCGCTTGCGCCTGGTAGCCGTACTGGAAACCGTCGAGCCCCTGCAGCGGAGCGGGCGTATGGGCCGCCTGGCCTCGCTGGTGGGCACCCTGTTGCAGATCAAGCCCATTTTCGCCATCACCCTGGGGGAACCGAGCCTGCTGGAACGCCCACGCACCACGCGCAAGGCCCGCGCCCGGCTGCTGGAATCCATCCGCGAGTTGGCCCCATTCCAAGAGCTGGCCGTCATGCACACGGCGGCCCAGGCTGCGGCCGAATCTCTGGCCGATGACCTGGCCGCGGCCGGGATCCATCCTCGCGAGCAGATCATGGTGGCCCAGGCCGGCGCGGCCATGGGCACGCATGTGGGCGTGGGGGCCGTGGCGGTGGTGGGGCTGGTCCTGACTGGCGCGGGAGGTGGTGTTTGACCCTGGCGCCAACTCGTATCGGCATCGTCACAGACAGCAACGCAGATGTGCCGCCCGACCTCATCGCCCGTTATGGGATCGTGGTCGCCCCCTTGACTGTGCATTTTGGGCACGAACAATACCGAGATGGCATCGACATCACCGCGCAAGAATTCTTTGCCCGGCTGCGCGCCGGTAGTGTGATCCCCACCACATCGCAGATCTCAACCGGCGGGTGGGCGGTCGCGTACCTGCAAGCCATCGAACGAATACGAGCCACTGGCGCCGAACCGGCCGGCCTCATCGTGATCACCGTTTCGGGCGCACTCAGTGGGACCTATAGCGCCGCGTGTGCCGCCGCCGAGGGCCTGGACATTCCCGTGGAGGTCATTGACTCGGAGCAAATCTCGCTGGCTACCGGCTGGCTGGTCATTACTGCGGCCCGGGGCGTCGATGAGGGCCAAGCCCTGCCCGCCATTGCCGGCCAGGTGCGCGATATGGTGCCCCGGACCTGTATCCTGGGCATGCTGGACAGCCTGGACTACGTCCAACGCGGCGGACGCATCGGCAAGGCCTCGGCCCTGCTGGGTACGCTGCTCAACGTCAAGCCCATGCTCCAGATCCGGCACAACGAGGTGCTGCCTGTCGGCCGGGCCCGCACCCGCCAGCGCGCGTTGCGGCAGATCGCGGACCTGCTGGGAGCAGAAATGCCCCTGCAAGACCTGGCCGTGGTGCATAGCGATGTGCCAGCAGCCGCGGCAGAACTGGCCGAATTGCTGGCACCCCTGCACCCGCCAGAACGCACCCTCATCGCCGAGATTGGCCCGGTGCTGGGCGCGCACCTGGGACCGGGGGCCGTGGGCGTGGCCTTTGTCACCGCCCAACCACCTGTATGAACAATCTATCGTTTTCAGATCGGTTATCTCATGCCTAAAAAAAACCATTCTCCATACGAACAACTGCTCAAGATCCTCATCCTGGAATCCGAACGCGATTACCAGGACCAGGCTATGATCGGCGGCCTGGGCCCATTCGCCGAGCACTGGGCCGCCGACCTGCCCGACAGCCTGGATGATCCCGACGTGATCGCCGAGGCGCAGAACCGGGCCACACGCCTGACTGGCTATGCCGACCTCTCGCCGGCCGAACGCCAATCCCTGATAGACGAGGCGCGTCAATGGCTGCACGAGCAAATCGCAGCCGAATCAGCCGCCCCATCCAGGCCCACAGCGTCACGCCCAGGCGCGCCATCACGCACGCGACCAGACGCCCATTCCCCGGTGACGGTGATCAAGGGTGTAAGCGATACCATGTCCAAGCGCCTGGAACGGCTGGACGTGCGCACCGTGGGCGACCTGCTCTATCTCTTTCCCCGCCGCTATGATGACTTTAGCCATCTCAAAACCATCAACCAACTGGTCCCCGGTGAAGAAGTGACCATCGTGGGCACGGTGTGGGAAGTGAATACGCGCCGCACTCGCAGCGGCATCCCCATCACCACCGTCACCCTGTCGGATGAAACCGGCATGCTCCAGGCCACGTGGTTCAATCAGCCGTACCTGGCGCGCCAGATCCAACGCGCCCGGCAAATCGTCATCAGCGGCAAGGTAGACCTGTACCTGGGCCGGTTCACGTTCCAGTCGCCGGTGTGGGAACCGCTGGAAAAGGACCTGATCCACACGGCGCGCATTGTGCCGGTCTATCCACTCACCGAAGGGATTGGCGCCCGGTGGATGCGGCGCACGGTCAAGAATGCGCTGGATCGATGGGCCGGCGCTGTGACCGACTATTTGCCGGCCTATCTGCGGCATCGCCAGGACTTGATGGACCTGCCCGTGGCCCTGGGCCAGATGCACTTTCCCGACGACCAAGCCAGTCTGGCCCTGGCGCGCCGCCGGCTGGCCTTTGACGAATTCCTGCTCATCCAACTGGGCGTGTTGCGCCGGCGCCGCGAATCGCAAGAAGCGCCAGCCCCCGAGTTGCTGATCCGCGAAGAAGTGATCCAGGGCTTTTTGCGGTCGCTGCCCTTTGCCCTCACCGGTGCCCAGGACCGCGCCCTGGCCGACATCCTGATCGACCTAGCCCAATCACGGCCCATGCGCCGGCTCTTGCAGGGCGATGTGGGGTCCGGCAAGACGGTCGTGGCCCTCACCGCGGCCCTGGTGGCCGTGAGCAACGGCCTGCAGGCCGCCATCATGGCCCCCACCGAGGTGCTGGCCGAACAGCACTATCAAACCGTGCGCCAGCTCCTGGGCGATGCCCCGGTGCGCGTGGCGCTGCTCACCGGCCGGCTTAAAAAATCCGAACGCGACCACGTGCGCCAGACCATCACCGACGGCCAGATCGACATTGCCGTGGGCACCCATGCCCTCATCCAGGAAGGCGTGGCCTTTCCCCGGCTGGCCCTGGCCGTGGTCGACGAACAGCACCGTTTTGGCGTGATGCAGCGCGTGGCCCTCAAAGAGCAAACTGGCGCCAACCCCCACATGCTGGTAATGAGCGCCACGCCCATCCCGCGCACACTGGCCCTCACCCTCTATGGCGATCTGGACTTGTCGGTCATCGACGAGTTGCCGGCCGGCCGCCAGCCGGTCGACACGCGCTACCTGACCCCGCGCCAGCGCGAGCGCGCCTATGGCTTTATTCGCGGCCAGGTAGAACAAGGGCATCAGGCCTTTGTCATCTGCCCGTTGGTTGAAGAATCGGAAAAAACCGAGGCCAAAGCCGCTGTCGAAGAATACGAACGGCTGCAAAAAGATGTCTTTCCAGATCTGCGCCTGGGTCTGCTGCATGGTCGCCTGAAATCGGCCGAAAAAGAGGCCGTGATGGGCGCGTTTCGTGACGGCGAGCTGGACATCCTGGTCAGCACCTCTGTGGTAGAGGTGGGTATCGACGTGCCCAACGCCACCGTGATGCTGGTCGAAGGGGCCAACCGCTTTGGCCTGGCCCAGTTGCACCAGTTCCGGGGCCGGGTGGGGCGCAGCGCGGCCCAGTCCTACTGCCTGCTCCTGGCCGATGACCCATCAGAAGAAGCCGAAGAACGCCTGCACATCGTCGAGCGCACCCACAATGGCTTTGTGCTGGCCGAAGAAGACCTGCGCCTGCGCGGCCCCGGCGAGTTCTTTGGTACCCGCCAGAGCGGCCTGCCCGACTTGCGCGTGGCCCGCATCAGCGACACAGCGCTGCTGGAACTGGCCCGAGAAGAAGCCCAGCAGCTCTTTGAGCGCGACCCTGACCTGACCCAGCCCGACCATCACCTGCTGGTCGCCAAGCTGGACCAGGTATGGGGGAGCGCCAGCCAAACAGAATTGACCACCGAGACGGTTTGAGTGGCAAAGATCGCCCGGGTATGCTATAATAATTCACACACTAGCACCCGATGCGTTCGGAGCGCGCATGGCCATTGCCATCTATCCAGGTTCTTTTGATCCCATCACCAATGGGCACATTGACGTGGCACGCCGTGCCGCACGGGTCTTTGACCGACTGGTCATCGCCATCTATGCGGCGCCGGCCAAAGCCATCGTCTTTAGTGTCCAGGAGCGCGTGGAACTGGCCCGTCAGGCCCTGGCCGACCTGCCCAACGTCACCGTAGAAGGCTATGGCTGCCTGACCGTCGATTTTGCAGCAGAAAAGGGAGCCCTCGTCGTGGTGCGCGGCCTGCGCACCAATGAGGACCTCACCGTCGAGTACCAATTGGCTCTTACCAACCGCAAGATCGCGCCAGACATTGATACCGTGTGTTTCCTGGCCAACCCAGAATACTCGTACATCCATTCCAGCGCCGTCAAAGAAGTGGCGCGCCTGGGTGGCCGGGTAGACGATCTGGTGCCACCACACGTCGCGCAGGCCCTGCGCGCGCGCTTTCCCGATGCAGGAGCCAAAAAGAGGGGGGTGTGAAATCGATATCCAGTATCTCATCGATCGCCTGGAAAACCTGCTGAATGAGGGTTGGCACATCCCCTCGACGGCTCGCACCCTCGTCAACGAACGAGACTTTTTGGACATTATCGACCAGATGCGGATCGCAGTGCCAGAGGAGATCAAAAGGGCCAAGCGCATCTCCCAAGAGCACGACCAGATCGTGGCCCAGGCCAAGATCGACGCTGAGCAGATCGTCATGGAAGCGCAAGAGCAAGCCGCGTTTCTGCTCCAAGACAGCGAACTGCTCAAACAGGCCCAGCAGCGAGCCGATCTGATCGTCAACAAGGCCCAGGAACAGGCCGGCGAAGTGCGCCAGGGCGCCGACGAATACTCGCTAGAGGTGCTGCGGCGGCTCGAGTCACAACTCGACTCCCAGATGGCCACGGTACGCCGGGGCATCGAGGCGCTCCACCACGCGAGCTAGCGCACGCGAGCTAGCGCACGCGAGCTAGCTCGGGCGTCATCTCGCTAGAAAAGAGGCGAGCCGGGCTATTATGCTATTCAACGTGGCGCAATTACTGGTAGGGCCGGTTGGCGCTACCCGGCATTATGAACTGAACCAGAAAGGCACAGACCTGGACCCCGAGCTGGATGCTATCCAGCCGGTGACAGGCACCGTGGATCTGTTACGCACTGCGGCTGGGGTGCTGGCGCACGTCGTGCTCCATACCCGGGTTCGTCTGCCGTGCGCTCGCTGTCTCCAAGACAGCATCGTGGACGTAGACACCGAGTTCGATGAAGAGTTTTTGCCGCTCGTCAACCCGCGCACCGGCGAACTGACGCAGATCGCGCCCGACAGCGATGCGTTTTTCATCGACGAGCAAAACTTGCTTGATGTGGGCGAAGCAGCACGCCAGTATATCTTTTTGGCGCTGCCCATGCAGCCCCTCTGCCGGCCCGATTGTGCGGGGCTGTGCATCCAATGCGGTCAGGATCTGAACGAGGGGCCTTGCCAGTGCCTGCCAGAACCGGTCGATGACCGATGGATGGCCCTGGCCCAGTTGTTGACCGACCAATAGCCAATCTATCAACCTGTCGATTTACTAACCTGCCAAGAAACCTGGGAGCTGCGTTGAACTAGCATAACGCATACCAGAAGTTTCTTGTCGAAAAAATTGTCCGGCACACGCAGTGTCCTGTGGACGACAGTGCCGGGCTACCAATAACCACAAGGAGTCAGAATGGGAGCCGTACCAAAGAAAAAGATATCTCGACGGCGGCGAGGCAATCGCCGCAGTCACCAGGCCCTCAAGCCAACCGGCCTGGTAGAATGCCCGCAGTGCCACGAGAAGCGCCTGCCGCATCGCGTGTGCCCACACTGCGGGACCTATCGGGGCATCCAAGTCACCAAACCCAAGGAGTCGTGAACGGGCCCTGAGTCCAACGCTGGAACGCGGGGATCTGGCCGGGTGCCAGCATCCCCGCGTTGCGCGTGCTAGAGAGCACACATGATTCACACCCCACTCTGTGACCTGCTGGGCATCGAGCATCCAGTCATCCAGGGCGGCATGGCCTGGATCGCCACGGCCGAACTGGCGGCCGCCGTCAGCGAGGCCGGCGGCCTGGGTCTCATTGGATCCGGCAGCGCGCCGGGCGACTGGGTCCGTGACCAGATTCGCCAGGTGCGTGCGCACACGAACAAGCCCTTTGGCGTCAACATCCTGCTCATCTCGCCCAACGCAGACGACGTGTTTCGCGTGGTGCTGGAAGAGCGAGTGCCGGTGGTCACCACCGGCGCCGGGACGCCCAGCGCCTATATGCCAGCCCTCAAGGAGGCCGGAACCAAGGTGGTCCCGGTGGTCTCGTCGGTGATGCTGGCCCGGCGGCTGGCACGTCAGGGGGCTGACGCCTTTGTGGCCGAGGGGATGGAGTCTGGTGGGCACATTGGCGATGTGAGCACCATGCCCTTGGTTCCCCAAGTGGTGGACGCGGTAGACGTGCCAGTGGTAGCCGCCGGCGGCTTTGCCGACGGACGCGGCCTGGCAGCCGCGTTGGCCCTGGGCGCGGCCGGCATCCAGATGGGCACGCGGTTCATCTGCACCAGCGAGTGTATTGCCCACCCGGCGTTCAAGCACAAGGTCGTGACCGCCGGCGACCGGGCCACCGCCACCACGGGGTATAGCCTGGGCCACGCCGTGCGCGCCCTGCGCAACCCCATGACCCGCGAGTTCGCTCGGCTGGAGCTGGAAGGCATCAGCATGGATGATCTCGTCGAGTTTGGCACCGGCAAGATGCGACTGGGTCTCATTGAGGGGGACGTGGAAAACGGCTCGCTGATGTGCGGGCAAGTGGCTGGCCTGGTAACAGACATCGTGCCGTGCCGCCAGGTCATCGAGCGTATCGTGGCCGAGGCCGAGGCGATCATCGGCCGATTGCCCAAGATGGTGAAAGAACGATGACAGACCAGCAAGCCGCCTTTGTCTTTCCCGGCCAGGGTGCCCAGCAGGTGGGCATGGGCCGCGACCTGTACGAGACGTTCCCGGCCGCGCGTGCCGTCTATGACGAGGCTGACGCTGTCCTGGGCTTCCCGCTGTCCCGGCTCTGCTTTGAGGGGCCCAAAGAGACACTAGACGCCACGGCCAATACCCAGCCGGCCCTGCTGACCACCAGCATTGCCATTTTACGGGCCTGGAACCCGCCGGCGGACCCGCTCTTTTACGCCGGGCACAGCCTGGGCGAGTACACGGCCCTGGTGGCCGCCGGGTCCCTGGCATTCGCCGATGCGGTGCGGCTGGTGCGTCGCCGGGGCGAGTTGATGGCCGCGTGCCCATCGGGCAGCATGGCCGCCGTGCTGGGCCTGGATGACGAGACGCTGGCCCAGGTCTGCTACGAAGCATCAGAGGCCTGCGCCGCTCCGGTGGTCTGTGCGAACCTGAACGCCCCGGGCCAGGTGGTGCTGGCCGGCGAACAGGTGGCCCTGGAGACGGCGGCCCGCTGGGCCAAGGAGCGCGGCGCGCGGCGCGTGGTGCCCCTGGCCGTAACTGTGGCCGGGCATTCGCCGCTCATGGCCGCGGCCGCGACCGAGTTGGCGATGCTCCTGGAGCACACAGAGATCCATCCGGCCCGGGTGCCGGTGGTGAGCAACGTCACCGCCCGGCCTGTCACCCAGCCGGCCGAGATCCGCCAGGCACTGGTGCAGCACCTGACCTCGCCGCTGCGCTGGGTAGAGAGTGTGCAGTACATGCGTGCCCAGAGCGTGCAACAGTTTGTCGAAGTGGGGCCAGGCGATGTGCTGGCCGGGCTCATTCGCCGTATCGACCGGGAAGCCCCGGTCGTGAGCATCGGCACCGTGTCGGCAGTGCAGCAGGGGCAATGAGTTGAGCTCGCACCCGGAACACTCATCAGAAGACCGCATCCTGTTCATCGAACGGCAGTACGTGACCCTGGATCCGCTCGGCGGCCCGGGGCATGTCCTAGACCTCGGCGGCGGTGGTGAAGGCGTCATCGGCCAACTCATGGGCGAGCGGGTCGTCGCCATCGATCCCATCCTGCGCGAGTTGGCAGAAGCGCCAGCCGGCCCGCTCAAGATCGTGATGGATGCCCGGAACCTGCAATTCCTCGACGCCACGTTCGACACGGTCACGGCGTTTTTCACGTTCCTGTACCTGGAACCGGCGGACCGCGAGATCGTGCTGCGCGAAGCCTACCGCGTGCTCCAGCCCGGCGGCCAGTTTTTGATCTGGGATGTGAGCATTCCCCCACGCGGCGCTGCCGTGCAAGACATTTTTGCCGTGCGATTGACGATCACGCTGCCGGATCGCCAGGTCAGCACTGGCTATGGCGCGCCGTGGACCGGCCGCGAACAGGATCGGGCGGTGTATGTCCAGTTGGCCGAACAAGCCGGCTTTCAGGTCATGGCCCAGGGACAACAAGACCAGGTGTTTCACCTGCGATTGATCAAACCCCTATCACAGGAGTGACGTGACATGCCCCAGAAGGCATTCCAGGACTATTATCCCGACAGTGTGAGCCACTGCTACGGCTGCGGCAGGCTCAACGAACACGGCCTGCAGATCAAGAGCTTTTGGGACGGCGACGAGTCGGTGTGCATCTACACTCCGCAGCCTTATCACATCGCCATCCCCGGCTATGTGTATGGCGGCCTCATCGCCTCACTCATTGACTGCCATTCCTCCGGCACGGCAGCGGCCGCCGCATACCGTGCCGAGTGCCGGGCGATGGACACCGAGCCGTCGCTGCGATTCGTGACCGCGTCGCTGCACGTGGATTATCTGCGCCCCACGCCGCTAGGTGTGCCGCTAGAGCTGCGGTCCACCGTGAAGGAGATCAAGGGCCGCAAAGTGGTGGTGAGCACCACGCTGTTCGCCGAAGGCGAGGTCTGTGCCCGGGGCGAGATGGTAGCCGTCAAGATGCCGGAGCATTTCTTGTCCCAAGAGCAAAAGGCATGAAGATCGCCATCCTGGGCAGCGGAGGCGTGGGCGGCTATTTCGGTGGCCTGTTGGCCCGCGCCGGCCATGACGTGACGTTCATCGCCCGGGGCGCACACCTGGCCGCTATCCGCGCCCACGGCCTGCAGGTCAAGAGCGTGCACGGCGATTTCATCGTGGCGCCGGCCCAGGCCACGGACAACGCGGCCGACGTGGGGCCGGTCGAACTGGTGCTGGTCACCGTCAAGACCACCACCACCGACGAGGCGGCCCGGGCTATCGCGCCGCTGGTGGGGCCAGACACGACGGTGTTGAGCCTGCAGAACGGCATCGACGCCGCCGAGCGTATTGGGGCAGTGGTGGGCATGGTGCATATGCTAGGCGGCGTTATCTGGGTCTCGTCGGCCATCGAGGCACCGGGAGTGATCCGGCAGATGTCCCAGTTTCGGCGCATCGTGCTGGGCGAGTTGGACGGACGCGTCACGCCGCGCGCCCAGGCCATCTACGAGGCGCTCGAGAGCACCGGAGCTGCCGTCGAGTTGTCCGAGAACATCCACGAGGTGCTCTGGACCAAGTTCGTCTTTATCGCCGCCCTCAGCGGCGTGGGGACCGTCACCCGGCTGCCGGTAGGCGACTATCGCGACGTGCCCGAGACGCGCGAATTGCTGGTGCGCCTCATGTCCGAGGTGAAAGCCATCGCGCTGGCGAGCGGCGTCGCATTGGACGCCGACGTGGTGGACCAGGCGTTGGTCATCGTGGACCAGGCTGCGCCCACCCTCATGGCTTCCATGCAGCGCGACGTGGTGGCCGGCCGCCCGTCAGAATTAGAGTCGATGATCGACGTCATCGGGCGCAGGGGCCGCGAATTGGGCGTGCCCACGCCGGCGGCGGACATGGTGTATGCGGCGCTGCTGCCCGGCGAGATCAAGGCGCGCGCCTCAGAAGTCGTACGAAACGCTTGACGTTTGACTTTTGACGTCTCTCGTTCATGTCTCATATCATTGCAAGAGAGGAAAGACACATGGATTTCACCGGTAAAATCGCCATCGTCACCGGCGCGTCCCGGGGTATCGGCCGGGCCATCGCCGTCAGGCTGGGGAGCCTGGGCGCGACAGTGATCGTGAACCACCGCTCCAGCCAGGCCGGCGCCGAGGAAACAGCCGCCGCCGTGCGCGAGGCCGGCGGTCAGGCCCTGGTCGTGCAGGCCGACGCCAGCAATGCTGACGACGTCAAGCGCATGGTCAAAGAGGTGCTAGACGTCTACGGCCGCGTCGATGTGCTGGTGAACAATGCCGGCACCACCCGCGACATGCTCATCCTGCGCCTGAAAGAAGAAGACTGGGACCACGTCATCACCACCAACCTCAAGAGCGCGTTCCTGTGTACCCAGGCCGTAACCAAGCCCATGATGAAGCAGCGCTATGGCCGCATCGTGAATATCTCGTCCGTGGCCGGGCTGAGCGGGAATGCCGGGCAGGCCAACTATGCCTCGGCCAAGGCCGGCCTGGTGGGCCTCACCAAAAGCGTGGCCCGGGAATTGGGCAGCCGGGGCGTCACCTGCAACGCCGTGGCCCCGGGCTTGGTGATGACTGCCCTCACCCAGGATCTACCGGCAGACCTGCTAGATCAGGCCCGGCAGCTCATTGTGCTGGGCCGGCCCGGCGAGCCCGAAGAGATTGCCAATGCCGTGGCCTTTTTGGCCTCGGACGAGGCTTCGTACATCACCGGCCAGATCCTCAGCGTAGACGGCGGCATGATGATGATGTAGGGCGGCCCTGGCAGCCGCCCCGGGGAGGAAAGCGAGTGAAAGAAGAAAAACTGGGCACGGTGCGCATCGCGCCAGACGTGTTATCGACCATCGTGCGCCTGACGGCACTGGATGTAGAAGGGGTCTCACGCCTCAGCCCGGGCGGCGTGGGCAAGTTCCTGTCCCGCGAAGCGCCGGGTGTCAAGGTCCAGGTAGAAGACGAGCAGGTCAGCGTGGATCTGTACATCGTGGCCAAGCGCGACGCCAGCCTGCTCCAGGTGGGCACCCTGGTCCAGCAGCAGGTGGCCGAGGCCATCCAAAACATGGTGGGCATGGACGCGCGCGTGGTCAACGTCTATATCCAGGACGTAGACTAGCCAGACGCCGAGCCGGCAATGGGAGCCAGTGGTGAAGGTCAGACGCAGAGCGCGGATCATTGCCCTGCAAACACTGTTTGAAGTGGATTGTAGCACCCATGACCCGGAGCAGGTGCTGATGCATCATGTGCACGATGAGGCGTTACCGACCGAAGTGACCGACTTTGCCTGGCATCTGATCCAGGGCACGTTGGCCAATCTGCCAGGCATCGACCGGCGCATCCAGCAGGCCGCACCTACCTGGCCCATCGACCAGATGGCCCACATTGACAAAAACATCTTGCGCCTGGCCATTTTCGAGATTCAATACGAAACGACCGACGATCCGGCGTCCCCCGAATTCAAGGTGCCGGTCAAGGTCGCCATCAACGAAGCCATCGAATTGGCCAAGATATTTGGCAACGACAGTTCGCGACGCTTTATCAATGGCGTGCTGGGAACAATAGTCAACGTTGCCGCTCAAGTTTGACGGGAGGTGGTTCCGTGGCATCATCGGTATATACAAGAGTCAAGCAACTCGTTGTGGACAGTGGTGTCGATGAGAGCGAGATCACCCCGGACGCAGCCCTCATCGACGACTTGAACCTGGACCCCATCGACCTGGGGGATCTAATTCTGGCTGTTGAAGAAGAGTTCGAGATCGAGATCCCCAATGCGGACGCCCGCTTGTTGTTCACGGTGCGGGCGTTGGTAGACTATGTCGAGGATCAGCTGTGACTCTGGCCAATCAAACAGACGCAGAAACCCAGACCATCTTTGAACACCTGGCCGAGTTGCGCTATCGGTTGGTGCGCATCGTCGTCACGGTAGCTCTCACCACCATGGTCTCGTTCTTTTTTGCCGAGCGCGTGGTCCAACTGCTGCTGTATCCGGCCGGCGGCCTGATCGACAAGCTCCGGGTACAGTCGCCGCCCGAAACCATAGCCAATTTCATGCGGGTGTCGTTGGTGGTGGGCATCGCCATCGCCTCCCCCATCATCATGTATCACATAGTACGCTTTTTGGCCCCGGGTCTCAAGCCCAACGAGAAGCGCTGGCTCTATTCCACGTTGCCCTTTATCGCGGGTCTGTTTCTGGTGGGGGCCGGGTTTGCGTATTTTGTGGTATTGCCGGCCATGCTGCCGTTCCTGTTCGCGTTTGGCAACTCGGTGGCCGAGCCAGAATGGCGCATGGACTATTACCTGCCCTTTGTAGCCCAGATGCTGCTGGCGGCCGGCGTGATCTTTGAAATGCCGCTGGTGGTGTTTTTCCTGGCCAAGATCGGGGTGGTCAACCACCGCATGTTGATCAAGTATTGGAAACACGCGCTCCTGATCATCTTTGTGGCAGCGGCCATCATCACCCCCACCCCGGATCCGTTCAACCAGCTTTTGGTCGCCATCCCCATGATCTTGTTGTATATGCTCAGCATTATCCTGGCCCGGTTTGCATAACCGACCCGGGCTTGTATTGCGAATTTCCATTCCATCAACGAAGAGGAGGATTTCAGTGAAGAAAACGCGTGTAATCATCATGGGAGCCGCCGGCCGCGACTTTCACAACTTTAACGTCTACTTTCGGGATAATCTGGACTATGAGGTAGTGGCCTTTACCGCCACCCAGATCCCCGACATCGCCGGTCGCCAGTATCCGCCGGCCCTGGCCGGCTCGTTGTACCCCGACGGCATTCCCATCCATGCCGAAGTCGAGTTGTGCGACCTGATCCGCGAGCACAAGGTGGACCAGGTGATCTTTGCGTACAGTGACGTACCGCACAGCTATGTGATGCACAAAGCCAGCCAGGTGATCACGACGGGTGCCGACTTTCGGCTGATGGGCGCCAGCACCACCATGCTCAAGTCCAAAAAGCCGGTCATTGCCATCTGCGCCGTGCGCACCGGGGCCGGCAAATCGCAGACCACCCGCCGCGTTACCGACATCTTGCGCGCTGCCAACAAGCGTGTGGTGGCGATTCGACATCCCATGCCCTATGGCGACCTGGAAAAACAGGTGGTGCAGCGGTTCGCCTCTTACGAGGACCTGGAAATCCAAAAATGCACCATCGAAGAGCGCGAAGAGTACGAGCCGCACATCGACCGGGGCGTCATCGTTTATGCCGGCGTGGACTATGAGCAAATCCTGCGCCGCGCCGAGCAAGAGGCTGACATCATCATCTGGGACGGGGGCAACAACGACCTGCCGTTCTACCAGCCCAACCTGCACATCGTGGTGGCCGACCCGCTTCGGCCCGGCCACGAGATATCGTATCACCCCGGCGAGGCCAACCTGCGCATGGCCGATGTGGTGGTCATCAACAAGGTCGATACCGCCACCCAGCAGGGCATCGAGGAGGTCCGCGCCAACGCATATGCTCTGGCGCCGTCGGCCACCATCGTCGAAGCGGCCAGCCCCCTGTTCGTGGATGATTATCACGCCATTCGCGGCCGGCGAGTGCTAGTGGTGGAGGACGGCCCCACGCTCACCCATGGCGGAATGGCCTATGGCGCTGGCGTGGTGGCGGCCCGCCGCTTTGGCGCGCTGGAAATCATCGACCCGCGCCCCTATGCCGTGGGCAGCATCGTGGAAACCTATGAAAAATATCCCAACACCGGCCCCGTGCTGCCGGCGATGGGCTATGGCGCGCATCAGACCCACGACCTGCAAGAGACCATCAGCGCCACGCCAGCCGACCTGGTCATCATTGCCACGCCCATCGACCTGCGCCGGGTGATCCAGATCAAACAGCCCAGCGTGCGCATCCGTTACGAACTCCAAGAGATCGGCAAGCCCGACCTGCCAGACGTACTGGCGCCGTTCATTCGCTAACCAGGAAAAGCACATGACGATCCGAACCGGTATTCTCACCGTCAGCGACCGCAGCGCGCGCGGCGAGCGCGAGGATGCCAGTGGTCCGCTGCTGGCTCAACTGGCCCAGGAGCGGCTGGGCGCCCAGGTGACGCTCACGGCCATCGTGCCGGACGAGCGCGCCGAGATTGCCACCATCCTGCGCCGCTGGGCCGACGAGGACCGGCTGGACCTGGTGCTCACCACCGGCGGCACCGGCCTAGCACCCCGCGACGTGACGCCCGAGGCCACGCGCGATGTCATCGAGCGCGAGACGCCGGGTCTGGCCGAGGCCATGCGCGCCGCCAGTCTGCGCGTCACGCCCCACGCCATGCTCTCGCGGGCCGTGGCCGGCATCCGGGGCCGCTGTCTCATTGTCAACCTGCCGGGCAGCCCCAAGGCCGTGCGCGAAAACCTGGACACCATCGCCCCGGCCCTGCCTCACGGCCTGGCGCTCTTGCAAGAGGCCCCAGACGCGGACCAGCACCACGAACACCGCGCCTGACCCATCACATCACAAAACCGTAGGGCCGGTTTCCACACCGGCCCTATGTTGATCACCATGTCTATTCTTTCTGCTCACAACCTCGGCAAATCCTTTGTCACCCAGCAAGTTTTCCGCGACGTCACCGTACACGTGGATAAAGGCGCACGCGTGGCCCTGGTGGGCACCAATGGCAGCGGCAAGACCACCCTGCTGCGCATGCTGGCCGACCTGGAAAGGCCCGATACCGGCCACGTGACCCGGCGCCGGGGCCTGCGCATCGGCTACCTGCCCCAGATCCCGGTGTTCGAGACCGATGCCACGCTCTATCAGGCCATGCTGACCGTCTTTGACGAGGTGCTGGCGCTCCAAAGCGAGTTGCGCGAGCTGGAAACCGCCCTGGGCCTGGCACAAGGCGACGAATACGACCGCACCCTGGCACGCTATGACCAGGCGCTCCAACGGTTCGAGCAACTGGGCGGCTATGACTATGAAATCGAAATTCGCCGCGTGCTGCGGGGCCTGGGATTCGACCAGGACGAGCTAGATATGCCCTGCGCGCACCTGAGCGGCGGTCAGGCCACCCGGGGCGCCCTGGCTCAGCTCTTGTTGTCGCGCCCCGACCTGCTGCTCCTGGACGAGCCCACCAATCACCTGGACCTGACCACGCTGGAATGGCTGGAAGGCTATTTGCTGCATTGGACTAATAGCCTGGTGGTGGTGGCCCATGACCGCCGGTTCCTGGACAAGATCGCCACCGAGGTCTGGGAGCTGTCATTCCTCAAGCTGGAAACCTACACCGGCAATTATAGCGCCTATGTTCAGGAGCGCGCCGAGCGCCTGGAACGCCGGCGCCGCGAGTACGAGGCTCAGCAAGAACACATCGCCCAGACCGAAGAATTCATCCGGCGCTATATCGCCGGCCAACGCACCAAAGAGGCGCAGGGCCGGCGCAAACGCCTGGAGCGACTGGAACGCGTGGAACGCCCCCAAGAAGAACGCGCTGTGCGCATGCGGTTGCAGGCCAAGCTGCGCGGCGGCCGTGTGGTCCTGTCTACCCACAGCCTGACCGTCGGCTACCCGGCCAAGGCACTGTTCCGGTGCCCCGACCTGGAGATGGAACGCGGCGAACGCGTGGCCCTCATCGGCCCCAACGGGTCCGGCAAAACCACGTTCCTGCGCATCGTGCTGGGCCAGGTCCGGCCCTTGACCGGCGAATCGCGCCTGGGCGTCAAGGTGCGGCCCGGCTACTATGCCCAGGCCCGCGAAGAGCTAGACCCGACCCGCTCGGTGCTGGAAACCATGCTGGATCGTCAGGCCGCCCTTGACCAGCCTGTCCACGAAGGCACCGCCCGCAACATTCTGGCGACTTATCTGTTCACCGGCGAGGACGTATTCAAAGAGGTGAACGTGCTCTCGGGTGGCGAGCGCAGCCGGCTCGCCCTGGCCCTACTAAGCCTGGACGGCGCCAACCTCTTGCTCCTGGACGAGCCCACCAACCACCTGGACCTCATGTCCCAGGAAGTGCTGGAAGGCGTGCTATCCGATTTCAATGGCTCGCTGCTCTTTGTGTCCCACGACCGCTCCTTCATCGACGCGCTGGCAACCCAGGTGTGGGCCGTGGAAGGTGACGAGTTGCGAGCCTACCCCGGCAACTATGCTGATTACCTGGCGATGCAACAGGCCGCCGAGCCGGCGCCCGACGCCGAACAGCCAACTGCGAAACGTCAGGAAGAACAGCGCCGCCAGGCCCAACGTGAGGAACGTGCGCAGACCCGGGCCGAACGCCAGCGACAGGAGCAAGCCCTGGCCCTGGAAGCCGAGGTAGACGAGCTGGAAACCCACTTGGCCGCCATCGAACACGAAATCGCCCAGGGCGTGGGCCCGGCACGCATCGCCGAACTCGGCCACGCCTATGCCCAAACCGAGCAGCGCCTGGCCGAATGTCTGGCTGCCTGGGAACAACTACTCGCAGAATGAGAGGCAACCGCTCATGAGCCAACTGGCCCACGAAATCCACGAACAACCCGCCGCCATTCAGCGCCTGCTGGACAGCGAAATCGACGCAGCCGACCGGGTAGCCCAGGCCATCCGATCGCGCCAGATACAGCACGTGGTCATCGCAGCCCGGGGTTCGTCGGACAGCGCCGCACGCTATGCCCAGTATCTGCTGGGCAGTGTCAATCGCCTGCCGGTGGGGCTGGCGACGCCGTCGCTGTTTACCTTGTACGACACACCCCCACGTCTGGATCAGGCCATGGTCATGGGTGTCTCCCAGTCCGGCCAATCGCCCGACGTGGTGGCCGTGGTGGCCGAAGGTCGCCGCCAGGGCGCCTTGACCCTGGCTATCACCAACGACCCAGATTCGCCGTTGGCTTCTGCCACCGAGCACCGCCTGCTCCTGCACACCGGCCCGGAGCACAGCGTCGCCGCCACCAAGACCTACACCTCCAGCCTGACCGCCCTGGCGCTCCTATCGGTAGCCCTGAGCCGCGACCTGGACCGCCAGACCGAACTGGATCAGCTCCCGCAGGCCGTCGCCACCGCCCTGCACCTGGACGGCCCGGCCCAGGCTGCTGCCGTGCGCTGGCGGTTCGCCACACACTGCGTGGTGCTGGGCCGGGGCTATAACTATGCCACCGCCTCCGAGGTCGCCCTCAAGCTCAAGGAACTGGCCTACATCGCTGCCGAGCCGTATTCGCCAGCCGATTTCTTGCACGGGCCGGTGGCCCTGGTCCAACGCGACCTACCGGCTCTGATCATCGCCCCATCTGGCGCGGCGTTGGACAACGTGCGCGAGCTGGCGCGAGATCTCCGCGATGCCGGTGCCGAATTGCTGGTCATCAGCGACGACGCCGAGCTGCTGGCATTGGGGCAGATGGCTCTGGACTTGCCGGGTCAGGTGCCAGAATGGCTTTCGCCGGTCACGGCTGCCGTGGCCGGGCAACTCTTGGCCCTGCACCTGGCGCAGACCCGGGGCCTGGACCCCGACCAACCGCGCCGCCTGCACAAGGTCACACGCACGCATTGACACCCCATCTGCCCTCAGCGGCTGTTGACAGCCTGTGGAACTTTGGTGTATAATGCCCCCGGATTACCAAGCCCTTAACACGCTGGAGGTTGAACATGCCGGCCATTCCCGCATTTTTGCTAAAAAAACTATACGTCAAGGGCAGCCTCAAGAATACCGCTGCCGGCGTCGAGTTCGAGATCAAGAACACGTTGGCCCCGGGCACTATTGTCGGGGCCGCACCTATCACCATCGACGAAGTGGCCTACCCTCTGGCCGATACAGTCGTCATCAGTAGCGACGTCGAGCAAGTCTTTGCCGATGTATCGCCAGACCACCCGCTGACCTTTGGCATCAACGCCGTCATCACCCTGCGGCTCACGGGCACCGAACTCGCGCCCGGATCGCACCAGATCAGCATCCCGGTGATGACCAAAGAAGCCGGTGAACTCCAGATCGAGGTCAAAGACATTCTCTAGCTGTGCCATTTCCCTCCCTCTCTGGGGGCTGGGAGCACGCCCACAACTTTCCATCATGGAAAGCCTGTCAGGTGCCGGGGCAAGTGGGCGCATCCCAGCCCCTGACTTTTCTGCGGAGAAACGCGACGATCCATGCCCAGTATCGCCTTTGCCACCCTGGGCTGCAAAGTAAACCAGAGCGAAACCGAGGCGCTGGCGCGCCGGTTCGCTGCGGCCGGCTTTCAGGTGGTCAACTGGGACGAGCCCGCGGCCGTGGTGGTGGTCAACACGTGTACCGTGACTCATGTGGGCGACCGTAAATCGCGCCAGTTGTTGCGCCGGGCGACGCGCCGCAATCCGGGCGCGCTGATAGTGGCCGCTGGCTGCTATGCCACAGTAGACCCCACCGCCCTTCAGGCCCTGCCCGGCGTCGGACTGGTGGTTCCCAACGCCCACAAGGACCGGCTGTTCGAACTGGTGACGGAACACCTGGCCCTGATGCCAGATGTAGCGCCAGAGGCGAGCACGCCAGCGCCGGCCGGTCGCACCCGCGCCCTGGTCAAAGTCCAAGATGGCTGCGCCGACCATTGCACCTATTGCATTGTGCCCCAGGCCCGGGGCGCGCCGCACAGTCGGCAGGTGTTGGATGTGCTGGCCGAAGTGCGAGACCGGCTGGCCGCCGGCTATCAGGAAATCGTGCTCACCGGCGTCCATCTGGGCCAATACGGCCATGACCAGGGTGCCGGCGCACCAGGCCTGGGCGATCTGATACACGCCATCCTGCAAGACACCAACCTGGCCCGGCTGCGCCTGTCTTCTATCGAACCGCAAGACCTGGACCCGGCGCTGCTGGACCTGTGGCAATACCAACGCTTGTGCCGACACTTGGCCCTACCATTGCAAAGCGGCTGCGACCGCACCCTGACACGCATGGGCCGGCGCTACATGGCCACCGACTATGCCGCCCTGGTTCGCCAGATACGTCAGGCCGTGCCCTTGATGGCCCTCACCACCGACGTCATCGTGGGATTCCCTGGCGAAACCGACGAGGACCATCAAGCCAGCCTGGATTTCGCCCAGGCGTTGGGCCTGGCTCGCATCCACGTGTTCCCATACTCGCCGCGCCGGGGCACTCTTGCCGCGACGATGCCCGACCAGGTGCCCGCGCCGGTCAAACAAGCCCGCGCCTGGGCATTTCGCACCCTGAGCGCCGGCAGCGGCCGGCGCTATCGGACCCAATTTGTGGGCCAGATGGCGGACGTGTTGTGGGAAACCCCGGGCCCGGCCCAGGGGCACGGTCTCACCGATACCTACATCCGGGTCACGACCCCCGATACACGCCAACCGGCCGGCCGCATCACGCCGGTGCACCTCATCGCCGTCACCGCCGACGGCATGATCGGCACCGGGTAACGGCCTGGCCGGCTCGTATTTGCAGAATCAGCCAGGAGGACGATGGCGTGAGCCTATCGTTCACTATCGAACAAGCCTGCACCAATACCGCCGCCCGGGCTGGCACCCTGCAAACGCTGCGCGGCCCGGTCCCCACGCCGGTCTTTATGCCGGTGGGCACCCAGGCCACGGTCAAGACCCTGGCCCCCTGGGACCTGACCGCCAGCGGCACGCGCATCATCCTGTCCAATACCTATCACCTCTACCTACGTCCTGGCGCCGAGGTCATTACCGATCTGGGTGGCCTGCACCAGTTCATGGGCTGGAATGGCCTCATCCTCACCGACAGCGGTGGCTATCAGGTGTTCAGCCTGGGCGACCGGCGCTGCATCGAGGCCGATGGCGTGATGTTTCGTTCCCACATTGACGGCAGTACCCATCGGTTCACGCCGGCCAGCGTGATGCACACCCAGGAATTGCTGGGCGCCGACATTGTCATGGCCTTTGACGAATGCGCGCCCACGCCGTGCGACCATGATTATGCCCAGGCGGCTATGGAGCGCACCCATCGCTGGGCCGAGGCGTGCCTGGCAGCCAAGACGCGCCCAGACCAGGCCCTTTTTGGCATCGTCCAGGGCAGCATGTACGAAGACCTGCGCCGCGAGAGTGCCCGGTTCATCGCCGGGCTGGATACGCCGGGCATCGCCATTGGCGGCCTGAGCGTGGGCGAACCCAAAGCGGTCATGTGGCGCATGGTCGAGGCCACCGTCCCCGAGCTGCCAGCGACCAAACCCCGCTATCTCATGGGTGTAGGCTCGCCGGAAGATCTGGTAGAAGGCGTGGCCCGGGGTGTGGACATGTTTGACTGCGTGCTGCCCACCCGCATCGCCCGCAACGGCGCGCTGCTCACCAACACCGGTCGGCTCAACATCCGCAATGCCCAGTACGAACGCGACCCACGCCCCATCCAGGAGGGCTGCGACTGCGCCACCTGCCAGCACTTTTCTCGGGCCTACCTGCGCCACCTGTTCAAGGCCGGTGAGGTGCTGGGTCTGCGACTGGCGACAGACCATAATGTGCGGTTTCTGATCCGGCTTATGGAGCGCATCCGGGCTGCCATCCTGGCCGGCGAATTCGCCGCGTTTCGCCAATCGTTCCTGGCAACCTACCAACCGGCCGACGCCGAGGCCCGGGTCCGCAACCGGGCCGCCCGGCAACGTGCCGCCCGTGCAACCCCCCTGTAACCACCCACCGCTACAATACGCACACCATCAAGAAAAAAGAAGGAGGAGGAGTAGAAACCTATGACACATCTAAACCCCACCCCGTTCGAGTTCTGGTCAGTGTGGGTCGTGATCCTGGTGGCGATTGCGGCATTGGTCTATGCCGCGTTCCTGGCCTGGCAGACCTTCAAGGCTGACACCGGCACGCCCAAGATGCAGCAGGTGGCCAAGGCCATCAGCGATGGCGCCAATGCCTACCTGAACCGTCAGTTGCGTACCATCATCTGGCTTATTGGCATCCTGGTGGTAGCCCTATTTTTCACCGCCTACCTGGCCCGGCTGGCCCCCGAGGCGCAGGAGATGGGCTTCGACAACCTCGCCGTGGCCCTGGGCCGCGCCGGGGCCTTTTTGATGGGCTCGACCTTTTCGATCCTGGTGGGTCGTTGGGGCATGAACATCGCGGTCAAGGGCAACATTCGCGTGGCCTCGGCGGCCCGCCACAGCTTTAACGAGGCGCTCAAGATCGCCTACCGCTCCGGCACCGTCACCGGCATGCTCACTGACGGCCTGGGCCTGCTGGGCGGCACCCTCATCTTTATCGTCTTTGGCAAAGCCGCGCCAGAGGCCCTGCTGGGCTTTGGCTTTGGCGGCACGCTGGTGGCTCTGTTCATGCGCGTGGGCGGCGGCATCTATACCAAGGCTGCCGACGTAGGGGCCGACCTGGTGGGTAAAGTCGAGCACGGCATCCCCGAAGACGACCCGCGCAATGCCGCCGTCATCGCCGATCTAGTGGGCGATAACGTAGGCGACTGCGCCGGGATGGCCGCCGACATATTCGAGTCCTACGAAGTCACTATCGTCTCGGCCATGATCCTGGGCCTGGCGATTCAACCCTTTGATCTTAAATGGATCGTGTTCCCGTTGCTGGTGCGCGCCATCGGCGTGGTCAGCTCCATTATCGGGACCTATGCCGTGTCCTGGTGGCCCACCAAGGGCGACGCCTTCAAGGCCATGGACCTGAGCTATGACCTGTCGTCGTTTATCTCTACGGCCAGTTTCTTGGTGCTGGCCATCTTTTACGTGGACGACCTGCGCATCTTTGCCGCCACTGCCGCCGGCATCTTGCTCGCGGTGGGCTTTAACAAGTACACCAGCTACTTTACGCACCCCGACTCGGGTCCCGTGAAAGAGATCGCCCGGTCCACGCGCACCGGCTCGGCCACCACCATCCTAACTGGCCTGTCTGTGGGCTATGAGAGCACCGTGTGGGCCATCCTCATCATCGCCCTGACCATCGCCACGGCCATCATGGTCTATACCGTGACATTCCCGTTAGAAGTGCGCTATGCCATCCTGGCTATCGGCGCGCTCCTCACACCCATTATCGGCTTTTTGATCTGGCGCAAAAGCAAGCAGATCGACCTGGGCATCTTTAGCGCGCTGGGCGTCATTGCTGTGACATTGATCATCTACTCGTTCGAGGCTGCACCAGCAGGCGCCAGTCAAACCACGCTGATCCTCTATGCGGTGGCGATGACCGGCATCGGCATGCTATCCCACACCGGCAACAACGTGGCCATGGACACGTTTGGCCCCATTGCCGATAACGCCAATGGCATCGGCGAGATGGCCGGCCTGGAGCCAGAGGCCCGCCAGATCATGGCCGATCTGGACGCCGTGGGCAACACCACCAAGGCCATCACCAAGGGCATCGCCATCGCCTCGGCCGTCATTGCCGCCGTGGCCCTGTTCGGCAGCTTTATCACCGACGCGAACAAGGTGGCAGCCGAACTGGGCCAGCCAGCCATCACTGGCTTTGACCTGGCCGACCCGCGCGTGTTTATCGGGCTGCTCATCGGCGGCGCGCTGCCCTTCCTGTTCAGCAGCCTGATCATTCGCTCCGTGGGCCGGGCTGCCGGCCTCATCGTGCAGGAGGTGCGGCGGCAGTTCCACATCCCCGGCATCATGGAAGGCACCAAGATTCCCGACTATGCCCGGGCCGTGGACATTTGCACCGGCGCAGCCCAAAAAGAGCTGGTCAGCCTGGCCTTGCTGGCCGTGCTCGCGCCCATCGCCGTGGGCTTTTTGCTGCAACTGGAGGCGCTGGGTGGCTTTTTGGCCGGCACCATCCTGGTGGGCCAACTCCTGGCCGTGTTCATGTCTAACGCCGGCGGCGCCTGGGATAACGCTAAAAAGATCATCGAAGACGGGTTGTATGGCGGCAAAGGCTCCGAGGCACACAAGGCCGCCGTGGTGGGCGATACCGTGGGCGACCCGCTCAAAGACACCGCCGGGCCGGCCCTCAACCCCATGATCAAGGTGGTGAACCTGGTTTCGCTGCTCATCGTGCCCCTCATCGTGGCCCAACGCGGCCAGGTGAACTGGATGATAATGGGACTGGCCCTCGCCACGGTGGTGGTCATCATCGCCGCCATCTGGTATAGCAAGAAAGAGGCCTTTGGCGGCGTGAGCGAAGGGGAAGACGCTGCGGCCCAGCCCGAATAGCCATCAGCCAAACACACACAAGCACCAAGCACACAAACGGGGTTGTTCCATTAGGAACAACCCCGTTTCTTGATGACTCGATTTGCGACCAGCCCGGCCCCGGCGCGTCAACCGGCTGGGTCGGTCGGCGGGCCTTGTTGCCAGGTCTTGCTAAACTCGCGATAGCCCAGGGCGATCATGGCATAGACCACGCCGGCCACCGGCACCCCAAAGAGCGCGCCCCACAGCCCCGAGACTCGAATGCCCACCAGCACCGCCGCCAGCACCAGGATGGGACTGAGTCCGCCCAGGGTTTCGCCCAGCACCTTGGGACTGAGCATGTTGTATACGATGGTCTGCAACACAAACATGCCGGCGAGTACCAGAAGCACCACCCACCACTCGGACTGAAAGGCAGCGATGAGCACCGGCGGTATAAAGCCGAGCATAGGGCCAATAAAGGGCAGCAGGGCCAGGGTCGCCACGATGGCGCCAATGACCGCAGCATAATCCAGGCCCGCCAACAGGCAAATGACCCCGGCCCCAATGCCAAACAAGATCGCCAGGATGATCTGCCCTCGCACAAACCCGCCAAAACTGCTGCCGACGCTCCAACGCAAATGCTCGATCTGGTCGCGGTACTGCGGCGGGGCCTGCTCGATCAAGCGATTGCCCAGGCGCCGGCCCTCCAGCATGATGTAGAAGCTGATGACGAGCATGACGATGGCATTGGCCACCACATAGGCCACGCCAGCCACCAGTTGGACAGTATTCTGGACCAACGCCGCCCCATATGCTTCGACCTGCCGTACCAGGGTTTGCACGTCATAGACCTGTTCCAGGTTGATGTTGATGTTGCGTTGGACCAGCTCTTGCTGGAGGTTTTCCACGAAATCGGGAATTTGGGCGGCCAGCGAGGGCAGGTTGCGTCCCAGTTCCACAGCCTGGGCCACCACCACCGGCACCACCAACACGCCCGTCAGCACCAGGAGCAACGCCAGTCCCAGGTAAACCAGGGCCACCGCCACCACGCGAGGAAAGCGGCGATTCCCCAGCCGGGCCAACCGGCCGGTCCAATGCGGCGTGTGCAGACTCTCCAGCCAATCGGCTGCTGGCCCCAGCACAAAGGCAATGAGCCAGGCCAGAAAAAAGAGGAGGATCGGCTCACTGAGATAAGCCAACAAGGTCAAGACGCGCTCGGCCAAAAAAGCCAGGCCGCACAGCAATAGCACGACAGCCAGACCTCGAAACAACTTGTTGTCCATGATCGTGTTGCCCATCAGTCCGCCCTCCCTTGACGTGTAGAACATTGTACACCAACCCGGCGCTTTGAGCAACAGGTTTCGCTGCCGGGTGGTGCAGCCAGCCAGCCGATCATCGCGCACCGGGCTGGTGCTATCCATACACGCTTGACAGTTCTGCCCGGAACCGATACAATCGACTCATGTTTACAGATGATCTAGCTGCCTGGGTTCCCCGGCTCGCCGGGCACACGGTGGTCGTGCTGGGCGATGTGTTTCTGGACGAGTACCTTATTGGCCGGGCCACACGCCTCTCGCGTGAGGCCCCGGTGCCGGTGCTCGAACTGTCCCGGCGGGTCTATCTCCCCGGCGGCGCCGCCAATCCCTCGCGCAACATCGTGGCGCTGGGCGGCCACGCCCGCCAGGCCGGCCTTGTGGGCGATGACCCGGCCAGCGCACGGCTCTGCGCCTTATTGCGCGAATCTGACATTGACACCAGCGCGCTGGTCGTGGATCCGGCGCGGCCCACCGGCACCAAAACGCGCATCCTGGCCGAGGGCACGCTGCGCTTTCCCCAGCAGATGGCCCGTATCGACCACATCGACCGGCGCGCCGTGGACGAGGCCACCCAGTCGCGCCTGGTACAAGCCCTGGAAGGCGCCAGCGACGGTGCGCATGCCATCCTGGTCTCCAACTATCGGGCTGGCGTGGTCAGCGAGCGGCTGATAGAGGCATGCCGCGGGCTGGCCCGGGCGCGCGGCCTCTTGTTGGCGGCCGATTCGCAAGGCGACCTGGACCGCTTGCGCGGGTTTCACCTGGTGCGAGCCAACCAGCGCGACACCGAGGCCGCTTTGGGCCACGCGCTGACGACCGAAGACGATTTCCGGCGCGCCGGCGACCAGCTCCTGGGCGAGTTGGCAGCCCAGGCCGTGCTCATCGGACGCGCGGCTGAGGGGATGAGTCTGTGCGTGCCCGGCGCCTATTACCACCTGCCCGCCGCCAACCGTACCGAGGTCTATGATGTCACCGGGGCCGGCGACACGGTGGCTGCTGTGGTCACGCTGGCCGTGACGGCCGGCGCATCGTTCCTGGAAGCGGCCCATCTGGCCAATCACGCGGCCGGCATGGTGGTGCGCAAGCTCGGCAACGCCGTCCCCACGCCCGGCGAATTGATCCACGCTATCACGTATCGCGAGTAGAGAACCTATGCCTGTCATCGTGCAACCAGTAGCCTGGCCCCTGTGCGGGGCCGCCCTTATCATGCTCCTGGCCGCCGTGCGCTACCAGTGGCGCATCCACCGGCCGTATCGCGGCGGGCTGCGGCTAGACCCCGCAGGCCGGTTGGCGCGAGGCATGGCCTGGGTATGGCAGCGGCGCCCGCAGTGGCGTCCGCAATGGTGGATGCAGCGCGCCGGCCGGACCGCAGACCCGGACCAGCCCGCATCGCGCTGGCGCCGCTGGCTGGCAGCCATCGCCCGGACAGCTCGCGCCATCACCCTGGCCCGGACCGCGCGCGGCATCGCCATCCTCAGCGTGGGCGTGGCCTGGTGGAACGTCTTGCAACTGCCGGCCAATCTCCCCCCGCACACGATCTGGGAGTGGAGCCCTATCCCCAACCTGCATGTAGGGCTTACCTACCGCGTGGACGAACTGGGGTTGTGGCTGGTCCAGATCGCGCTGCTGCTGGCGCTGATCCTTCTGGCGACACAGGGCAGCCCGCGCACCAGCGATTATGCCTGGGGCCTGGCAGCGCTGGCGATGCTGGTGAGTGCGGCCTTTGCCCTCGACCTGATCGCCTTTCTCGCCAGTTGGATCGTGCTGGATGTGGCCTTGTTTGCCATGTGGGTGGGTTCGATCCGACGTGAGGATGCGCTGCAAGACGGCGCGCCGCAATACGGCGCACCGCAATTCATCATCCAGATAGCGGCCAGTATGATCGTCACCGTGGCCTTGCTCTGGGCGGTGCTCATGGTGGGCTCGTTTGCCGGCACGCTACTGCTCACCCGCGCGGCCCCAATCCTCCTGACCGACCGGACGCTGGGCATGTTTTTGCTCGCCGCCACCTTTCGCATGATGCTCTACCCGTTCCACCTGCGCTACCACTGGGCCGCGCAGGTCGCCCGACCGCTGGACATGCTAGGACACCTGATCCCGTTCCTGGCTGGCTTTTACCTGCTGGCGCGCCTTTATGCCCTGGCCTCTGGCGAAATGCCCGGCCTGCAAGGCGTGCAAACCCTGGCGATCCTGTCGCTGCTGGCCGGCGCCGTGCTCATCTGGCACAGTCGCAGCGCTCAAGAGCGCCTATCCTGGGCCTTTTTGGGGTCGATCGGTGGCCTGGTGCTGGTGTTTATCCAGGGCTCACCTCAGGCCATTGCTTCGGCCGGAGTGGGCTTGTTGAGTCTGACCCTGGCGATCAGCCTGCTGTCCTTGCAGGCCGACGAGCGTCCGGATCGCACCTGGCTGGAATGGGTCTTGCTGCTGGTGCCATTGGCCTCGCTGGCCGGCGTGCCGCCGCTGCTGGGCTTTTGGGCGCAGTGGATGGCATACAACACGCTGGTGGAAACCGGCCAGACCGGCGCCTATCTCTTGCTGCTGGCCTGCCACGCCAGCATGGTCATTGCCCTGGTGCGTGTGCTGGTACCAGGGTTCCATGTACACGGCTGGCAAGCAACGGACCGGCGCGCCACGCAACTGGTGCGCTGGGGCATCCTGGGGTTGGGGGCCGGGCTGCTGGTGCTCCCGGGCCTGTGGCCGCCGGCCTTGCTGGCCTGGTTGCAAAACAGCGTGGCCCTAGTGGCCGGGGTGTCAAACCCGGTGCTATCCATCACGGCACTGTCGCCGGCCGCCGACCCGCTGATCCCCTGGCTCACCATAGTCAGCCTGCTGCTGGCCCTGGGCGCCATCATCGGGCTGGGCGGCTGGCTCCACTTGCCCAGCCGGTTCGACCCGGCGCATCGCGAGTCATTGGCGCGCGCGGTGGAGCGTTTTGGCGACGTGGCAGATCTGGCGTGGCTCTATCGCTGGGGGTGGCGATTGGTCCTAGGCCTGGCCCAGCTTGCCGCCACCCTGATGAGCGCCTTAGATGGGCACTATGCCGTGGCCTGGGTGATCTTGATGGGCATGGTCTTGGCCCTGTTTCTACTGAGCGGCACATTGATACCGTGAGGATCGGCCAAACACGATCAAAAAAAGTCCGGGGGCCTTGTGTGACCCCCGGACTATTATTTTGTGGGCGGTTGGCCTATGCTTCTTTGATCTGGGCCACCATGTCCAGCGTGATAAAGGAGAAAAAGCTGTTGTCGGGCAGGCCATCCTGGTCGCCATAGCCAAAGTCAACCACCTTGATGTCGACGCGCAGGTTTTGCGTTTCCAGCGTGACCACTTTGCCTTTTTCCGCCAGGATTACGCCGCCCCGCGAGATAAGTTGCGTGCGCAGCGGGTCGTCCTTGTAGCCCCAATCACTGAGCAAGACCTTGGTTACGGTTTCGCGGCTGGCGACGTCAAAGAGCCACACGTCAAAAGCCGTTACCTTGTCTGGCCCTTCTTTGCCCAGGCGCTCTGCGGCGCTGACACCGCACTCGCCAAAGAATCCCCCGGCGGCACTTTCGACCGAGAACGATTCCTCATAATTGTCCTGGCCCAGGGCATAACGCGCCGTGAATCGCATGTGCGGGCCGGCGGGCGCCATGCCCGGCTCGACAGTGGTCCAGGCTTCGCCCTCCTCGGTCCAGGCCGGGCCGCGCTTGAGGCCGCCCAGGAACTTGGACCGATTCGTCCACAGGAACACGACCGCCACCACCACGAGTACCGCGATCAGCCCCACACAGCACACCGGCAAGAGCGACCCGACCAACCCGCCCAGGTCCAGGCCGCCACCGGCAGTGGGCGTTTGCAGGGGGACCTGCGTGCCCGGCCCAACCGAGGTGGGCGCCAGCGAGGTTGGCACCGGGCTACCCGGCATAGGCGTGGGGGCAGTGCCCCCCAGGGCATTCATGAGGGCCTTGAGCTGGGTCGTTTCCTGCGGCGTACCATATTCCTGGTAGCGGGTCAACACTTCGGTGATGCGCTGGCCCTGCTCGGCCGGGGGCCACTCGAGCGTAGCCTCTAGACGCCACTGGGCACGCGCCAGGTCATTGTCCTGGACATAGGCCTTGCTCACCAGCACCACATAGTCATCGATCCACTGGTTTGCATAATGCCATTTGACCGGCCACACCACCCAGCCAACCAGCAAGCCCACGATCAACCCCAGGATCACGCCCACAATCAATCCAATGAGGATGAACCGTCCAACCATTGAAAACATTGTCCTCCTCCTTGTATAAGGCAGGGTTGGGAGACAGTAGCGCCATGCGATCAGCAGCGGCAAGCCAAAGCTATGCCACGCGCAACTTTACATCGCAAGGCTTGGTTCACGTATAATATATCACATTTCGCCGCAGAAGTAAAGGGTTACGCGCGGTTTTGGCCGGGTTTTGCACAGCTTGATGGACTATTGACCTCAAGGCCAAACATATCTTCTGGATCGCCATGATATTCTTGCCGCCAACCCTGTTCGAGGCCGGCTGCGTCAAAGGCATCCAGCGCCGCCAGGTATTCATTTTCGGTGATGGGCCGGCCCAGCACCGGGTCGTCCTCGGCGCGATAAGCCGGGCAATACTGGGCCATGAGGCTCACGTGCACCCCGGGCGATAGCTCGGCGGCGATCCAGCGCAGCACCTCGGCGGTGCCGGCCAGCCCCGCCGGCAGCACCATATGCCGCACGATGAGGCCACGCCGGGCGATCCCGTCCTCATCCAGCACCAACTCGTCGCCCACCTGCCGGTGCATCTCGCGCAACGCGGCCCGGTTCGCCGCCACATAGCCGGTAAAGCCCGATAGCCGCCGGGCCACGGCGTCGTCGGCGTACTTGGCGTCTGGCAGGTACACGTCCACCACGCCGTCCAGCAGGCGCAAAACCTCCACGCTCTCGTAACCGCCGCAGTTGTAGACCAGGGGCAGGCACAGGCCCTCTTGCGCGGCAATGTCCAGCGCGGCCAGCACCGCCGGCACGAAATGCGTGGCTGTCACCAGGTTGATGTTGTGCGCGCCCCGGCCTTGCAATTCCAGCATCATCTCGGCCAGCCGCTCCGCCGAGACGGTTTGCCCGTGGCCCAGTTGGCTGATAGGCCAGTTCTGGCAGAACAGGCAGCGGCCCACGCACCCGGAGAAAAAGATGGTGCCGGACCCGCGCGTGCCGCTGATGGGTGGCTCTTCCCAGGCGTGCAGGTTCCAACTGGACAACCGGGCCTCTGGCCCCTGCCGGCACACGCCCAACTCGCCGGCCAGCCGGTCCACGCCGCATTCGCGCGGGCAGACCCGGCACGCCCGCATCATCTCTCGGCCAAGTTGGGCACGCCGGGCTAGTTCGCCGGAGCGAGCCAGGGGAGAGTAGCTGGGCCAGCCGGTCTCGGTCACGGCGACACCGTGATGTCCTGAATCCACTCTGTCCGCGATGGTGCACTGTCGGGGACACCCACGCTCAGCTCCACCATGTACACGTGGGGATAAAGGTCGGGAGATACCGCGAATGTGATGTGCTCTCTCACGATTTCGCCAGCCACCCACCGGCTGGTGGGATAATCTGGGCTCAATGGCAAGAAGAATGTCCCGTGGGTAGTACCCGAGTCATCCCGCAGGTGTATCATGAGGCCATAATCTGCGCCGGGCGCGGTCCTAGCCTGCCAGAGCGTAGCAAACGACACCGGCTCCCCCGGCCGCACCGTCACCGGCTCCAGGTCGTGACCCAGAAGCACCACGTCTCCAAACTCGACATGTATGGGGTGGGCAATGGTGGCCTGGGCGTCTGCCACGGACGGCGGCTGGGTCGGGCGGCGCACCGGGAACTCGCCCACCACGTCGGACCCAACCACTACGTCCAGCGCGCGGCCGTCGGGCGTTTCCCAGCCCACGCGCAAGCGGTATGCGCCCGGCGGCGCGCCGGGAAGCACGCGCACGTCGTGGGTGTCGGCCACCACCTCACCGGGTCGCCACGCCGACGAGGGGTAGGCGGCCCGGACCGGCGGCGCGTCGTCCTGGCCCAGCCGGTGCCCGGCCGCGTCGAGCACGTGGACAAAGACCAGCAGGTCGTCGGTGATGGGCCGGGTAGGATACCAGTACAGGGTGACGCGCAGCCGCTTGCCTGACTCGACCGGCAATGGTCCCTCGGTGCCGTCGTTCAGGGCCGCCAGGTCATAGCCCAGGAACCGCACGCCATTGGCAACCTCTAGGTCGCAGCGGACCGACATGGTCGGCGGCGGGGCCACCTCGGGTTGGGTGCGGACCCGGATCAGCGGCCCGGCCGACGACAGGTACCAGCGCCCGGCCGCGCCGGGTAAGGGCCGGGTGAGATAGACGGCCCGGCCGGCCGCCAGTTGCTCCGTCACGGCGGCCAATCGCGCCTCTTCGCTGTCGGCCGGGATGGGGTGCAAATCCGGGCGCAAACCGTGCGTCTCTTGAAAATAGCGCACCAGCGTCGTCTCGCCCAGGATGCCCACGATGGCCGCGTCCGGCTCCAACGGCTGGCTCATCACGTCGCAGCCGGCGTCGCGCACAGCGGTGTCATGGCTCATGTCGTGAGTGGGCAAGTTTGTCGTGATCAAAAACATCGGCAGCAACAGAAACAGCAGGCAGTAAGCAACGGGCAGTAGGCGACGGCAGACGGCCGACCGCCGTCTGCCGTCTGCCGTCTGCCGTCTATCGAGCAGAAGGGCAATGGGACGAGCAGATGCATAAACCCCAATACCAACGAGCATTGCCAAAAAGACGTGCGGCGCGATGAAAAAGAAGGCCGGAAAGCCGCCGATGCCCCGATAGACGACGGAAAAGAGGGTGAGGCCGGCATAGCTCAGGCCCAGAAGCAATGCCAAGGCTCCCACCCCGGCCCTGCTCCGCAAATGGCTTCTCGTCGCAAACTGCGGCTCCCCTGAGCCGCAATTCGGCGCGGCTGGGGCAGCCGCAGTCTGCGATAGATTTTCATCCTTGACGGCGACTCGCCGGGTATGGGAGAGGGAGCCTGGGCGGATCTGCCAGAGGAGCCAAAGGAACCCGACGAGGGCCAGGGCCACGCCGACGATGGTAAAATCCATCATAACCAGGTCGCGATAGGCAGCCAGGTTGGCGCCCAGCTCGGCCGGCGATTCGACGCGCTGCCACCACGCGCTGTACAGGCCCAGCGTCCACTGGACAAAGCCGGGGACGGTGTTCTGATATTGGCCGTCCAGCGACGTGGTGCTTAGACCGCGCCAGGGGATATAGAGATAGAGCAACAGGGGCAGCACGATGGCGAGCAGACGGCGTCCGAGGTCCTGGAACAGGGCGCGCCAATCCAGCGCGACGATGAATAGCAGGAACACCGGGGCCAGCAACAGCATGGTGCGGTGGTGCGTGAGGCTGAGGCCAAAACAGAGGGCGGCCCAGAACAGCGTGGATCGGTCCCGCACCACGGCCCAGCGCACCAGCAAAAAGGCCATCGCCGCCAGGAACAGCGCATTGAGCGTGTACACCTCGGCGACGGTGCTGTACTCCCAGAAAGTGGCAGACGCGGCCAGCGTGCCCCCGGCGACGAGGCCAGAGATGCGCCCGGCCCAAACGCCATCGGGCCGGACCAGCCGCAGCCCGGCCACCACGCTCAGGTAGACCAGCCCGGCCGTGAGCGCGGCGGTCAGCGCCGACAGCACGTTCACGCGATAGGCCGCGTCGCCCACGGGGATCAACCGCGAGCAGGCGTAGCCCAGCAGCGTGTACAGGGGATAGCCGGTGGGATGGGCGATGCCCAGCGTGGGGCAGACTAGTTGGAATTCGAGGCAGTCGTCAAAGATGCGCAGGACCGAGGGGGCCAGCGTGCGCAGGTATAGGGCCAGGACCAGCGCGGTCAGGCCCAGGGCGATCCAGGCGTCCAGCGGCGGGATGAACCGGCGTCTCGATGGCGACATAAGGTCCCCGGGCTATGGATACGCGGTAGGCGCGGCCCCGGTGGGCGGTGGCGTAGGCTGAGGGTAGCCGCCGCGCGTGGGCGACGGCCCCGGCGGCTCCGGCGTATGGGTGGCCGTAGGCGGCAGGGTAGGCGGCACGCCTGTCGCCGTGGCAGTGGGCTGGACGGCCGTGGTGGGACTGACCGTGGCCGCGGCGGTCGTGGCTGTGGGGAGGACCGGGACGGTGGGCTGCCCGCTAGTGGGCGAGGGGCTGGTCGCCGGCGGCTGCGTGGCGGTGGCGACGGTCGGCACGGGCGGTTGCGTGGGCTGCCAGCCCGGCGGCGTGAACGTGGGCGCGCGTGTGGGCGTGGCGATCCCGCCCTGGGTGGGGATAGGCAACGGCCCTTCGGTGCAGGCATTCGCCACGACCAGGACCAGTACAACGAACAAGATTCCAGTAGCTAATGGTAGGTATCGTTTCATTATCTTACTAGCTCATTGTACCAGTGGGACAGTCCCAATCAGGGAAACTGTCCCACCTGGTATGTGTCAGGTTCCGGCATTGGCTAGATGAGTTGAGCCAATTCCTGGGCCACGCGCTGCATGCTATGTAGCACCAAGCCCACCATGGCCCCATCGCGGGCCAGGGTGGTAAGCACCGCCTCGTCCCCCACAGCGACCATGCAGATATAGCCGTGTTCACCACGGAGATAGGTCTGGAGCAATCGACCACGGGACAATTCCTGGGCAATGCGCTCGTCCAGGGCAATCATGGCGGCCGACATGGCCGCAACCCGGTCTTCGACCGCCCCCAGCGGCAAGGTGGACGACATGACGAGGCCACTACGGTGGACGACGGCTGCGGCTTCCATGTCTGGCGTGCTCATGTGCAACTGCCGCAGGCATTCCATGATCTGTTCGCTGCGAGACTCGTTCATGGCACCCTCCTTTATGCAGTCAGAAGCTCTCCCCGCACGACCAAGAGTATCATATCATATCTCCGGTAGGTTGGCAAGGGTAGCCGGGAAAAGCCAGTTATTCGCCCCACATGGTCCGGATGGCCTGGCGGCTCTGAGCCGCGTCCGGGAGCGGGATCTCGAAACTGAACCCGCCGGCGTAACCCGCCACGCGCAACTGGCCCAGGATGCCGGCCACGTCGATGCTGCCTTGACCGATAGGTAGGTGCAGGTCGTCCTTGACCTCGTCGCCGCCATGATTGTCGTGGAGGTGCACGTGCCGGATGCGGTCTGGAAGGCGGGCGACAAAGGCAAACGAGGCGTTGGGCCGGGACAGGATCTCGGCGTGGCCGACGTCCAGGGTCATGCACAGGGCCGGCAGGCGCTGAAACGCCGGCGCGAAATGGTCGGCGTGCTCGCTCAGGTTTTCGATGCAGAGCGTGACACCGGCCCGGTCCGCGTGTTCCAGCCACGTCTCCAGCAGGTCCAGCTTGCGGGCAATGTCCGGCGCGCTCATGAATCGCGGGTCCAGCCAGAGGTGCTGGGTGTGGCGGGTGATGTCCAGGCCGGGGGCCAGGTCCAGCAGGTCGCACACGGTCGGTCCCAAAACCTGGATGATCTCGTCCACGTCAAAGGGATTACGCTCGTTGGGGCCGTGGGCCAAATAGTCGATGCCGTACTGGTCTTGCAGGGCCGCCAGCGCCGGCAGAATCTCTTTGAGAGCGACGGGGTCCTTCCAGTCGAGCTCGGCGAAATCGAACCCGGCCCGGGCTAGAAACTCGATGTCGTCCAGCGAATGCGTACGTGCGCCCAGGTACATGGTGACTTCTCAGCCCTGATAGACCCAGACGCGGGTGCCGTCCGGGTCATCCAGGCCAAAAGAGCTCGTGCCCCAGGGGTCGTCGGCCAGTTCGCGGGCGATGGTTGCGCCCCAGGCCTGCACGCGCTCGTATGCGCCGGCCACGTCGTCCACCTGGAGCCACAGCTCTACCCGGCGCGTCGGCGGCTCGTCGCGCGGGCCGATCAACTCGATAGAACCGCCGGTACCGGCCCGCAGGATGATGCCGCAGCCTTTAGGGTTCTCCCAGCGGCGCAGGCATTCCAGCCCCAGCACGTCCTGGTAAAATCGCACGCTGGCCTCAAAATCGGGCACGCGCAAGAGCACGCGCAGTTGGGCAACGTTCATGGCTGCTCCTTACTCTGTCTGGGCGGCCGGCACGCGTGCGCGCACCAGCGATTGGATGGCCTCGGGATCGTCCAGTTCGAGCGCGGCCTGGGCGATCTGGCGCGCTTCTTCCAGGCTCAGGGACCGCAGGATCTCTTTGGCCCGGGGAATAGCCGGCGGGTTCATGCTAAACTCGTCCAGGCCCAGGCCCAGCAGGATGGGCACGGCCAGGGGTTCGCCGGCCAACTCGCCGCACAGGCCCACCCATTTGGACCGGGCGTGCGCCGCTGTAATGACCTGATGTACCAGGCGCAGCACGGCCGGCTGAAAGGCCGACGCCAGATGCGCCACCTGGGCGTTGGTGCGGTCGGCAGCCAGGGTGTACTGGCTCAGGTCGTTGGTGCCGATGGAAAAGAAATCCACCTCGGGGGCCAGCCGGTCGGCCATGACGGCGGCTGCCGGGATCTCGACCATGATGCCCACTTGCAGGTCCTCGGTCACCGGTTGCCCCTGGGCCGCCAGTTCCACGCGACACTCGTCGAGCAAAGCCCGGGCCGCGCGCACCTCGGCCACAGTGGCGATCATGGGAAACATGATCTTGAGATTGCGGCCGGCCCCGGCCCGCAGCGCGGCTCGCAGTTGGGGTTTGAGCAGGTCAGGCCGGGCCAGACACAGCCGGATGGCCCGCAGCCCCAGGAAGGGATTCATCTCTCGCGGCAGGTCCAGGTAGGGCAGCTCTTTGTCCCCGCCAATGTCCAGGGTGCGCAAGACCACCGGTTGCGTGCCAAACACGTCGGCGATGGCGCGATAGGCCCGGTATTGCTCCTCTTCGTCTGGCAGGGCGGTGCGTTCCAGGTACAGGAACTCGGTGCGCAGCAGGCCAATGCCCTCTGCGCCGGCCTCGCGGGCGGCCTGGGCGCCGGCCACATTGCCCACGTTGGCGACGACCTCGATGCAGTGGCCATCCCGGGTGATGGCCGGCTCGTGAGCACAAGACTGCGCCCGGACCTGCACAGCCTGGGCTGCCGACTGGCGGGCACGATAGGCGGCAACCGTCCCTTCGTCCGGCGCAACCAGCACGGCACCCTGGTCGCCGTCCAAGATGAGCGGGGCCAGGGCTGGGATGTCGAGCACGGCCGGGCCGGCCCCCACCACGGCCGGCAGTCCCAGGCCCCGGGCCAGGATAGCCGTGTGCGATGTGGCGCCCCCTTGAGCGGTGCAAAACCCCAGCACCAGCGACTTGTCCAGTAGCACCGTATCCGAGGGGGTGAGGTCCGGGGCCACGATGATGGCTGGCACCGTCAGCTCGTCGGCTGGCGATGTGGGGACGTTCTGCAGGGCGCACAGCAGGCGATGGGCCACGTCGCGCACATCGGCAGCGCGGGCGCCAATGTATTCGTCGCCCAGAGATTCCAGCAGTTGCACATAAGTCTCGACCGCGTCATTCAGCGCACATTCGGCGGTGAGGCGCTGCTCCTGGATGCTGACCAAGACCGCGTCCAGCAGCTCCGGGTCATCCAGCATCAACTGGTGTGCCCGAAAAATAGCGGCATCTTGAGCGCCCAATTGCTCCTCGGCATACACACACACCTGCTCCAGTTGCTCGCCGGCCACCTGGAGCGCAGCCTGAAAGCGCGACCATTCGGCGGCCGGGTCCTCAGTCAGGCTCCGGGCCATATCCAGGTCCACCCGCCGCCAACGAAAGGCCGGTCCAATGGCCACACCCCCCGATGCCGGGACACCGGCTATTCGCTGCATGTTTCCTCCGCAAAATCGCTGGCTACCAGATCGGCCAGAGCGACTAGGGCCGCGTCGGCATCGTCTCCGGTGGCCTGCACCGTGATGGTCGCACCTTGCGTGGCCCCCAGGGCCAATACACCCAGTATACTCTTGGCATTGGCGGCACGCTCGCCGTGCATGACCCGGATAGTGCTGCCGAACCCCTTGGCCGTGCGCACAAACAGCGCGGCCGGGCGCGCATGCAATCCAATCTGGTGGCGAATAGTCAGGGTGATCTCGGGCATGATGTCGCTCCTCCTTTTTGAACTGCCAAATGCATTATAGCCCAAGTGCCCCGGCTGTCAAGTCTGATCTTGACATTGCCAGAATTTCGTGGTACAATGCGGTCATGACTGGTACGTACCAGCCGGGGTGATTGCCAACCCGTGACGGAGGCGCTCGGTGAGCATCGACCGTTACAGTCCCTCTCCCTTGTACCTGCAGTTGAAGGACCTCCTGGCGACCCAGATCGAGGAAGGCCAACTGCAAGCCGGTGATCCGCTGCCCTCGGAACGCCAGCTCTGCGACGAGTTTGACCTCAGCCGCACCACCGTACGCGAAGCCCTGCGTGCCCTCGGTCAGGAGGGCCTCATCGAAGTGGTGCCTGGGCGCGGCGCGTTTGTGGCCTCACCGCGCCAGGGTTTGATCGTGCAGGTCTCGCTGGCTGGCTTTAGCAGTGACATCCGGCGCATGGGCATGACGCCTTCCAGCCGCCTGCTGAGCGCTGAACTGGTGCCCAATCCACCGCCAGCAGTGCGGCGAGCCATGTCTTTGCAGCCAGATGACCAGGTGGTACGCCTGGAGCGCTTGCGCCTGGTCAACAATGTCCCCCTGGCCTTACATACGGTCTACCTCAATCATCGTTTGTGTCCGGGCCTCTTGCAGTACAATCTGGCCGAACTGTCCATGCTGGAATTGCTGCGTACCACGTATGGCCTGCGGATCGACCGGGCCGAGGAACAGGTATACTCGGCACTGGCCAGCACGCACGAGATGGAATTGCTGCACCTGTCTTATCCGGCTGCGGTGCTGCGTGCCGAACGCAGCACGTTCCTGGATACCCAGGAAATCCTCGAGTTTTCCCAGGCCGCATATTGCGGCGAATGGTATCGCATGAGCATGTCCCTAGAAGGGTACGAATAGTCATGATCCACATTGTTGTCGTTTCCCACGCTGACCTGAGCGAGGCGCTGATTCGGGCCGCCGAGATGATCACCGGCCCCATCGAGGGGCTGCACGCCGTGACTCTGGAGCCGGGCGAAAGCCCAGAATCCTTTGGCGCCCGGCTGGACGCGGTGTTGCAGCCCATCGCCGACGAAGAGACGCTCATCCTCATCGACCTGTTTGGCGGCACGCCATACAATGTGAGCGTGCGCCAGGTGCTCAAGGACAATGTGGAATGTGTCACCGGGGCCAACCTGCCCATGCTCCTCGAATTGATCATGACGCGGGATGAGGCTTCCTTGTCAGAACTGGCAGCCGAGATCACCGAACTGGGCCAGGCGTCAGTCAAAAACCTCGGCCCGCTGCTGAACCGGTGATCGGACCGCCATCAAGGCGAGAGGTACGCACGAACTGCCCTCGCCAATGATCTACAGCGCGAATCAACATGGAAAGGAGGTGAGGGCTATCGACGAGTTGGGATTGGTGCGGATCGATGATCGTCTGATCCATGGGCAAGTGGTGGCCGTGTGGTGCAAACATCGGCGGTTTACACGCATCGTCATTGTGGATGACAACGTGGCGGCGGACCCGTTTATGCAGGAAGTTCTGCGCCTGTCGGCGCCGTCGGGTATCCAGGTGGGAGCCGTGTCGATTGCCGAGGGCATCCGTATCCTGAGTGCAGACACGCCGGACCGCAAAACGACGATGGTGCTGATGAAAACACCCCAGACCGCCCAGGCGCTCTATGACGGCGGCCTGCGCTATGCCGCCCTGAACATTGGCGGGATCGGCAGCGCGCCCGGTCGCAAGAACATATTCAAGAACATTGCCGTTTCAGAACCCGAGATCGCGATCCTCAAATACCTGCTGGGCCAGGGCGTGGACATCACGCTGCTGACAGTGCCCGGCGAAAAGTCCAGGTCCTTTGCGGACCTGGCCCGCAAGCTCTAACCAGATAGCACCACTATTCTACTCCTACAGGAGAGGAGAAGCAACCATGAGTGTATCTCGTAAGCAGATGGGAATGGCCTTCATTATGAGCCTGGCGCTCTTGTTCCTGAGCTTTGGCGTCGTCAAGGCGGCACCGATCACCCAGGAGGCGCCGGTACAGATGAGCCTGTTCATGGCCATCATCATCGGTGTGTTGTACTATTTTTCCATGTCGCCCTGGTTTGCCAACCTGGGCTTTACCGTGCTGTATCGGCCGCTGGTGGCCGGCACGTTGGTGGGCCTGATCATGGGCCAGCCGGCGGCTGGTATCGCCATCGGCGCCAACATCAATATCTTGTACCTGGGCTGGATCTCGGCCGGCGGCTCGTTGCCGGGCGACCCGGGCCTGGCCGGCTATCTGGGCACTGCCCTGGCCCTGGGTGCCGGGCTAGACATCGAAGCGGCCCTGGCCCTGGCCGCACCGTTGGGCTTGCTGGGCGGCCTCACCTGGTCGCTGCGCATGTCCCTGTGCTCCATCATCCCCCACTGGGCAGACCGCTTTGCCGAGCAAGCCAACATCAAATGGGTGGCACGGAGTAACTGGATCTTTTCTCAGCCGTTCCTCTTTGTGCTCTATGCCGTGCCGGTGATGCTGGCGGCCTATCTGGGGTCCCAGGCCGTGGCCGATGCCCTGAACTGGATCGGTCAGAACGCCATCTGGGTGATGAGCGGCCTCTATGCCGCCAGCGGCATGCTATCTGCCCTCGGTATTGCCCTTAACCTCAAGTTCCTCTTCCGAGGCAACGTGTGGCCGTACTTTTTCCTCGGCTTTATCATCGCCACGCTCATGACCAACGTTAATCTGGTGATCCTGGCAGTCGTAGGCGCGTGTATCGCGTTTATGCACGTGCTGTTCACCGAGGGATTCGGCCGAGACGAGGGTGCGGCAGCCGAGAGCGCCCTGGCCCGCGAAGGTCCACGCTTGCTAACTCGGGGCGATGTGTTCCAGGCCTGGCTGCGCTGGCTGTTCCTTTCGCATTCCACTTACAACTGGGAGCGCATGCAGGGCATGGGCTTTGCCCATAGCATGACGCCCATCATCGCCAAGCTCTACAAGAGCCAGGAAGACATCAGCGCCGCCCTCAAGCGGCACCTGGTGTTCTTTAATACCCAGCCAGACATCGGCGGTGTCATCCACGGCATCGTCATTGCGATGGAAGAAGAACGCGCTGGCGGGGCCGAAATCAGCGACGAGGCCATCAACGGCGTCAAGACTGGCCTCATGGGACCGATGGCTGGCATCGGCGACACGATCCAGCAGGGCATCGTCATCCCCATCGCCCTGGCTATCGGCATTAGCCTCGCCACAGGTGGGGCCATGAGCACCACCAGCGGCAACATCGTTGGCCCCATCTTTTACGCTGTGGCCGTAGCTGCGTTCGTCTGGGGTGTGGGCTGGCTCCTCTGGTGGCAGGGCTATGTTCAGGGCCGCGCGGCCGTGACCAACATCCTGCGCAGCGGCACCCTGCAAAAGATCATCGTGGGGGCCGGCGTGCTGGGGAACTTTATCATGGGCGCGTTGACCGTGAGCTTTGTCAGCCTCTCCACGGCGCTGGCTTTTAACATCGGCGGCACCACCTTTGAACTGCAAAAGATCTTTGACAGCTTTATGCCCAACCTGCTGCCACTGCTGCTGGTGCTGTTCATCTGGTGGCTGCTGGCGAAAAAGAACGTCTCGCCCACCCTGATCATGGTGGCCGTGATCCTCATTGGCATTGTGTTCTCCTACCCCATCTTTCCGGGGATCGATCCCGAGACCGGGGCCATGATCTGGACTGGATTCTTTAGATAGTCAACCCGGTTGACTGACATTCGACGACTTGCGTGATGCGTGATTCGTGACCAAGTGACGCGTCTCACGCATCACGCCTGTTCGAACCTAGTAAACTGGAGACAACCATGTTAGGACTCAAAACCCATCGTTGGAACCACATCTTTCGTGAGGACGACAAGACCCTGATCGTAGCCATGGACCACCCCGGCGCGTTTGGGATGATGGAAGGGACGGAAAAGCCCGGCCAGGTGATCCGGCAGATCCGCGCCGGCGGCGCCGATGCCCTGCTCACCACCTATGGCGTGGTGAGTCAGTTCGCCGAGGAAATTGGCGACCTGGGCATCATCCTGCGCGTGGACGGCGGTTCCACCAAGCTGGCCGCCGACCCCAGTCCGTCCAAACTCCTCTATGACGTGTACGACGCCCTGCGCGTGGGCGCCGACGCCGTGGGCAGCATGGGCATGCCCGGCTCCATGTTCGAGAACGAGACGCTGCCCTACCTGGCCTCGCTCGTCGCCCAGTGCGCCGAATGGAACGTGCCGGTGATGGCCGAGATGCTGCCCGGCGGCTTTGAGAACCCGGCCGAGATGTGGACGCCCGAGAACATTGGCCACGCCTGCCGCATCGGTGCGGAAATGGGCGTGGATTTCATCAAGACCACGTATAGCGGCGATGTGGACAGTTTCCGCAGCATCGTGGAGCGCATCTATGTGCCCATCGTGGTGCTGGGCGGCGGCAAGTCCAAGAACCCCCGCGACCTGCTGAGCAGCATCCAGGAAGCCATACAGGCCGGCGCCAGCGGCGTGGCCGTGGGCCGCAACATCTGGCGTCATCCCGAGCCGGCCAAGATCACTGCCGCCATCGCCGCCATCATTCACCAGGACGCCACCGTGGACGCGGCCCTGAAATATCTTGACTAAGGAGCAAGCGTGACAGATACATACAAGCGGGCGGTTTTCGTCGCCCCTGGAGAAATACGAATCGACGAGTTACCCATCCCCGAACCCGGCCCCCGTCAGGTGTTGGTCAAGGTCAAAGCCTGTGCCTTGTGCACGTGGGAGCAGCGCGTGTTCACCGGCGAGGAAAAGTTCTACCCGCTGGCCGGTGGGCACGAGGTCTCGGGCGAGCTGGTCAAGGTGGGCCAGTACGTCTATACCGATGCCCAGATCGGGGACAAGGTGATGGCGTCGCCGCTGATCCGATGCGGCTACTGCGAGTCTTGCCGGCGCGGCATGGACAACATCTGCGACAATATGCGCAAGTCCTTTCGCGAGACTGATGTGCCCGGCCCGGCCGGTCTGGCCGAATACATCCTGCTGGACGACTATCAGCTCTACCAGACCACCAACGGCGCGTCCTATGAAGAGATCAGCCTCACCGAGCCGCTGGCCTGCGTGTTGCGTAGCGTGCGCAAGGCCCGGGTGCAACGGGCCGACAATGTGGTGGTGGTGGGCGCCGGCGTGATGGGCATGCTGCACCTGCTGCTCTGCAAGCAGGCCGGCGCCAGGGTCATCGTCAGCGAGATCGACCCCACGCGCGCGGCCTTTGCCCGGCAGATGGGCGCCGATGCCATCATCAATCCTCTCGAAAAGCCCTTTGCCGAACAGGTGCGCGGGCTGACGCATGGTCGCGGGGCCGATGTGATCTTTTGCGCCGTGAGCATAGCCGCGGCCGTGGAGCAGTCCATCGACGCCGCCGCCAAGGGCGGGCGCATCCACGTCTATGCCAGCATCCACCCACGCAGCGCCAGGATCACCATCGACCCGAATCCGTTTCACAGCAACGAGATCGTACTCACCGGCTCCATGAGCCAGGACAAAGACGACGTGCTGCAAGCCGTGCGCCTGATCTCGCGGGGGCTCGTCGATGTCAAGCCGTTTATCTCGCTGGTGCTGCCCTTTGACCGGCTGGTAGAAGCCCTGCAAGCGGCCATCCGGCCCGATACATACCGGGTCATCGTCACCATGTAGGAGCCAACCCCATGCGCTTTCGACCGGCATTAAAGGTGCTTTCAGACGAGCAGGTCTATGCCATCCACCAGGCGGCGCTCGAGATCCTGTGGAACACTGGCGTCTCGGTCCAGTCGTCGGCGGCCTGCGACCTGCTGCGCCGGGCCGGCGCGCGCATAGATGACGAAACGGGGCGCTGCCGCATCCCGGGCTATGTTATCGAGCAAGCCCTGCGGCAGACCCCGTCTTCTTTTACCGTCTATGCCCGCAACCCGGCCCACAACGTGGCCGTATCGACCACGGCCTTGCACTATGAGCCCATGATCGGCCGGCTCAACTGCTACGACTATGCCACCGGCACCACGCATCGCACCACGCTGCAAGACGTGGGGCACCTGGTCAAGCTGGCCGACGCGCTGCCGCACTATCACCTGTTGCATTCGGGGGCCATCATGCCCCAGATCGACGGAGTACCCCTGGGCGCGGCGCACGTCTATGGCTACCTGGAATCGGTGCGCAATTCCAGCAAGGTCATCAAGGCCACCTCTCGCGAGCGCATACTGGCCCAAGACTGCCTGCGTATGGTGACCGCCATCGCCGGGGGCGAGGCCGAGCTGCGGCGCCGGCCGTTCACCTTTACCACGGCCAACCCGGTGGCCCCCCTCCGCCACGACCGCGACCAGATCGAGGGCATGCTCGAATTTGCCAAATACGGCCTGCCCATCGACGTGACCAGCGAGCCGCAGGCCGGCGCTACCGCGCCGGTGACCCTGGCCGGCCTGCTGGCCCAGCAAACCGCCGACGTGATCAGCGGCATCACCATCATCCAGCTTGCCAACCCGGGCAACCCGGTGTGGTACGGCACCTGCGGCTCGGTGATGGACATGCGCGTGGGCCGCATCGCCATCGGCGCCATCGAGATGGGGCTGATCAACGTCGCCAGCGCCCAGATCGCCCACTTTTACGACATTCCCTGCCGAGGCACCGCCTCGGCCACCGACTCCAAGCTGCTGGACATCCAGGCCGGCTATGAAAAGGCGACGGTGCTCACCATGGCCGCGCTGGGCGGCGTGAACAAGATCTTTTACCCCGGCACCATGGAAGGCGCGCTGACCATCAGCGAGGAAAGCTTGGTCATCGACGACGAGATCATCGGCGGGCTGTATCGCGTACTGGAAGGCGTTGACGTGAACGCCGCCACCCTGGCGCTGGACGTCATTGACCAGGTGGGGCCAGGCGGTCACTATCTGGGGCAGCGCCACACCATGCGCTTTCTCCAGGGCGAGCACTTCTTTCCTCCGCTGGGCGACCGGCAGACGCGGGAAAAGTGGGAGCGCGCCGGTAGCCAGGGCGTGGCCGACCGCGCCCACGAGCGAGTGGAGCACATCCTGGCCGAGCATCAGGTGGATCCTCTGCCGGCCAATGTCGAGGCCGAGCTGGAGCGCATCGTGCGCGAAGTAGAATCGCGCGTGAGGACCGAATCATGACCGACATCGAGTTTCTATACTTGAGCCAGGCAGACGTGCGCGCCACCGGCATCGACATGGCCACGGCCATGGACGCGGTGGAAGACTCGTTCCGGCTGCACCACCAGGGGCAGGCCATTTTGCCCCACAAGACTGTGCTGGACCTGGACGAGCGCGAGCGGGGCCGAGGCAATGCCATGCCCGCCTATGTGGCCGGCGAATACGAGGTCTTTGGCATCAAGTGGATCGCCGGCTTTCCCAAGAATCCGATCCGCTACGGGCTGCCTCGGGCCACCGGCCTGTTCATCCTCAACGATTCGTGGAAGGGCATCCCGCTGGCGATCATGGACTGCACGCTGCTCAGCGCCATGCGCACCGGGGCCGTCACCGGCGTGGCAGCGCGCTACCTGGCCCGGCCTGACGCTGAGTCGGTCGCCATGATCGGCGCCGGCGTCCAGGCCCGCACCCAGCTCCAGGCCCTCCAGATCGCGTGCCCGGGCCTGCGCCAGGTTCGCGCCTTTGACGTGCGCCGCGAGACCGCCGACCAGTATGCCGCCGAGATGAACCGGCAGTTGGCGTTGGACGTGCGCGCCGTGGACAGTCCCGAGGCGGCCGTGCGCGACGCCGACATTATCGTGACCGTGACCGTGGCCGACGAGCCCATCGTCAAGGACGCCTGGGTCAAGCCGGGCAGCTTGTTCGCCGCCGTGGGGTCATACCAGGAAGAAGAGTTTGCCGTGGTGCAACGCTCGGACAAGGTGGTAGTAGACAGCCTGGAGGCCGTGCTGCACCGGGGCACGCCGGTCATCGCACTGATGATAGACCAGGGGCTCATCGAGCCCGCGCGTATCACCGAGCTGGGCGCCATCGTGTGCGGCGATGCGCCGGGTCGCGAAACCCCGGGCGAGCGCATCTTTTTCTCGCCCATCGGCATGGGCACCGAAGATGTCTGCGTGTGCTACAAGACGTACCAGTTGGCGATAGAGCGCGGCATCGGCACCCGGCTCGGGCTATTCGGCCCGGCCGCCCAGTGAATCCTAACCTGGACCGGCCAGAATCAAGAATTCAGACCACAAAGGACACCAAGGTCACCATGCTATCCGCCTTTGTGCTCTTGGTGCCCTTTGTGGTTCGTTTTCTTGCTCAATGAGCAAGAATTTCACGAGGAACTAGCAACAACGCAACACCTACCAGGAGGCAATAGATGGCAAAGGCTGACGAAATTTACGCCCAGATGCGCGCCAGCATCCAAGATTACGACAGCGACGCGGCGGTAGCTGCCGCTCACCAGGCGGTGGCGGCCGGGCTCGACCCGCTGGTGGCCGTAGAACAGGGATTCGCCGGCCCCATCCGCGAGCTGGGCCAGGCATTCGACCGCATGGAGATATTCTTGCCCCAGCTTGTGATGGCCGCCGACGCCATGAAGGCCGGCATGGCAGTGTTGGAAAAGGCCATGAAGGATCAGGGCGGCGAGTTGAAGAAAAAAGGCGTCGTGGTCCTGGGCACGGTAGAAGGCGACATCCACGATATCGGCAAGACCATCGTGGCGGCCATGTTGCAGGCCAACGGCTACGAGGTCCACGACCTGGGCGTGGACGTACCGGCCACGCAGTTCATCGAGGCGGCGCACAACACCCACGCCCACATCATTGCCATGTCGGCCCTGCTCTCCACCACCATGCTCTCCCAGCGTGACGTGATCGAATTGCTGCGGAACAAGGGGCTGGGCGACCGGTATTTCACCATCGTGGGTGGCGCACCGGTGACCCAAGCCTGGGCCGACCAGATCGGCGCCAGTGGCTATGCGCGCGATGCCAGCGAGGCCGTCCAGATGTTGGACGAGCGCCGCGAGGAGTGGGTGCGATGAACTTTAAAGAAGTCGCCAAACGCGCCGAGACCGGCCCGCTCATGGAGGCTAACGATTTTTTGATGCGCCGGGTCGCCACGCCGGTGATGAAACTGCAAAAGCAGTATGATATTCGGTGGGACGGCCGCACGCTCGTCAACCTGGACGACGAGCTGGCCGACCGGTGCTGGGCCGCCGGCAAAGAACTGCTGCTGACGGCCGGCATGTACAGCATGAACAGCCGCCGCGTCATCGAGTTTGCCCCGGTCGAGGTGGACTATGTCCTGCGCTTTGTGCGGGATCGGCTGCCTATGGGCCAGGGCAAAGACACCGTCAAGATCCGCCATCGCGGCGTGGAGGACCCGCGCCGGCCATTTATCTTTAGCGGTCCCTTTAACGCCGACGTCCACGAGGACATGTTTGTGCGGCTCAACGAGGCATTCGCCCAGGAACGCATTATCGACTGCCTGTTCCTGCCCGGCTATCTCAAAGAACTGGACGGGCAGGTGATCCGGCCCAACTCGGGGCTGTCGAGCCGGGCGGCGGTGCTCTATGGGCAGTGGGCGCGTGAGGCGACGCGTCGGGCCGGCCGGCCGGGCATCCCCATCTGCGGCCACTCGGTCATGGCGCTCAACGAGATCGCCTGCACCAACGAGGACTGGGGCTTGCGGTCCACCGACCCCCGGGCCATGGTGCTCATCTCTGAATTGCAGGTAGACGACGTGACCCTGACCCGGCTGGCGTATTACCTGGCCTATGGCTGCCCCATCTATACGGCGTTCACGCCGCTGGTGGGCGGCTATGGCGGCGACCCGGCCGGCACCGCCATAGTAGCCGTGGCCTCGTTCATCGGCGCCATCATGCTGGGGGCCGAGATCTGCCACATTGGGCCGCAGCACATCAAATACAAGCAGCAGACCAACAATCATTCGCTGTTCATGGGCAGCCTGGCCAACCAGGCCGTGGCCCGCAACAGCCACATCATCGCCACCACCAGCCACACCACGGCCGGACGACCCGGGTCCGAGCAATACGCCTACGAGTTTTCGGCGCTGGCGCTGGCAGTGGTGCCCAGCGGAAGCAATGTCACCGGGCCGCGCCCGGCCGAGCCCCTGGGCTATAACGACGTTAGCCCACTGATGGCCCGGCTCTTTGGCGAGGTGGCCCACGCCGCCGCCGGGCTCACCCGCGCCCAGGCCACGCCCATCGTCGAGTCGCTGTACGAAAAATACAAGGACAAGATCAGCTTTGCCGAGGCGCCCAAGGGCCAGCCCTTTGAACAGTTGTATGACCTGGAGACACTGACGCCCACGCCGGAGCACCAGGCCGTGTACGACCGGGTCAAAGAAGAATTGATCCGGCTGGGTGTGCCACTGTACTAGGTTGCAGGGGGGAGCCATGACGCAACGCCTGCTAGTGAATGACAATTGTACCGAGTGCCGGACCTGCGAGCTGAAATGCAGCATTGTCCATTTTGGCCTGTTCAATCCCAACAAATCCGGCGTGCGCATCGTCTCCAACTGGCCGGACCTGCCCCACGCCCGCGTCTGCCGCCAGTGCGCGGACCCGGCGTGCCTGCCGGCCTGCCCGGTGGAAGCGCTGGTGCACACCGACAGCGGCGTCGTCCAGGTGCGCTACGACGAATGTACCGGCTGCGGAAGCTGCGTGGACGCCTGTCCCTACGATGGTATCTGGCTGGACCCGCTGTCGGGCGTGGCGGTCAAATGCGATACCTGCGACGGCCGGTTCGAGTGCGTGGCGTACTGCTTTGCCGGCGCGCTGAGCGCCAGCGAGTAGGGGGGAGACCATGTTCGAGTGCTATGGCCGCAAACTGTTGCGCATCAACCTGAGCACGCGCACGGCGACTGAAGAACCGCTTCCAGACGCCTTGCTCCGGCGCTGGGTCGGCGGGATGGGCTTGAGCGTCAAGCTGTTCACCGACGAGGTGCCGCCAGACGCGGACCCGCTGGGACCAGACAACAAGCTGTACCTGTGCGTTGGCCCGCTCACCGGCACGCTGGCCCCCCTGTTCGCCCAGACCGGCATCGTCACCAAATCGCCGCTGACCGGGGGCATCATCAACACCTACGCGGGTGGGCACCTGGGCGGCGCCATCAAGGCCACTGGTTATGACGTCATCGTCCTGGAGGGGCAGGCCGGCGCGCTGGTCTATATCCTCATCACACCCGATGGCGTGCAGATCACAGATTGCCCGGAACTGGCCGGTGTGCCGGCCCGCGAGGCTGAAGCGGCCGTACAGGCCGCCGCCGGGCGCGACGACCTGCACACCCTGGTGATCGGACTGGCCGGCGAGAACCGGGTGCGCTATGCCTCCGTCATATCAGAGACGCGGGCCTTTGGGCGTGGTGGTGCCGGCGCGGTGCTCGGCTCCAAGAACGTCAAGGCCATGGGCGTGGCCGGCATTGGCGACGTGCGTGTAGCCGACCCGGCGGCGTTCCAACAGGCCGTAAACGCCGCGTACGAGACCTTTCGCCAGGACCTGGCCCAGCCGTGGGGTCTGTTGGCCGGGTTCGGCCGAACAGGTACTGGCTCGGGGATGGGTCTCATCAATGAGCGCCATACCCTGGCGACGCGCTACCACCGTTTGACCAGGTTCGAGAACGCCGAGGCCATTGGCGGCGAGGCATTTGCCGAACAGTTCCCCACCCGGCCCATCGCCTGCCTGGGCTGCCAGGTCCACTGCGGCATGCTGCACAAGCCCGTCAAGACCCGTTGGGGCGAGGTGTGGACCCGTGGTCCCGAATACGAGACCATGTACTCGCTGGGTTCCCTATGTTTTAACGACAATCCCGAGATGTTGCTCAAGGCCAACGACCAGGCAGAAGAATACGGGATGGATACGCTCTCCCTGGGAGTAAACGTTGCCTTTGCGATGGAGCTTGCCGAGCGAGGCATTTTGCCTCGCGACATCCTGGGCGACGACGTGTCGCTCGAGTTTGGCAATGCCGACGCCACCATCCGGCTCATCGACCTCATCGCCCACCGCCAGGGCCTGGGCGATACGTTGGCCGAAGGCGTGCGCCTGGCGGCCCAGATCATCAGCCACGGGGCCGACGCCTTTGCCCTGCACGTCAAGGGCATGGAGTTTGCAGCGTGGATGCCCGAACGCATGCGGGGCATCGCCGTGACCTTTGCCACCTCCAACCGGGGCGCGTGCCACAAGCGCGCGCCCATCGGCATGGAGCTGATGGGCGTTATCCCGATGGATAGCATCGAGGGGCGCGCCGCGCTGGTGGCCGAAATCCAGAACAAGGTCAACGCGGTCTTTTGCCTCGTCGCCTGCCGCTTTGCCGAATTTGCCCTGCCGATGGGTCAGTTTGTCGACCTGCTCAACACGGCCACCGGCCTGGACTATACCGAAGAACGATTCCTGCGGCTGGGCGAGGCCATCTGGAACCTGGAGCGGCTGTACAATCTGGCGGCCGGCATCGACGGCAGCGAGGACCGGCTCCCGGACATCTGCTTCCAGGTGCCGGCCGATTTCCCGGCCGACAACAAACCCCTCACCCGCGAGGATTTTGCCACCCTGCTGCGCGACTATTATGCCACGCGCGGCTGGGACGAACAGGGCCGGCCCACGCCAGAACGACTGGCGGCGCTGGGCCTGTCCGGTTGAGCCGATCCATGCTCATCGTCGTGCGCTTTACCGGCCCCCTACGCGCCCTGGCCGGTTGCCCGGAACTGGCCCTGTCGCTGCCCGACGGGGCCACATTGTTTGATCTGCTCGCGGCACTGCGGCAGGCGCTCCCGGTGCCCTTTGTCGACCAGGTGGTGACGCCCCTGGAAACCGGCGCCGGTCCGCTGGCGCTGCTGCTAGTCAATCGCGCCCCGGTGGACAGCCAGGTCGGCCTGGCGCGCTCCCTGACCAACGGCGACGTGGTGGCCTTTGTGCCGCCTATGGCCGGCGGCTGATACCGATTGCGCAGCGAGGTGCTCTTGACGCGATTCCGTATTCTCTTGGGCCGGGGCGAACTGTGGGCACTGATCTCGGCGCTGGCCTATGCCCTGACCGCCATCTTGACCCGCGTGGCCGTGCAAGGCTATGACCTAAACTATTCGCTGGGCGTGACCCTGCGCGCCTCGCCTACCCTGCTCTTTGCGCTGATCATGGGCTGGTGGGTCAAACGTGACAATCCGCGGGCAGTCTCGATCCGGGGCAACCGGGTGCTGGTGCTCATGCTCGCCGCCTATGGCCTGCTCACCTTTGTGATCGGGAATCCCATGCACTTTGCCGCCCTGCAGACCGGCGGCGTGCTCATCGCCACGCCGGTGAGCGGCACGCAGGTGTTGTGGGCGGCCGTCCTGGCAGCCATCTTTTTGCGGCAGCCGCTCAATGCCCGGATGGCGATCGGTATGGCCGTGGCCGTGGGCGGCATCGCGTTGCTGGCGGTGGGCCAGACCGGGGGGACGCCGGCGTCACCGCAGTGGTGGATGGCCGTACCGCTGGCCCTGGGAACGGCCCTGTGCTGGGCGTTGTCCGGCGTGCTGGTGACGGCGGCGATGAACCGGGGCCTGGACCAGTTCCGGGCGCTGGCCGTGGCGACGGCCGTGGGGCTGGCGGTGCTGAACCTGTATCTGCTGCTCACCGGCAACCTGGGCCTCTACCTGACCACGCCGTTGGCCGTGCAGGGGGCCGTGCTGCTGGCCGGGCTGTTCAACGCCGTCGCCCTGGTCAGCATCACCACGGCCCTGTCGCTCACCAGCGTCGCCAGCGCCACCACGCTCAACTCGCTCCAGATTGGGCTGGGACCATTGCTGGCCTGGCTCCTGCTGGGCGAGCAGATGAACCCGCTGATGGGGTTGGGCATCCTGGTCATCGCCGGGGGGGCCATCGTCGTGCAGCGGGCGCGCCAGAGTGCCGGCTAGACGCCATCCGAGGTTTGGCGCTCACGGCGCAAAGCGAAACCCGGCAATCTCGCGCAACAGGTCGGCCGTCTGGGCCGCCGCGTCGGCCAGAAACCGCTCGCCCTTGGCCGGGTCTGCGACCGTCGCATCGCCCAGCACACCGGTGTCGGTAATGTCCTCGGTCAGCCAGGCAAACGTGAGCGGCCCCATGAACGGCGGATATTTGAGGGTTTGCAGGTGGGCGGGCAGGCTCGCCGGGGCCAGGTCGCGTTGGACCAGTTCCGGGCAACACCGCAACAAGATGGACGTTTCCACGTCGCCGGCGTGAATGCCATAGGTTTGCTCGGCCTCGGTCAGCCCTTCCGTGGGCACCGCCACCCGCAAATAGACGTGCAGGGCAAAGACCAGCAGCCCGGTCTCCTCGCGGATGTCACGGATCACCAGGTCCACCACCTCGGCGTTGCCGCCGTGCCCGTTCAGGACAACCAGCCGCTGGAACCCGCCGCGGGCCACGCTGCGGCCAATGTCCTTGAGCACCTGGATCAACGTCTCCGAGGTCAGCGTGATGGTCCCGGGGTAGCGGGCGTGCTCGTTGCTCTTGCCATAGGGCAGCAGCGGCAAGACCCACACCGGGACATCGCCGGGCAAAAGCGCCAGGGCGCGCTCCAGCACCTCGCGCACGATGAGGCTGTCGGTAAACAGCGGCAGGTGCGGCCCGTGCTGCTCGATAGAAGCCAGCGGCAGCACGACGACAGCGCGCTCCCGGTCCAGGTCGGCCACCTGGCGCGTCGTGAGATGGGGCAAGAACCGGCGTTCGGATTCGGGCATGTCGGACATGATAGACCTCCTCGCGTGGTATACGTTCAACGGGAACCAGTCCCCGCATCTGTCGGATTGGATCATAGCGCGCCGCTCGCGCGCCGTCAAGCACCTGCTCTTGGGGAGATGAACCCATGTCGCGTCTGATCCAGGTTGATCTCGGTACCGGTGCAATCGATTCCCGGCCCATCGAACCCGCCCTGACGGCCAGGTTCCTGGGCGGGCGTGGGCTGGGCGCGGCCTTGCTCTGGCAACACCTGGCGGACCCGGCCAACGCCCTCGCGCCGGAGAATCCCCTTATTTTCGCCGTGGGACCGTTCACCGGCACGCCCTGGCCCACCGGCGCCCGCACCCACGTCACCTTTCACTCGCCTCTCACCGGCATCTATGGCTACGCCAACGCCGGCGGCCAGTTTGGGGCCGCGCTACGCCGCGCCGGGGTTGACGCGCTGGTCGTCACCGGCCGGGCCGACGAGCCGGTGTACCTGGAGATGACGCCCCAGGGCGCGCGCATCCACCCGGCACGCGAGTTGTGGGGCCTGGGCACCCATGCCGCCACCGAGACCCTGACCACCGGCGGCGCGCGCGTGGCGGCGCGCGTAGCGTGCATCGGCCCGGCCGGCGAGCGTGGCGTGCAGGTAGCGGCCATCATGATGGACGGGGACCGGGCGGCGGCGCGCTGCGGCGGCGGCGCGGTGATGGGCAGCAAACACCTCAAGGCCGTGGTCGTTCCGGGCGGTCAGGCTGCCCCGGCCCTGCCGCCGGCGTTTGTGGCCGAGGCCCGGCGCGCCTTTCAGCAGGTGCGCGACCATCCCCACGTGACCGGCCTGCGCGACCTGGGCACCGTGTTCCTGGTGGCCGGCAAAAACCTGGTGGGCGATTTGCCGGCCTATAACCACCAGCGCGGCCAGATCGACCACGTGGACCGCATCGATGCCCAGGCCATCGCCCGGCACACCGTGGCGACCAAGGGCTGCTATGCCTGCCCCATTCGCTGCGGCCGGGTCACGCGCGTCGCCGACGGCCCCCACGCCGGCGACCTGGAAGGTCCCGAGTACGAATCGCTGGACGCCCTGGGACCCATGTGCGGCATCGACGACCCGGCCGTCATCCTCCATGCCAACCGCCTTTGCAACGACCTGGGGCTGGACGCCATCTCGACCGGCGTAGCCGTGGCGTTTGCGATGGAATGCCGCCAGCGCGGCCTGCTGCGCGACGCGACATATTCACTGGAATGGGGTGACGCGGACACGCTGCTGGGCCTCATCCAGGACATGGGCGCCCGGCGCGGTCTGGGCGACGTACTGGCCGGCGGCGTGCGTCGCGCCGCCGACGCCATCGGCGGGAACGCGCCGCGCTATGCCATGCACGTCAAGGGGCTGGAGCTGCCGCGCCAGGAGCCGCGCATCGCCAAGGGCTTTGGCCTGGGCCACGCCACCGCCAATCGCGGGGCCGACCACCTCTACGCGTTGCCCACCATCGACCTGGCCGGCAACCTGGACGCCGCCAGCCGCTTTTTCGCGCCCGACGTGGTCCCGGCGCTCATGGAGACCGATAACGAGACCTACAAACCGGACCTGGTGGCGTTCAGCGAGCACGTGTGCGCCGTGTCCGACGCCCTGGGCGTCTGCAAGTTTACCACGGCCGAGACCTATGCGCTGTACCCGGAGGACCTGGCCAGGGGCTTGGGCGCGCTGTGGGGCCGCCCCGTCAGCGCCGACGAATTGCTGACGGCCGGCGAGCGCATCGTCAACCTGGAGCGATTGTACAACGTGCGGCTGGGCCTGTCGCGGGCCGACGACCGGCTCCCAGCGCGGTTCACCACCGAAACGCTGCCAGCCCTCGATGGCCGCCTGCACGATTTCGATGCCATGCTGGACCGCTACTATCGCCTGCGGGGTTGGGACGCCACCGGCATCCCCACTCCGGAAACCCTGCACCAACTGGAGCTGAATGCATGGACACGGTAATTCGCAACGGAACGCTGATCACGCCTGAGGGGACGTTCGCCGCAGATGTGGGCATTGCCGGCGAGCACATCGCCGCCGTGGGGCCGGACCTGCACGGCGCGCACGAGCTTGACGCCACCGGGTGCTACGTGCTGCCCGGCGCCATCGACCCGCACGTCCACCTGCACATGCCCCAGGGCCGCTACGTCAGCGCCGACGATTTCGCCAGCGGCACCGTGGCGGCGGCGTTGGGCGGCACCACCACGGTTATCGACTTTGTGGAGCCGCAGCCCGGCGAATCACTCCGAGACGCGCTGGCCCAGCGCCGGGCCGAGGCCGATGGCCGGGTGACCGTGGACTATAGCCTGCACATGACCATCCCCGCCTGGCAGGCTGACGACCCGGCCGCCCTGGCCGAGATACCCGACATGGTGGCCGCCGGCGTGCCCAGCTTCAAGCTGTATCTGGCCTACGGTGGTTTACGTCTGGACGACGCGCAGCTCTACCGCGTGATGCAAGCCATCGCTCCCACCGGGGGCTTGCCCATCGTCCACTGCGAAAACGGCCCCATCTGCGACGCCATGCGCGCCCAGACCGTGGCCCGGGGCCAGACCGCGCCCATCAACCACGCCTTGACCCGCCCCCCGCGCCAGGAAGCCGAGGCCGTGGGCCGGGTCATCGACATTGCGGCGCTGGCCGGGTGCCCGGTTTACATCGTCCACGTCTCGTGCCAGAAGAGCCTGGTCCGCATCCAGGCTGCGCGAGCCAACGACCAGGACGTAACCGGCGAGACGTGCCCTCAATACCTGCTGCTGGCCGCCGAGCAACTGGACCGCCCCGGCGGCGAGTTGCTCATCTGCGCGCCGCCACTGCGATCCCCGGCCGACCAAGAGGCGCTGTGGCAGGCGCTCGCCGGCGGCGGCCTGGACGTGCTGGCGACGGATCACTGTCCTTTTGCCGCCGCCGAAAAGCGCGGGCACGCCGATTTTACCACCATCCCCGGCGGGCTGCCCGGCATCGAGGCGCGGCTGAGCCTGGCCCATGACGTGGGCCTGCGGCATGGGATGACCCTGGAACGCTGGGTGGCGGTGTGCTGCGCCAACCCGGCCCGGCTCTTTGGTCTGGATCGCAAAGGGCGCATCGCCCCGGGCTATGACGCTGACCTGGTGGTGTTTGACCCGCGCCGGTCCGTGACGCTGCGCCCGGGCGATACTCTCCACGAGCACGTGGACTGGTCGCCCTATACGGGCCGGGTCGTGCAGGGCTGGCCCCGCGACGTGTGGAGCCGGGGCCGGGCCATCGTACGCGACGGCGCCTTTACCGGAGAGCCGGGCTGGGGCCGTTTCGTGCCCCGCGTGGCGACCCAGTAGGACAAGTCGGCCCATTATCATTTAGCGCGTGCCCACGCGGAGCGTGGGCACGCCGGGGATGCCACAGCGCCAAGACCCCGAGGTCACATACGGAGAAAAACGAACGTGCATCTCGACATCAAGGCCGAAACCTGCACCGGCTGCCGCATCTGCGTCAGCTATTGCTCCTTTCACCACGAGGGCGCCATCTGGCCGGCCCGGTCGCGCATCACCATCACAACCGAAAGCGACGAAGGTCCGTTTATCCCCAACGTCTGCCGCCAGTGTGACGACGCGCCATGCGCCGCTGCCTGCCCGGCCGACGCCATCGCCCGCGACCGGCGCACCGGCGCCTGGGTGGTAGACGCGGACCGGTGCACCGGCTGCGGTGCCTGCGTGGACGCCTGCCCTTATAGCACCGTTGCCCTGGACGACGTACGCGGCATCGCCTTCAAATGCGACCTGTGCGGCGGGTCGCCCGAGTGCGTGACCATGTGCCCGGCCAGGACCATCACGCTCGTCGCGGCGCAGGAGTGACACCATGTTCCCCTACAAGGGCTATACCGGCAAATGGCTGCACGTCAACCTGACCACCGGCCGGGTGGAACCGCGCCCGACGGACCCGGCCCTGGCCGAGGCGTACCTGGGCGGCAACGGCTGGGGCACGCACTGGCTATGGGATCACGTGGGGCCAGATGTGGGGCCGCTGGACCCGGACAACCTGCTGGTCCTCGCCGCCGGGCCGCTGGTGGGCACGCTGGTCCCCAATGGCTGCCGCATGGAAGCCATCGCCCGGTCCCCGCTCACCGGCATCTATGGCGACGCCAACGCCGGAGGCTTTTTTGGGCCAGAGCTCAAATTCGCCGGGTGGGACGCCGTGGTCGTCACCGGGCAGGCCCCAGCGCCGGTCTATCTCGCCATCGCCGACGACCGCGCCGAGCTGCGCCCGGCCGGCGACCTGTGGGGGCGTACCACGTCCCAGACCGAGCAGGATATCCGAAGGAGCCGCGCCTGGGGCGACCGGCAGGTCAAGGTGGCGACCATCGGCCCGGCCGGCGAAAACCTGGTGCGCTTTGCCAGCATCCAAGTCACGTCGCAGCGCTCGCTGGGCCGCTGCGGGCTGGGGGCCGTGATGGGCAGCAAGCGACTCAAGGCGGTGGCAGTGCGCGGGACCGGGTCGGTGTCCATCGCCCGGCCGGCCCGCTTTCACGACCTGGCCGTGGAGCTGCACCAGCGCATCCGCGCCAACCCCATCTATGCCGCCGTCTCGGCCCACGGTACCCCGGGTATCGTCTCGCTCATGGACCCGCTGGGCCGCTTTCCCACCAAGAACTTTCAATACGGCTCGTTCGAGCACGTGGACCGGCTCTCTGTGGAGGCGCTGCAAGACCGGGCGCTGGTCCGGCACCTGGGCTGTTTCGGCTGCCCCATCTGCTGCGACAAGCTCTATGGTCTGACCGATGGCGACCACGCCGGCACCGCCCTGCACAGCGTCGAATACGAGACGCTGAACGCGATGGGGGCCAACATCCTCAACACCGACCTGGACGCTGTTTTGGCGGCCAATCGCCTGTGCGATGAGCTGGGCATGGACACCATCTCGGCCGGGCGCGTCATCAGCTTTGCGATGGAGCTGTGGGACAAGGAAATCCTCAACCGGGACGACACCGGCGGGCTGGCGCTGCCCTGGGGCGACGCCGGCCTGATGCTGCAATTGCTGGACCAGATCGCCCACCGCCAGGGTTTTGGCAACCTGCTGGCCGAAGGTGTGCGCCGCATGGCCGAGACCATCGGGCGCGGGGCCGACGAGTACGCCATGCACGTCAAGGGGATGGAAATCGCCGCGCAGGACGGCCGGGCACAAAAGTCGATGGGCCTGGCCCACGCCACCTCCAGCCGGGGGGCCGACCACCTCAAGGCCTTCCCGGTCATTGACGAGACCGGCTATCCCGACGAGGCGCGCCGCCGCTACGGCGAGGCGTACCTGCCCGAGATGGCCCAGCCGCTGGCGACCAAATACAAGCCGCTGCTGGTCAAGGATGGCGAGGATTTTGGCGCCGTGGTGGACTCGGTTGGGATGTGCAAATCCGGCGGGACGTTCGTTCTGGCCGAGGTCTACTGGCCCGACGTCGCCGCCGCGTTAGAGGCCGCCACCGGGATGGACATGCCCGTGGCGCAATTACAGCGCGCCGGCGAGCGCATCTATAATTTGCAGCGCTGCTACAACGCCCGGGTGGGCATCACCCGGGCCGACGACCGGCTCCCCCACCGCTTTACGCACGAGCCGTCGCCGTCTGGCAACGCCCGGGGCCACGTCGTCGAACTGGAGCCCATGCTGGACGAATACTACCACCTGCGAGGCTGGGACCCGGTTACCGGCTGGCCCACCATCGCCAAACTGCGCGAGCTGGACCTGGAGGAAGCAAGCCCGTGGACCCCGACGTGATGACTGTTCACGTGCGCTATCACAACATCCTGCGCCGCCGGGCCGGCGTGGACCAGGAAACACTGGTCGTGCCGGCGGGCACTACTGCCCACGCCGTGCTGGCGCAACTGGCCGGGCAGCACGGCCCGGCGCTGCACGAGATGCTCCTGACGCCGGCCGGCGACGTGGTGTCGCACCTGGTCGTGTTTCGCAATCGCCAGTTGGTGGGGCCGGGCCAGCACCAGCTCCCCCTGGTCGATGGTGACGAACTGTTGCTCTTTCCGGCCGTGTCCGGCGGATAGCACCCCCACCCCACCCCCGCGCTTTGCGCGCCCCCTCCCCTCCCCCAAATTGGGGGAGAGGAGGGGGTTGGGGAAGGGGAGAGGGTCTGGCCGGCGAAAAACCTACCCGTGTGAGGGAGAACTATAAACCCATGCCCAACACACTCGTTCTCGGTCAGATGCTCTGGGCCGACACGACGCAGCCGCCGCAGCCCGGCTGGGGAGTCGCCGTCGCCGATGGCCGCGTACTCGCCGCCGCGCCCCACGACGACCTGCGCGCCCGCTTTCCCGGCGCAGCGGTGGTCGATGCCGGCGGCTGTGTCATCACGCCCAGCCTGGTCAACGCCCACCACCACATGTACGGCGGGCTGGCCCACGGCATCCCCATCCCGGCCCCTCCCCCTGGAGACAACGAGACAGCAGAAGGCTGGTCGTTCCTGAGCGACTTTTGGTGGCCCCGGGTAGAAGATCGGCTGACCCACGACCTCATCGCCGCCGCCACCGACTGGGCCTGCCTGGAGATGGTCCGGTCCGGCGTCACCACGTTTTACGACTGTCTGGAAGCGCCCAATGCCCTGCCCGGGTGCCTGGACATGGAGGCCCAGGTGGTGCGCCGATGGGGACTGCGCGGCGCGCTGTCATTCGAGGCCACCGAGCGGGCCGGCACCGCCATTGGCGAGCTGGGCTTGCAGGAAAACGCCACATTCATCGACGAGTGTCAGGCCCGGGGCGGCCTGGTCAACGGGATGATGTGCCTGCACACCACGTTCACCTGCTCGGCGGCGTTCATCCGGCGCGCGTTCGCCCTGGCCGATGCGCGCGGCGCCATCACGCACATGCACCTCTCGGAAAGCGCTTACGAGCCGGCCTATTGCCTGGCGCGATTCGGTGCACGCCCGGTGGCCTACTATGAGCAACTGGGCGTGCTGGACGCGCCCACACTGGCCTCCCAATGCGTCCAGGTCGATGCGGCCGAGGTCGATATCCTGGCCCGGCGCGGCGTACACGTGTCGCATCAGCCCATATCCAACTGTGAGGTAGGCGGCGGGTTTGCCCCGGTGCCCGAGATGCTGGCGGCCGGCGTCAACGTAGCCCTGGGCACCGACGGCTATGTGAACAATCTGTTCGAGGTGATGCGTGCGGCGGCCCTCATCCCCCGCGCCCGGCTCCAGGACCCCGGCGCGATGCCGGCCCACATCGCCTGGACCATGGCGACGCAGAATGGCGCCCGGGCGCTGGGCTTTGCCGACCTGGGAACGCTGGCCCCGGGCCATCAGGCCGACCTGCTGCTCATCGCCGCCGACCTGCCCACGCCCCTGACCGTCTCCAACCTGGCCGACCAATTGCTCCTGTGGCGCGACCCCGCCCACCTGCGCGGCGTCATGTGCGCCGGGCGCTGGCTGCTGCGCGATGGAAAGGTGCTCGGCGTGGACGAAGAGGCGATACGTGCCCGGGTGCAACAGGCCGCCCAAACCCTCTGGCACTCGTAGGATACGTCACTATGCCCGATCTAGGCGTCAATTTGTGCGGCCTGATACTGCCAAACCCCCTCGTCCTGGCCTCTGGCCCCCTGTCCTGGAACGCCGGGGCCATTCGGGCGGCCTGGGCCGCCGGGGCCGCTGCCGTCGTCACCAAGACCATCCGCCCCCCGGCGACGACCAACCCCATGCCCCACATCGCAGCGGCCGGCGGCGGGAGCCTGCTCAACACCGAAGGCTGGTCGGACCTGCCGGCCGCGCAGTGGATTGACCGTGAGTTACCGGCCCTGCGGGACCGGCCCGGCGCGCTTATCGTCAGCGTGGGGCACACCCCGGCCGAGGTGGCGCTGTTGGCCGGTCCCCTGATCGCGGCCGGGGCCGACGCGCTGGAACTTGTTTCGTACCGGGCCGAGGATGCCGTGCCGATGGTCGAAGCGGCCAAGGAGGCCGTGGCTAAAGAGACCGTGGCCAAGGCGGCCGTCTCTGTCCCGGTGCTGATCAAGGTCAGCGCCAACTGGCCGGATCTGGTGGGTGTGGTAAGGGCGTGCGTGGCAGCCGGCGCCGACGGCGTCACAGCCATTGATTCCATCGGGCCGGCGCTGCGGGTGGACGTGGAGACAGGCCGGCCGCTGCTGGGGGCGTTTGCATGGCTCTCGGGTGTGGCCATTCGCCCCATCGCCCTGCGCACGGTGGCCGAGGTGTGCCTGCGCCACGACGTGCCGGTGGTGGGCACTGGCGGCGTGGGCCGGGCCGAGGACGTGGTCGAGATGATGATGGCCGGGGCCACGGCCGTGGGCGCTCACACGGCGCCGCTGCTCCAAGGCCTTGGCTGGTTTGGCAAGACGCTGGGCCGGCTGGAAAGCTGGCTGGCGGACCACGGCCACGCCAGTCTGGCCGACCTACGCGGCAAGGCATTGGCGCACCTGCGCGAGCCGGCATCATCGGTCCCGCTAGCCTTTGCCTTTGACGCTCCGGCGTGTACCGGCTGCGAGCGCTGCGTCACCGTCTGCGCCTATGCCGCGCGGCGATTGTCGCCGGGCAGAGAGATGAGCGTGGACCGGGCGCTGTGCCGTTCGTGCAGCCTATGCGTCACCGTGTGCCCCACCGGCGCGCTGCGCGCGAGTTGAGCCTGTGCTCCCCATCACGCCAACAGGCCGTTGCCCGCGCAACGGCCTGTTTTGGCATGGCACCACGTCGGGTCAGCCAAAGAACCACCGATCCACCAATCGGCGCACCAGGGCGGCCAGGGGCACCACCACCACGCCCATGATGATAGCCGCCGCGAACCCGGCTGCCAGGGCCTCGCCGCTCACGGCGATGCCAAAAGCCAGCACCAGCCCCCACACCACGGCCCCGTAGATCAGAAAACCCGCCAGCAGGGTCAAGGCCAGCACCAGCAGCCCGCGCACGAGCGCGTCCAACGGTGCCCATCGGCCCTTGAGCACCGCATAGCCCATCGCCAAGGGCATGGCCTGCGCCGCAAGGATGAGCACGCGCGTGTCGATGATCCGAAACCCGGTGAGCACGTTCAGGCCCCACAGCAAGACAAAGGGCGTGGCCGCCAGGATCATCCCGACCACCATCTCACGCACCGAATCGCGTGTGGCGTGCGCCGGGGACTGGACATAGGTCCAGGCCAGCAACGCCGCGCCCACCACAAACCCGGCTGCCAGGTTCCAATCCAGCAGATAATAGGTCCACAAAAAGGACTGTTCCTGGCCCAGGAGCAGCAGCGCCGCGTTCAACAAGGCCACGCCCAACGTCCACAGGTAACAGGCCCATACGAGCGCAAGCCGCCGCCGGTCTAGTGGTCGCTCGTCGGGGAACAGGGCCGCATAGTACACAAAGCACGCGGGAAGCAGGCCAATACCCACTCGCTGGAGGGCGCTCAGGCCCGCGCTGCCAATGGGCACAGTACAGGCCAGGGCCAGCGCACCCGCGGCCATAAACAGGAAATAGGCCCAGCCCAGCGGCGCGCCCCGCACGGCCACGTACGCCCATATGCCCAGAAACAAGAACAGGCCGGCGGCCAAGTAGCTGACCACGTGGCCTTCTAGCAACACAGACCGACGCCGGGCCACCAGCGGCAGTGCCACTTCGCCTTCTGGCCGCAAGACGTGTACCGACACGGTCTGACCCGGCGTAATGGTCAGGCGCACCGCACCATAAGCACTCACGTCGTGGGGCGATGTGCCCTCCAGAAGCAACAACTCGTCGCCGTTGCGCATCCCGGCCTCATCCGCCGGCCCGCTGGGGTCTATTGCCACGACAATAGCCTCGGGCGTCAGCACAAAGCCCAGGGGCTCTTTGGGATTTCGCATGGTAGGGGCCACATATAGTGGTCCTCCGACTAGGCGAATCGGCGATAGCCTTCAAGGTCAAGGTAAAGGCGTTGGAAGAGAGTCGTGACCCGAAGGATGCCATAACAGCGCCGCTTAATCG
>JAHJIN010000539.1 GCA_018823415.1 Chloroflexota bacterium | reverse complement strand
TGGGCTGGGTCAAGGGCACGTTCCATCGCCCCCTGGCAGGAACAGCGAAAAACTGTACCGTCTCGAAAACCAAGAGCGGCAAGTATTTCGTCTCCATCCAGTGTGAAGTGGATATCCCGGACCCCGAGCCCCGCGACGAGGGCCGTGTGGGTCTGGACCTGGGCCTGATTGACTTTGTCACCACCTCCACGGGAGAGAAGGTCCCAGCTCCCAAGTATCTGCGCCGGGCGGAGCGCCGGCTCCAGATACGTCAGCGCCGCTTGAGCCGCAAGCAGCGGGGTTCGCACACACAGTGGGCTGCGCCGAACCGCGAGAAAGCCCGGCATCTGTTGGCCATCCAGCATGAGAAGGTAGCGAACCAGCGTCTGGACTTTCACCACCAACTGAGTCGGGACCTGGTAGACCGCTACGCCGTTATCGCCATTGAAGATCTGCACATCCAGGGGCTGGTTCAGAACCACTGCCTGGCCAAGTCCATCACGGACGCCGGGTGGGGGCAGTTCGTGCGGTTCTTGACCTACAAGGCCACGTGGTCGGGTGGCATAGTCTTGAACGCCGACCGCTTCTTTCCCTCCTCGAAGTTGTGCTCGGAGTGTGGTAGGAAGAACCAAGAGCTTGCGCTTTCCGACCGCCAATGGGTTTGTCTGGAGTGTGGCACGGTCCACGACCGAGATGTGAACGCGGCGGTCAACATATTGCAAACCACTACCGGGGGAGCCCCGGAAAGTCACACGCAGTGTCCTGTGGACGCCTGTGGAGATATGATTCCTGTTAGGGGATCAGCCCAGGAAGCCCCGGGCTTTAGCCCTGGGTAGCTCACGAGGTCGTACCAGTTCTTGTTGCTTGATGGATCCGGAGAGCGGTTGGGGAAACTCGGCGCTTCGGTGATGATGTGGGTCAGGTCCGCGATGAAATCCGCACAATCAAGATACCAGACGTGCGACGTGAGCGCCGAGCCGTCGTCTGGTTTTATGTTTGCTTCATAATAGGGCGTACACTTGATGTTGACGCACTGGGGCTCACGGTCGGTTGTGGACTGTGTAAAGCCGGTTCGCCCGAGCCGCGGTCCGTGACCAGGAATCAAAGCGGATACAGCCAGTGCCTTGTCGTCGGCGCTGTAATAACAGGTGAGGTCAGTGCAGTGGGTGAGCAAGTGGGTGAGGCTGTCGGCACTCGTTGCCAGGTCAGAAGCCTTGACATCGGCGGCGGCCAGTATCAGATGGTTGATTTGCCATGACGCCGGCTCGCTGCAGGCCAGTTGGATCACATACGCGCCCATCGAATGGCCGAGCAGGTGCACATCCAGTCCAGCAAGCGGATCGAGGCAATCCGGTCTCAGGTGGGGGGCGGAAGCCTCGGCATTTCTGCGGTCGTGAAAGTAGGTGTCCCCTTTGTCGTCAGTGGGCCAGTCAAAACTGACCAGGCAGAAAGGCCGACCTCCCAACGCGATAGCCAATTCACGGTTCAGTTTATTGTGGGTTTCCACGAGCTTGGTGGCGCTGTTGTTGTATCCGTGAACAAATACGATGACCGGCCCACCGTTTGCTGCCGCTTTTACTTGCTCGGCCCACGTTGTGGGGGTTGGCACCACGTCGTCTCCGGTCAGCAGGTAGCTCGGCTTCTGGTCGTCGAGCCTGATGTAGGTCGTCGTTTGTTTCGCGTCTGATATGTCGGGCCCCGGCACTCCCCCGTCGACGTCCTTTCTCAGACTGATCAGATAGTTATAGTTGGTCATGGTTGTGTCTCCGTTGGGTCCAGGTGGCGAGGTAGGAAGAGGTGGGGGTGGAATTGGGGTGGGTGTGGCAGCCGGTCCCCCATCACATCCTGCCAGCAACAACATCGCTAGTGTCAGGCCAAGCACGCACTGGCCTAGTCCCCGACTGCTCATTGTTCGGTTCCTTCCTTGTACCTAACTCGTGATCCCACCGCATTGGTGCTGGGTGGAATGATGTTTACGTACGCCGCCATATCTGGAGGCAAGGATACATCAGTTCTATCTGAATCCCGGCGTTTGTCACCAGACCGTTGAAGCCCTTCTGGACTTTGTATAACCCAAAGCAATCAACGCCGCCGATGGTGCAAATGTGTTCGTGCCATGCAGTGTGGCCAAAACACTTTAAGGCGCAATCGCGTGTTTCAAAGATGATTGCTAGATCTGGCTCGATAGCGGCTTGCCAGGTGCTTTGCGTTGTTTCAAATATCGAGTGCAGCAAAAACTCGATGTCAAGTTGGCTGGCCTGTGGCAACGTATCGACTATAAGGCTCAAGTCGATATCTGAATTGGGTCGATAACTTGCCGCCAGTCCACGCGAACCGTGCAAGATAATACGCGAGACGTTGGGATGAACGGTTAGGTTTGCTGTCTTTAGAAGTGCGTATGTAGCGGGTAACATTGCGGCTAATTCAGGTTCAAAATCCAGAATCCTGATCACGTCTATTCCCTGCTGGTGACTTGTTCCGCCATTGTTGAGGGATTGCCCAGTTCATTATAGCATACCCACACACCCGGGCGCAACGGTATTGTTCCGGGCGCCGGCTCGGGCCAGGGTCGTGTTGGACGTGGGCCGGCAGATGGGCCAAGTACCCAGTCGCCAGGTCCCAGTTGTCAGCCCGGGGATGAGGCTCAGGGTGTCAAACCATAGGTCTTGCTAACGTGTGGTATAATGAGAATGTTGTTCGGAAACGGTTTGCTTCAGGCTGTTGGATGTGTGACCTGGGTTGGGAAAGGAGGTGGTGAACTGTTATAATTCGGCAACGAGATGTTCTGCGAGATAAGACACCCGAAACCGATGACCTGTCTAAATTAGAGGAGGAGCACCTATGAACCGCAAATCTGTCTTGGCACTGTTGAGCCTGTTGGTTGTGAGCGGCCTGGTGTTGGCCGCCTGTGACCTGACCCCCCAAACCGAGACCCCGCAAACCACGCCCCAGCCCACCACCGGCAAGATCCTGGAAGCGGTCAAGGCGCGAGGCAAAGTGGTTTGTGGCATCCACACCAGCCTGCCCGGCTTTGGCTACCTGGACAGCAACGGCCGGAACATGGGCTTTGACATCGACCTCTGCCGGGCCGTGGCTGTGGCCCTTTTCAACAGCCCTGACGCCGTCGAGTTTGTGCCGCTGACGGCGGCCGAGCGTGGCCCGGCGCTGCAAACCGGCGAGGTCGACATGCTGGCCCGCAACTGCACCTGGACCTCCAGTCGCGATGCCCAGTGGGGCAACTTTGTGCACATCATGTTCTTCGACGGTCAGGGCATGATGGTTCGCAAGGCCAGCGGCTTTACCAAGCTGGAGGACCTGGACGGCGCCACCGTGTGCGTGACCACCGGCACCACCACGGAGAAGAACCTGTCCGACGCCTTTCGCCAACGAAACCTCAAGTTCACGGCCGTGACCTTTGAGGACACGTCGGCGGTATACAAGGCCTATGAGGAAGGCCGCTGCGACTGTGCCACCAGCGACAAGTCCCAGTTGGCCGCCGTACGCAGCGGGTTCCAGAAACCCGACGATCATGTCATCCTGGATGTGACCATGTCCAAGGAGCCACTGGCCCCGGCCGTGCCTGCCGGCGACGACAAGTGGCTGGACGTGGTCAGGATGGTCATGTTCGTTCTCATCAACGCCGAGGAGCTGGGCGTCACCTCGCAGAACGTGGACCAGATGATGAGCAGCGACAATATCGAGATCCGCCGCCTGCTGGGCGTGGAGGGCACCTTTGGTCAGGAAGACCTGGGACTGAGCAAGGATTTTGCCGCCAACGTGATCCGCAAGGTGGGCAACTATGGCGAGATCTATGATCGCTACATGGGACCCAGCGGCGTTTCCTTTACCATGGACCGGGGTCTGAACAATCTCTGGACTAACGGTGGCCTGATGTACGCGCCGCCGCTCCGCTAAACGTATTCGCGTGTACAGGTGCAGCCCCGGCCTCACGAGCGTCGGGGCTGCACTCTGGCGAACGACGAACGAGAAACCTTACGCGTCGAAGAATGCTGGTTCGAGTATCATAAGAGGAGGTTCAAATGGACGAAGATGAGGTTCAAATGGACTTGGGCGACCAGGAGGACATGACCATTTACAAGGTTGTGATCAACCACGAAGAGCAGTATTCCATCTGGCCTGCCTATCGCGAGAACGCGCCGGGTTGGCGCGACGCTGGCAAGGAAGGTCTCAAACAGGAGTGCCTGGACTATATCAAGCAAGTGTGGACGGATATGAGGCCTCTGAGTTTGCGGGAAAAGATGGAAGAAATGGAGCGAGAGAGGGCCGCAGGCCAGTCGTAGGCAGGATCTAGCCCGTGAAATTCTCGTAAAACGAGCAAGGATTTCACGGTGCCAACTCGGTTGGCTGTGGACTGTTCAGGTTAGGAGAGCTACTCACCATCATGAGCCGAACATCCTTTACCACCCGCATCCTGTACCGCAAAGGGGTGCCCCTCTGGCGGGACGTCGTGGTCCTGCAGTGGGCCGCCCAGATCGGTTCGGCCGTGCTGGTCATTGGCTTTCTGGGCTTTTTCTTGGACAATGTGATCCGGGCGGCCGAGATCAAGGGCCTGGGCTTGTTGAGCTATGGCTTCCTGGGCGAGGCGGCCGGCTTTCCTCTGCCAGAAGCCGTCCTGGAGTACGATCCGTCTCTTCCCTTTGGCTACGCCTTTCTCATCGGCCTCCTGCACACGCTCAAGGTGTCGCTGGTGGGCATTGTCCTGGCGACCATCCTGGGAACCATCACAGCCCTGGCCCGGCTCTCCACCAACTGGCTGGTCAACAAGATTGCCAGCCTCTATATCGAGATCATTCGCAACGTACCCCTGGCGGTTCAACTGGTCTTTTGGTACTTTGCCGTCTTTCAGCAGCTTCCCCCGGTGGAGGAGAGCATCACCCTCCCCGGCCCCATCTATGTCAGCCAGCGCGGCCTGAACATGATCTGGGTGGATCCCACGGCGACGTTTGGCACCTGGGTGATGTTTGTGGTCGCCGCAGTGGTGCTGGCATTCGTTTTGCACCGGGTGCTGCTCGGCTACCAGTTTCGGACTGGCCGGTCAACCTACCCGCTCGCGACGGCGTTCGCCACGTTGGTGGCGCTGCCCATCGTGGGGTGGTTCCTGGTCGGCGCCAGTCCACTGAGCCTGACGGTGCCCGAGATGGGCAAGTTCAACTTTACCGGGGGGTTGACCCTCACGCCCGAGTTCACGGCCCTGCTGGCCGGGCTGGTCATCTATACCGGGTCCTTTATCGCCGAGGTAGTGCGGGCCGGCATCCAGTCCGTCAGCCGGGGCCAGTTCGAGGCGGCCCGGGCTTTGGGCTTGAGCCCGCTCCAAGTGTTGCGCCTGGTGGTCTTGCCCCAGGCGCTGCGCGTGATCGTCCCCCCGCTCATCAGCCAGTACCTGAACCTGACCAAGAACTCGAGCCTGGCCGTCATCGTGGGCTACCCGGACCTCTTTTTCGTGGGCCGAACCACCATCAACCAGGCCGGGCGCGCCGTGCCGGTCTTTATTCTGGTGATGGCCTGCTACCTGGCCATGAGCCTGCTCACCTCGCTGATCATGAACGTCTATAACCGCCGCATCCGGCTGGTGGAGCGCTGACCATGACCCTGCCTATCGTGCCCACCTCGCGACCTCCTGCCCTGAGCATGGCCCAGTGGCTTAAGGAAAACCTGTTCAGCACTTGGTACAACGCGCTGCTCACATTCGTGGCCGGCGGCGTGGTCCTCTTTGTGCTCTATAACATGTTTACCTGGATCTTTTTCCGCGCCGACTGGACGCCGGTGACCAGCAGTTTCAAGCTGTTTGCCGTGGGCCAGTATCCCACGGATCAGATCTGGCGGGTGGGAGCGATTCTCTTTGTCATGTCGTTTCTCATGGGGGCCAGTTGGGGGGTGTGGGGCGGCACCATGCGCACCTTTGCCCTGTCCCTGGCCACGGTGCTGGGCCTCGTGGCCCTGGCGCCGGTGGGCCTGGACCGCATGGACCTGGGGGTGCGGGCCTGGTTCATCGCCAACCCGGCTCTTACCGGCCTGGGCTATCTGCTGGGCCGCAAGCTGACGCACCGGGGGCGCTGGGTCATGCTGGGCTGGTTGTTGTCCTTCGTCCTGACCCTCTTGTTGCTGGGCGGCATCCCGGGAGTTTCGATCCTGCCGGCGGTGGATTCGGGGCTATGGGGCGGGCTGCTGCTCACCTTTCTCTTGGCGCTGGTGGGTATCGTGGCCTCGTTCCCTATTGGCTTGCTGCTGGCCCTGGGCCGGCAGAGCTCGTTGCCGGTGCTCAAGGTCTTCTGCGTGGTGTTCATCGAGTCGATCCGGGGCGTGCCGCTGGTGACGATCCTGTTCATGGGGTCGCTCATCCTGCCGTTGTTCCTGCCGGAGGACCTGCGCATCGACCGAGTGCTGCGGGCCATGCTAGCCATGACCCTCTTTGCGGCGGCGTACATGGCCGAAAACGTGCGTGGCGGGTTGCAGGCCATCCCCAAGGGCCAGGTGGAAGCAGCCAAGGCCGTGGGGCTCAACGCCTTTCAGACGCAATTGCTCATCGTGCTGCCCCAGGCGCTTCGGGCCGTCATCCCGGCCATCGTGGGGCAATTCATCGCCCTGTTCATGGATACCACCCTGGCGGTCATTGTCGGGCTGGTGGAATTGCTGGCTATCGGCCGGGCGGTGCTCAACAGCAATCCCGAGTGGCTGCTCCGCGACACAGAGGTGTACCTGTTCATCGCCCTGGTGTTCTGGGCCTTTACATATTCCATGAGCTATGCCAGCCGGCGGCTGGAAAAGGCGCTGGGCGTGGGCGAGCGGTAACGTGCTTGCGGCGGCGATGAGTGACGTATGTGCGAGTGAACCACGATTGAGCCGGGCTAAAAGAGGTGACGGGTTGACGACCAGGACAGATCAGGAGAACTAGTATGCCAGAGCAGGAAAGAATCGACACCGACGACATCATCGTCTGCCGGGACGTGGAAAAGTGGTTCGGCGATTTTCACGTGCTCAAGGGGATCAGCATCACCATCAAGAAAGGCGAAGTGGTGGTGATCTGCGGGCCGTCTGGCTCTGGCAAGTCCACCTTTATCCGCGTTATCAATCGCCTGGAAGAGCACCAGCGAGGCGACATTATCGTGGACGGCATCGAGTTGACCAACGACGTGCGCAACATCGCCGCCATCCGCAGCGAGATCGGCATGGTGTTCCAGTCGTTCAACCTGTTCCCCCACCTGACGGTGCTGCAGAACATTACCCTGGCCCCCATGTGGGTGCGCAAGTGGCCCAAGGCCCGGGCGGAGGAAACAGCCCAGCGGCTATTGGCCCGCGTGGGCATCCCCGAGCAGGCGATGAAGTTCCCCGGCCAGTTGTCTGGCGGGCAGCAGCAGCGCGTGGCTATTGCCCGGGCGTTGGCCATGGAGCCCAAGATTATGCTCTTTGACGAGCCGACCTCGGCGCTGGACCCGGAGATGATCAAAGAGGTGCTGGACGTGATGCGCGAGCTGGCGCGCTCTGGCATAACCATGATCGTGGTGACGCACGAGATGGGCTTTGCCAAAGAGGTCTGCGACCGGATCGTGTTTTTCGACGATGGGCAGATCGTGGAGCAGTCGCCCCCGGCCGAATTCTTTGGCAACCCCCGGGAGGAGCGGACCAAGCTGTTCCTGAGCCAGATCCTGACGCACTGAGGGACGGATTCGGACGAATGCTCACCGTCCGCAGCTGATCGGCGCATAGGTCGGTCAGCTTTTTTTCGTGTACACGTCTTTCGCATCACGTGCCGGTTCTTTTTCGGGCGGGGTGGGGTGACTGCGTCTCGCGCTGTGTTTGGGGCCTGGGTATGGGAAGGGGGAGCGTATGCGTTACGACGCTGGGGCGTGCTTTCGAGAGTTAGTACGCTGATTCCATGCCCGGGATCACATCCACACGATGGGCTTCCATCTCGGCCAGCCAGCAGGGGAATGCTTCAATGGAACGTTCGACAAATCCCTCGGCTATTTCGTGGATGCGCCCTTGCGTAATGCTCTGGGCAATGCGATTCGCCAATTTACCTGTCACAAGGCGCATCCCCAGCGGTGTGGGTAGTTCGGCCTGGAGTTCCAGCCAGTACTCGATCCGTGTCTGGTCGCCCTCGTCGTGAAACACGGACTCGCTAAAATAGCAGCCTTGGGCGACAGACGAGTTGACACTTGCCATGGCCGTGACCGGCTGAATGCCTTCCAGTGGGCTGACCCGGATCACGGCGGTCTCGGTGTCCAGCGTGGTCCAGATATCCCAGAAAATGCGAATGTGATAAGCCCCCAGTTCTGTCGTGCTATACAACATGCGGAATTGGTTGGGTGCATAGGCTTGCACGGGGCGAATATGGGGTAGAAACGCCAAAACCCGACTCGTATCGCTATAGTAGGTAAAAGCCAGCGCCAGGGGGCGGGGAAGACGAAGGAGCGGCAAGTGGAGCCGGCCACCTGAATCATAAACGTTTGTCCGACTTGGTATGCTCGCTGACGCTCTCCAGCTTGGTCGCCAGCACCTCGAGCTGCTTGACCATCTGTTGAAAGTCATTCTGGGTGGGCACGCCCCGCTCGCTCAACACCCGTTCCAGGTCTTGTTCGCTGGGCTGTCGCCGACTTGGGGCCAGGAGCTTGTCTCGCAGGCGAATACCCTCCTCCTCAGCCAGTTCGCCCCGGTTGATAAGGTTGCGGATCCGCCGTTCGATCTCGTCGTCCACCTGGCGCAAAAGATCCAGCGGCGCCGCCAGAGTGTGCCGCAGGGCACCCAGTGTGTCACCGCCAGACTGGATCAAGCCGGTCAGTACCGCCTGAGGCAAAAAGCCACTGCGCTTTTTCTCCTGCTCCATGATGATCTGCGTCAGGGTCAGGGAGGTCAAATCCTCGCCGGTGGCGTGGTCCACCACCTGGATCTCTTCTCCTCGGCGGATAAGCCCGGCTATCTCTTCCAGGGTGATGTATTGCTTGCGCTCGGTATCATACAGCTTGCGGTTGGGATAACGCTTGATGATCGGCATGAACTTGCTCCTCTGCTATGCTGCGCCTCGGAATAGCACCACGTCTGAGGAAATGCGGGGAAAAGAATAGAGGGAGCGGGTGCTCCCTCTATTCTGGCATGGACAGGCCTATGCCTTGGTCAGTTCGTCCACCTTTTCGGTCAGTGTAGTGATCTTGGCGCTCAGGGCTACGATGTCGGACTTGGTGGGAATGCTCATGCGACCCAGGACTTCCTCAACCTGCTTGTCCATCTCGGTTTCGGCCTTTTTCAGATCCTTCTTGCGTCGTTCCTGCAAGTCACGAATCAGCTTTTTGCCGTCCTTTTCAGCGATCTCGCCCCGCTCGATGAGCTTGTTGACAAAGTCCTCGATCTCGTCCTGCGCCAGGGCAACCGCGCCAATGCTGGCTAGCAACACCTTGCGCAGTGGCTCCAGCAAAGAACCGCGCTGCGCTTCACCCTCGACCTCTTGAACCTTTTTCCTAGCCATTGTGACACCTCCTAAAATGAAATTGAATTGGGGTAATTGAAAATCCGCTTGTACATTGCTTTCTGGTTGATGGTTCCGCCTGTGACGCACCGCGTCACAGGTCTATTATAACGCATTGCGTCATGATTGTCAAGTCAGGGCCTAACCCGTGAGATTCTTGTACAAACAGCAAAAATTTCCACAAGCATTACCCTGGTTGGTTCCGGCTTGTCCGGGTTAGGAGAAATGACCGGGGACGAGTCGCAGAGCAGTTGATTTTTATTCGGCGGGTTTGGGGTTCCAGTCTTTTACGACTCACCAAAATGCACGAATACGGGGGTAGCAGTTTCAATCTGCTACCCCCGGTCTTTTTGTTCGGCCCTGTTACACTGCATCGCCTATCGTCACGACTCGTCAGAATTATCATCGCCCCCATTGTCCAGTTCGATGGCGTCTTCGCTCAACTTGCGCCGCCCCCCGCCATCTTCGGTTGAGACAATGAGCCCTTCCTCTTCCATCACGTCCATGAGCCGGGCCGCACGCGAATAGCCAATGCGGAGCCGCCGCTGTAACAAGGACGTCGAGGCGCGCTTGTTTTCCCGGATGACGCGCACCGCATCGTCGTACAGCGGGTCTTCGTGCTTGGTGCGTTCCTGCTCTTTGGCCATTTCGGTCCACAAGGGCGGCTGCGTCGCTTCGATGGGTGACTGGTCTTTGCCGGTCCACCACTTGGCCAGGTCTTCGATCTCTTTGTCCGAGACATAGGTCCCCTGCAGGCGCGTCAGCGAGCTCGAGTCAGAAGCCATGTAGAGCATGTCCCCGCGCCCCAGCAGCTTTTCGGCGCCGATCACGTCCAGCACCACCCGGGAATCAACCTGCGAGGTCACGGCGAACGAGATGCGCGCCGGAAAGTTGGCCTTGATGAGGCCGGTGACCACGTCTACCGAGGGGCGCTGCGTGGCAATGATCAGGTGGATGCCAGTGGCCCGGGCCATCTGCGCAAGGCGACAGAGGCGGCGTTCTACCTCGTCCGGCGCGGCCATCATCAGGTCGGCCAGTTCGTCAATGACAAACACCACGTACGGCAGTGGCTCTTCCCCCCGGCGCCGACCGATCTTTTTGTTGTACGCCTCAATGTTGCGCGCACCCGTCTCTTTGAGCAACTGGTAGCGCCGGTCCATCTCGCGCGTGGCCCACTTGAGGGCGCCGATGACCTTTTCGGCGTCGGTGATAACCGGGTTGAGCAGGTGCGGGATGCCATTATACACGGTCAGTTCGACCATCTTGGGGTCTACCATCAAAAAGCGCAACTCGTCTGGCGTACACTGCATGAGCAATCCGCAGATAATCGAGTTGATACACACACTCTTACCCGTGCCCGTGGCCCCGGCGATGAGCAGATGCGGCATGCGCGGCAGCTCGGCCACCGCCGGATGGCCGGCCACATCCTGCCCCAGTGCGATACGCAGTTTGGATTTGAGCTTGCGAAACGACGCGCTGTCCATGACGCTGCGCAGGCTGACCATGGCCACGTCGGAATTGGGCACCTCGATGCCAATGATCGATTTGCCCGGCACCGGCGCCTCGATGCGAATGGGCGACGCCGCCAGCGCCAGCGACAGGTCTTTTTCTAGCGCCGTCACCTTGCTCACCTTGACCCCTATCTCGGGGCGCAGCCCAAATTGGGTGACGGTGGGCCCCTGGCTCACTTCTACCACGCGTGCCTGGACGTTAAAGCTTTCCAGCGTTTCTTCGATAATGCGGACCCGGCTGCGGATCTCGACCTGGCTGAGTTCCAGCTCGGTGCTTTCGCTGAGGATCTCGATGGGCGGCAGTTTCCATTCACGACTGCCCCGGCCGGCCTGGGCGATTGGCCCGCTGGTACTGTGCGGAGACACCGGCTCGTTGTCGCGCGAAATGACCAGCGGCCGCGTCTCGGGCCGCTCGCCCTCTTCAGGCAGCGCCCGCACGAGCTGCCTGATCTTGCGCAGGCGCGGGTGTTTGCCATCGTCTTCATCCGTGGAGCCGCTAGCCGGCCCGTTGATGGTCAGGGGCGGGAACAACTCGTATCCCCACAGCTTCTGGAGCCGGGGTTGCATGTTTTGCCACCAGAGCATGACCTCGCCCACGGATACATTGTGAAAGACCAGGATCACGCAGATGATGCCCAGGGCCATGAGGATCAGTGCCGTGCCCAGCTGGCCCATCCCGGCCACCAGGGCCTGACTGATGAGATGGCCCACATAGCCGCCGCCTTCGCCGGCCTCGGCAATCTGCAAACTGGGAATGGCCGGATCAGCCAGGCCCGCCAGGAGGTGCAAGAACGTCAATGCCACGACAAACAGGCCGGCCAGCCCCAGGATGATCTCCCAATGCAGATCGGGGTGCTTGTCCAGGCGTTGCAAGATGAGGATAGCCGCCACGGCCATCAGGGTTGGCGCCACGGCAATGGCGCCCAGCCCAAATATGCTCCGCAGCAGCATGAGCCACGTTTCGACAAGGTCCCCCTGGGCAATGGAAAAGAACCCGGCAACGGTCAAGCCGCCCAGGGCAAACAACAACACAGCGGCAATCTCTTGCTGGAGGTTCAGGTCGAATCGAAAGGGAGATTTGTCTTGTTTGGTAGGACGTTTGCGAGCCACGGCTTTCCTTTTCGAGTTATGCCAAGGTCCAATACAGAACCTCTGTTCGTAATTATACCGCATTTCCCCGGCCACTGCAAGGCAAGTGGGGACCATGTTCTCGCGGGCAAGCGCAGGTATATACGTTCTGGGGTCAATGAGCACTGTCACTGATCAAAGGTGCCCGCCATCGCCCAGATGGCGGGCACTTGCTTCCAAAACCTCCCGCTGGTTCCACAATCTGCGGGAGATTCTTGTTACCGCACAAAGCTGGTGGTCCACTCGGCCCGGGCCGGCCACTGCTCCAACGCCTGCCACGCTTCGTCGGTGAGACGGTTGTCCATGGGCCAGGTGAACTCGTACTGGCTGAACGTGGCGCCTACGCACACGGTTTGATAGCCGCCGCGCTCTATCACCACATAGATGGTGAATGCATCGCCCACGCCCTCTTCCAGCACGCTCTGGCTGTTGGTATCGGTATGCACGTCGGCCACGATGGCCATGCGCTTGTCTGCCTCGGATGACACCTCGTCGGCGGCCTGGGAGGTGAACGTGGTAATGTTCTCCAGCGTCCCACCGATGTACAGGATGGCGTTTTCCTCCGTCTCGGTGAGGGGCTGGCCGGCCAGTTCCTTCTCGGCGATGGTCTTGAGCGCCAGCAGCAGTTTTTCCAGGCTCTCGAATTTGACGGCCATCTCATCACCCAGCAGGCCCCGGTCGCCCAGGCCGGCGCGCATTTGCTGCGTCAGGGCGGCGAGCCGGGCATAGCAGCCTACCTCTGGCTCCACATAGCCCACCACTTTTTCCTGCTGCGGCGGCATCCCGGTGGCCCGCACTGTGGTGCTCTGCTTGGCGTACAGGATGGTGTCGTGGCGCAGTTCGGTCCAGGAACCCAGCGTGGTGTAGAGCTGCTTGTCGGTCCACGCCTGGTTGCGCATATAGGTGGGATAGCCGTCGCCCTTGGATTCCAGGAGGGGCAGCAGTGCATAGAGCCAGCCGTAATACAGGTTTTGCGTCCAATCGTCCGTGGTCAATTCGCCAAACTCGGCTTGCAGTTTGGCGATCTGCGTGTCATAGTTGGCAAAGCGGTCCTCGTGATACACCCCTTTGAGGATATCAGTGGCCCGGTCGCTGCCCAGCACCGCGAACACGTCCAGCCCCTTGGGGAACAGGCGCGGATCGTCAGGAGTACCCACCTGGTTGTAGACAAGCTGCTGGAACATGTACGAGTCGGGCACAAAGCGCTGCCCCATCAAGCGAAAGCCCTTGGTCACTTCTTCCGGCTTTTCCGTGTCCAGCACGAACGAGGACGAGATCTTGGGCGCGGGGAGCCGGTCGGTGCCGGCGATAAAGGCGTCGATCTTGGCATCGTCCGTCAGGTTACCCAGGCTCACCTGCTCGCCCAGTGTGTCCTTGACCACCGCCAGGTAATCGTACACGGTCAGGTCATCGGCCTTGCCGACAAAAAAGGCGGTGGGTTCATAGATGCGGTCCCAGCGGGCCAGGGCCTCGGGGTCGGCGCCCAACGCCAGGCTCATGAGCAGGGCCTGCCGGGTCTCGCGCCGGCCGATGGCGATGGACTCCGGCGTCTTGCCGGGCTTGAGCCGGAACTCGACCAGGCCATACCAACTCATGGCCTTGAAGTAGCGCTGGAGCGCTTCGGACCGGGTATAGTGACCGCGCGGCACAAAGCGGCTATAATCCAGCAGGTTGCCGGTGATGGGCGATTTCTGGAATCCCGCGTGCGCCTCGATGAGGGCCAGCTCGGCCCGGACCAGGTCCTCTACGTCGGCCGGGGTCTCGGCCTCTGGCGCCAGCAGGCGGGTGGCGACGCTGAAATAGGCCAGGTTGAGCCGGGCGGCTTCCTTCACCGGCCCCTCGCCCTGGGCATATTGCTCCAGGGCCGCGTCGAGCATGGCCGCGTTCAACTTTTCCAGGTCGGGGATGAAATAGCCGGCCTCGGCCAGGCGCAGGGCATAGTCATAGAGGATGTGAAAGGTGTGGAGCACGCTGTCAGTGGTGACATAGATGGGGTCGCCGCGCTCCTTGGCGGATTTGTAAAAATCATAGATCTGCTGCGGCCCATAGGCAATCACCAGAAAGCCGTTCTGCTCTAGGAGCGCCCGTCGCTCGGCCGACAGCCCGGCGATGATCTCCGGGTTCGTCACGTCGGCCAGGGCGATCTGAGTGGCCGGGAGCGTGGCGTTGACGCTGACGGGCACCGGCACATAGGCGGCCAGGCCCGGCGACTTGGCTGGCGTTTGCACCACATACACCACGCCGGGGCCGGTCGACCCGGTGAAGGGTGTGGGTGCTGGCGACGGCTCGGGCTGGCCCGGCGTGCAGCTTGCCAGCAGCCCGGCGATGAGGAGTAACGAGACAAACGAGCCCAGGGTCTTTTTGTTCATGACGATACCTCCGTCAGGGTGTTGGTTGAGTCAGAAACCTCACCGCAGAGCACGCAGAGGTTTTTCTTGATCTGCTCAGCGTTCTCTGCGATCTCGGCGGTTAGATTTCTGGTTTATCCAGGTTAGGGACTCACAGTGATGGTGAGGGGGTCCGAGCCGCCGCCGGCCCAGGTGGCCCCTTCGGGCTTGTGGATCTCGCCGGTGGCGTTGATGCGAGCCGTCACGGTGCCAGCAGAGGTGGCCCGCAGCACAAACTGGGCCTGCCGCATCGCGCCCGTGGCCGAGACGAACTCGAGTACCGGGTTCGTGCCGCCCTCTGGCCGGGCCTCTCCGCTATACGTCACCCGGGCGATGGCCTGGTCGTCCAGGTACAGGTTATAGTAGGGCAGGCCGATGCCCACCGGCACGCCGGTAATGGTTACGGTATCGCCCACCTGGATCGTGGCGGCGCTGGCGCTGATGACGATGTGCGGATTCACCGACGAATCCGGCACCGGCGTTACGTCGATGGGTGTGGGCAGCGTGCAGCCAACCAGAACCATGACCACGAACAACGTGCTCCACACGAGCCGGGTCTTGTTCAAGATACACCTCCGGGACGTGATGCGTCAGTCGTCAAACGTCATTTGACGTATGCCGCTTGACGTTTGACATATGACGCCCCCATCATACCAGAAACCGGCCCGGTTGACTAGCCCCCTATGGCAGCAGGCCCCGCAGCCAGCTCAGGAATTGCGCCAGGGGGTCGGCGGCGGGTTGGGGCGGTGCGACAGGAGACGACGCGGCCGGTGGTGTGGGTTGCACGGGCACGGTCACGGCCGGACTGGCAGAGCCATCGCCCTCGGCCACGCGATAGGCCACCCCGCCTTCCACCACGATGACGCTCTTGCCCAGGGCGAAATACGGACCCCAGTCTGGGCGCTGGGCCAGGATGTCGTAATAGTTGGTGCTGTCAAAGGCGATGGTCTTGACCGTCATGCTCTCCTGGTAGAGCGAATCGGTCCACACGCCATCCTGCAGGATGAACGTCCGGTTGCCCACGTGCCGTACCTGCTGGACGGACGGCCCGGTCGAGCGGTCCGATTCGCGGAGTCCCTTGTTGGACTGACTATAGTCCACGGCTCCGGCCCCGGCGGTGGGCTGGGCGGCCGGCGCATAATACATGCGCTGCTCGGCCTCTTTGCGCCCCTCCTCGGTAAATACCTGGGCGTCTTCTTCCACCAGGAACGACGTGTAAGGTGTGATGATGCCATAGCGCAAGCTCAGGGCCACGATCTCGTCAATCAGTTCTTTTTCCGAGCCGTGCAGCCGGATCTGGCTCATGAGACTACCCACCTTGCGCGTGGCCCACAGGCGCGGCACAAAGTCGGGGCTGTTGTCGCCGGTGCTAAAAGGCATGTCGCGCCAGGTATAAGTCATGGGGGCACCGTTCACCTGGCCCCGCAGGACGATGTCGGCCGGGGCGCGGCCCCGGAACCGGCCGGTCACCACCAGTTGCCCCCCGGCGAACAGGTCTGGCAGCGGCGCCGGATAGATGTCATAGGCAGTCACACCGTCAAACGAGAGTGCTACATCGGCCAGGACCGGGCTCTGGATCTTGGTGTAGAATGACGAGACCTTGACTTCCAGGTCCTCGCCGGGGCGAACGTAATCGCAGGTGCCGTGCTGTTCCAGCGAGATGGTGTCCAGCAGCACCGTGTTCACGTCGTCGCCCACGCCCCAGGCAAACAGACGCACGCCGGCCGGCGCGCGGTCCTGCACGTTGGCAATGATGCGTTCGGCGCTGCGTTCGCCTACGGTGGGCAGGCCATCGGTGAGAAAGATGAGCACCTGGGGGCGCGAAGAATCCTCGTCGGTGAGCTTGAGCGCGGCTGTCAGCGCCCCGTCGATGTTGGTGCCGCCGGTGGCCTGGAGCCGGTCTACATAGCGCCGTGCGTCGCCGGCCTGTGCGGCGGCCACCAGGCCCTCGGCATAGGCCGACACACTGGAATTGAACGAGACGATGTTAAAGCGGTCGCCGGGGTTCAGGTTGTCCAGGATAAAACGCAGCGCGCTCTGGGCCTGCGCCAGCTTTTCACCCCTCATGCTGCCAGACGTGTCCAGGATAAAGATCACGTCCTTGTCCACCACGGCAGTGGGCTCGGTCGGCGGCGGGGCCAAAAGCAGCAGGAAAAAGCCCTCGCCGTCCAGGTCGCGATAGGTCATAAGGCTGGTGCTGATGGCGCCTTCGCCCAGGACGTAATACAGCTCAAAGTCCTTGTCCGGCGACTCGTTGCGCGTCTCATAGTTCACTTCTACGGTCCGGGCGTCGATGCGATGCGTGGCGATGTCGTGGCTGGGCGAATAGACAGCCTGGATGTCACGGCTGGCCTGCACGCGCACCACCACCGACACGTCTTCGATGGGCCGGGCAGAGAACTTTTCGGTGTTCAGGGGGTAGCGATAGTAGATCATGTCCCCGTCGGCGCGGAGGATCTCGTTATAGCCGATCTGGATGCGGCGTTCGCCGTGGGGCGGGATGGGGTAGACGCTGGCCTGGAAGGCGTTGCGGCCCACGTATTCCAGCAGGGCCGGGTCCTGGCGCTGCCGGACGATGGACTCGTAGATGCGCCGGGCCTCGTCTTTGTCCAGCAGGCGACCCTCCAGGGTCTTGCCGTCCACCTCCATGGTGAAATCCGAAATGGCGGCGGATTCGGGGATGGGAAAGATGTAGGTGCCCTCGCATTCCTGGTTCCAGTCGTTCACAAAGACCTGATCCACGTTGGTGGAGGCCACCTGATCCGTGATTTGCACCTGGACCCGGTGATACTTGATGGCGAGGGGCGGGGCGGTCACTTCCCGGGGCACCACGATGCCGTCGGCGGCGGCGGGTGTGGCGATGACGGCGAGCATGATCAACGCGACAAGGGGGGCGACTAGTTTTTTCATGAGGACACCTCCTGGCTGGTTGCTTGTACGCCTTAAGGACGCCAAACAGCGCCCGGAGGTTCCCTGTAATGGTTCAGACCTCCGGGGACTCGCACCCCTCGGAGGTCTGAATTGGTTCAAGCTATGCTACACGGCCTCGCCAGATTGCTAGGCGGGCGGATAGACCATGTCCTCTGGCACCGGCACGCCCATCAGCTTCAGGATGGTGGACGCAATGCTCTGGATGTGGCGGTGTTCGCGCTGGCCCGGGCCGCTGTGCCCGTCGCAGACGATGAACAGGCCGTTCTGGGCGTGGTTGGCATCGTCGGGGCCGGTGTCATTCTCAAAGGTGTGAACGGCGCCCAGGCCTACGCTGCCCACGCTGCGCCAGGCCAGGTTGCCAAAGTAGACGATGAGGTCCGGCGGGATGTTGTTGACCTCGCGGTACACGTCCTCGGGTTTAAAGGCCCGCGTGCCAATGTTGCGCCCGGCCGGGTCGGTGATGGCTTCTAGCTTGGCAATGATCTCGTCGCGCACCTTTTCATAGTCGGCGGCCGGGATCACGCCCTGGGGTTCGCGGCCCTGGACGTTGAGGAACAGCCGGCCATAATAGCCGCCAGCGCCCCAGGACTTGGTGCGACTCCAGTCAATCTCGACCTTGCTCAGCGGCACGACCTTGTTGGGCGGTTGTTTCAGCGTCAGGTAGCCCTCTTGCATCAGCCATTCGTTGATACAGATGCCGCCTTCCATCGCCTGCGCGCCGTGGTCCGAAACCACCAGCACGGCCACGTCGTCGCCCAGTAGGCTCAGCAACTCGCCAATCTCGCGGTCCAGGTACAGATAGAACTCTTTGATGGCGTCCTTGTAGGGCGAGCCGGGCTCGTACTTGGGATGGGCCGGGTCCATGTATTGCCAAAAGCCGTGATGGATGCGGTCTGGCCCCATGCCCACCATCATGAAAAAGTCCCAGGTGCGCGTGCGCAGCATGTGGCGCACCAGGCGGAACTGCTTTTCCGACATTTCCTGAATCTTGCGCAAGAGCCAGTCCTTGTCGTCGGTGCGGAAATTGGGCACGTCGAGCATGTATTCGCCTACCACGGACGCGATCTCGTCGCGCAGCTCGGGCGGATAGGTATACTGGCTCTGGATGCTGGGCGTCAAAAAGCTGGTGACCATCTCGCCGTTGAGGGGCGAGGGCGGATAGGTCTGGGGCACGCCCACAATGATGGAGCGTTTGCCGGCCTTGTCGAGCACGTTCCACACCCGGTCATCTTGAACGGCCCGGGCCGTGGCGATGCTCATCTGGTCGTAGGAATGGTCGGCGCGGTTGCGGAAGCCGTAAAAGCCCAATTGCCCCGGGTCTTTGCCAGAAAGCATACAGGCCCAGGCCGGCACGGTGATCGGCGGGACGGTGCTTTCCAGCTCGCCATAAACTCCCTGTTCCATCAGCCGGCGCAGGTTGGGCAGTTCGTCTCGCCACTGGTCAAAGACGAGCTGCGGCGTGAGGCAGTCCATGCCAATGACAAACACCTTTTGGCCGGCTTTTGGTGCGGGGCGCGCCGGTTGGCTGGGCTCGGTTTCGCCGGCGGTCTGGCGATAGCCGTTGATGAGGATCTCGGCCACTTCGGGGCGCGTGAACTCGGGCGGCGGGGCCTCGCCGCGCTGGAGCATGTCGCGCACCTGCGTGCCGCTGAGGAACACATGGTTTGACGAGTCGTGGGGGCAGGTCTTGGCCGTGATCACGGCGCCGCAGAGCTTGCAGTAAAAGGCGTGCTCAAAGAACAGGGGCGTGATCCCCAGCTCGCCGGGCTCGAAATCGTCAAAGATGAGCTGCGCGTCATAGGTGCCATAATACTTGCCCACGCCGGCGTGGTCGCGGCCCACGATGAAATGCGTGCAGCCGTAATTCTTGCGGGCGATGGCGTGAAAGATGGCTTCGCGGGGGCCGGCGTAGCGCATGGCCGCCGGATACACGCCCAGCAGCACCCGGTCCGGCGGATAATAGTCGCGCAGCAGGCTGCGATAGCTCTCGATGCGCACGTCGGCCGGGATGTCATCGCTCTTGGTTTCGCCGACCAGGGGGTGCAGGAACAGCCCGTCTACGATTTCCAGGGCCACCTTTTGGATGTATTCGTGGGCGCGGTGGACCGGGTTGCGGGTCTGAAAGCCCACCACGCGCCGCCAGCCGTTCTGGGCAAACATGCGCCGGGCCTCGGCCGGGGTGTGCCGCAGGTCGGGGAATTCCAGGTTGGAGGGCATGTTCAGCAGCCAGATGTCGCCGGCCAGGAGCACATCGCCCTGCTGGTATAGCCGGGCCACGCCGGGGTGCGCGACGTCGGTGGTCCGGTATACTTGCTGCGCCTCGCGCTCCTTGTCATAGGTATAGCGCTCGGCCAGTTCCAGGATACCCAATACCCGGCCAGTGTCTTCTTCTACCAGGGCGATTTCCTGTCCGTCGTGCAGGCCCTGGGCCATCTCGGTTGTGGTGTCCAGCGTGATCGGCATGCTCCAGACCAGACCGTTGTCCAAGCGCATGTCATCTACCACGCGCCGGTAGTCGGCCGAGCCCATAAAACCGGTCAGTGGGCTAAAGGCCCCGACGGCGACGAGTTCCAGGTCAGATACATTGACCGGATTCAAGACCAGTTGGGGCATATTGGCGACGCGCTCCAGGGCCGCCTCGCGCGCGTCTCCGCGCAGGACGCGGTCGATGAGCGTGCCGCCGTGAGCCGAAATGTTTTTTACTGTCATAGTAGTGTTGAGAGCCTCCTCAATGATAATGTCGTGAATAGTGCGCCAAAAAAGGAGGCCGAGCTATCGACTTCTCGGCCTCCCAGCCATGTCGGACTGCGAATGGTACCTGGGTCTATGAGGGATTCATTGCTCCCACGGCCAGGTGTTGGGGACCCACCGGTGGAGTTGGCGGGCGCGGCGCGGTGCGCTGCACGTTTTTGGGCGGCGCGTCCACCGGTATCACATAGTACTCGGTGTGATACTGGTCATAGAACAACCGCTCGGCGGTGGTGATTTGCCGTTGCTCGGCGGGGCTGCCAGTGGTCGCTGTGAGTGGCATGGCAAACCAGTCATAGCCGCGCAGGCCCAGGCCGCCCAGCAGGATGAACAGGGTGACAACAACCGCCTGGGGCACGATGCGCGGCAGCGTATCGTGGCAAGCGATTCGCAAGCGCCGGCCCCAGGCCACCCATACGGGCACCTGGTCCGCTTCAATCTCGGCCTGGATCCGGGCCCAGACCAACGACGATGGCTCGGCAAATTCACAGTCTTCCGCCAGCGCATCGCGGATCAACTCGTCCAGTTCGTCATCGATGACTAGTTCTCGGCGGCGACTATCAGGCGAGTTCATAGGCCACCTCCCCCCTTGCCGCTGGTTCGCCCAGTCGAACATCTTGTTCCAGGCTATCACGCAGCTTGCGGCAGGCATAGTGCAGTCTTGATTTCACGGTGCCTACCGGGCAATCTAGAATATCTGCCACCTCTTTTTGGGAAAACCCTTGCAAATAGTACAATACCAGCACCGCTCGATATTTAGGACTCAGTTTGGCAATGTGCTCGCGCACCAACTCGCGTCTTTCCTTGCTTTCCAGTCTGCTTTCTGGCGATTGCTGCGCATCCAGGCGCAAGAAACTGACCACGTCCTCCAGAGGCACGGCAAAATGCCGTTTGCGTTCCAGACGATTGTAACACAGGTTCACGGTGATGCGATGCAGCCAGGGCGATAGTGGATAATCACCGTTGACCCGGTCAATGTAGCGATAGACGCGCAAGAAACAGTCCTGCAAGATCTCTTCGGCGATCTGCGGGTTTTTGGTGATGGCCAGGGCTGTGCGATATACAGGGCCTTTGTACCTGTTGTACAATAGCTCAAAGGCCGCCGTGTTGCCCTGGCGGATTTGCGCGATAAGCTCGTTATCCTCGTGCATGGTACGTCCCTCAGGTGCATTATACCACAAAGTCCGTCACAGGGTCAAGCATGGTACGGCACGAGTTTGCCTTTGACAGAAAATGCCGCCCAGTGTACAATACGCCAGAATGGTTAGCTCTTCAATGGGGAGGAGGCATGCGTATACAAGAGCATCCGGTTCTCGAGTTTGAACCGCGACGCAAGGTTTTGTTCACGTGTGATGGCCGCGAGGTCGAAGGATACGAAGGGGAACCCATCGCGGCGGCCCTTCACGCAGCCGGTATCAAGGTGCTGCGGCGCAGTATCCGGCTCCATCGACCCCGGGGCTTTTTTTGTGCCAACGGCAAGTGCGCCTCGTGCCTGATGGTAGTGGATGGCGAGCCCAATGTGATGACCTGTGTCACGCCGTTGCGCGAGGGGATGATAGTCGAAACCCAGCGCGACAAGGGGGTGGTGCAGCATGATTAGGACCGAGATTGCGATCATTGGCGGGGGGCCGGCCGGCCTCTCGGCGGCGGTGGCGGCGGCGCGCCTGGGCGCGCGGG
>JAHJIN010000538.1 GCA_018823415.1 Chloroflexota bacterium | reverse complement strand
GCTTCCACTGCCACCGGCGCCCCGGCCCTCGCGGGGCAGGAGGCTGGCGCTGGCCGGTGCCCTGGCGCTGCTGCTCGTGCTGGGTGTGGGCGCGCTCGGCCTGGGGGTATGGGGTTGGACAGTCATCAACGGGCCGGGGGCCAGCCCCACGCTCACTCCGGCACTCACCACCCGGCCAGCCAGCCCAACGACAGCACCCCGGGCCAGCGTGGCCCCGGTCCCAACCAACGTGGCCCCAACCGGTGCCCCCACCAGACCGCCAACCAGCGCGCCCACTAGCACGCCGGACCCAACGGCCACATCAGTGGTCACGGTCACGACCGCCATCACCTACTATCCGGTGTATGGTGGGGACCGTGAAACCGGCGGCACGTTCATTCGCGGCCAGGTCCTGGACCCGCAAGGTCACCCGGTACCCGGCGCGCTGGTCGAGCTGTACAGCCCCGAATGGAAGTGGCTGCAAACCACCGGCACCAACAACGAGGGGCGGTACGAGTTCGTCATCAGCCCCAACACATACTATTTGCGGCTCAAAGACCTGCCCAGCGTGGCCAGCCGGCGCGTCACCGTCCCGTACAGCCACGAGGCCCTGGTGAACTGGGAAGGCCGATAGGCGAACAACACAACACCCCCTCTGCTGAGGGGGTGTGCTACGCCTGTTTTTTCGCTCACGCGGGCAGGTCAGATTGTCAATCCGACCTACATCCGGCGCGGACGGCCCATGCCTAGCGTGCCTGCGGCGCCACGTGCCAGGTATTGCCCTGCACGTTCTGATAGAGTTGAAAGCGTCGGCCATTGTCGCACCGCACGCGAAAACAATGCCGTTGCACCGTGTGCCGCCAGGTGCGCTCCGACTCGGTCCAGCACTGCTCCACGTGTTCCACACGCCAGACCTGACCGCGCCAGCGAAACTCGGATGGAAAATACCCGTATTGACGTTCGCGCATCTCGATAGCTTCGTTTAGTGCACGGCCCATGCTGTTTCGCCCTCCGGCTCCTGGCCAATGATGTGAAATACGCGCTCTTGTCCCGGCGGCCGGCTCATGGGCCACGCCGGGGCATTATTGTAGCCCAACGCTGGCCACGGCTGCACCGGCCCCGCGTTCAGCACCACCACCGGCGGGGCATCGCGGCGGGGCACCATCTCTTCTGACGACCGGTGTCCCCCGGCCATGGGCCAGCGATTCAACACGAAGAGCAGGCTCAGGCTCACCGGCACGCTGGCCGCCACGCCACACACCACGCCCACCACCACCGACATGGCCTCCACGCTCAGGCGTTGCCCCACCACCACGGCCAGCGCCACCGCGAACAAGATGCTGCCCAGGATCAATGCTTGCTTCATGACTCACCCTCCTCCGACCAATGCCAGACTGGCAGGTCGGGCTTTTCCCAGCGCGCCGGGCGGGCACGCTCCATCAACAGGCCCCCGGTCGGCCCAATCTCGCAGGCCAGCAGGCCCAGGCCCGTCGCCACGGCGCGCAGGGCCGCCCGATAGCCGGCCACATACGCCGCCTCGGTCGCGTCCTGCAAACCCTGCCGCGCTACCATTGACTCGACGCCGTCGCCCACGCCGCACAGCACATGCGCAATGTCCTCGCGGAACCATACACCCAATCCCATGATCTACCTCGCTTATTTGACGATCTGCCAGCCGTGCTGGACCGCTTGCCGCACGCGCTGCCCCAGGCCGGTGGTCCCGGTGCCCAACGCGGCCGGTGAACCAGAGTGCTCTAGCGCCGTCACGCGCTGGGCGGCCTCCCGCAGCGCAGCCGGGTCCTCATAGGCACCCTGAAAGCGCACCACCTGGCCCCCGCTCACCAGTAAAAAGTCGCCGCGCCCCAGCAGGCTCTCGGCCCCCAGACCGCCGCGCCCAGCTGCCACCCGCGCATCGGCGGCACTGGCGACCCGGCCCACGATGCGGGTGGGAAAGTTGGCCTGCACCAGGCTACCCACGGCCGCCACGGTGGGCTTTTGCGTGGCTGCCACCACGTGCAGCCCCATTCCCCGGCCGCGGCTCACCAGCCGGGTCAGCGATTCTTGAATGCTGTCGGCGGTGGGACCAAGGACATCAGCCAACTCGTCGATGGCGACGATGACCCGGGGATACGCCACCTGGCGTCGCGCCCGCTGCTCCAACTCGACCACCAGGCCCGCCAGGATCGCCTGGCTCTCGTCGTGTTCGGTCGCCAGGTTGCGCACGTGGGGCAATGCCTCCAGGGCGCCCAGGCCGCGGCCCTGCGGATCGATAAGCACCAGTTGCAGCGCCGCAGGGGGGTTGTGCTGAGCCAGCGACAAGATCAGGGCCTGCAACAGGGCGGTCTTGCCAGACCCGGTGGTGCCGGCGATCAAGATATGGACCACATCGGGGCTGCTCAACCGCACGCCCAGCACGCGACCCTCCTGATCCAGACCCAGCAGGGCCGTTTCGCGCGGCACCTCGTCCAGGAGTTGGTTCAAGGTATGCAAGCGGACCAACGGGGCATCAGCGCGGGGCAGTTCCAGGACCAATTGGCCGCCCTGGCGCGTAACCCGACAGGCCGAAACGTCCAGCGCCAAGGCCAGTTCCTCTGCCAGGGCCATCAGGCGACTAACACGCACACCCGGGGCTGGGCACAGATAAAAGCGCACCAGGCGCGGGCCAACGGTGCCCCCGGCCACCTGGGCCTGGACGCGATGCGTCGCCAGTACCCACTCGATGGTGTCTGCCTGCCGCTCCAGACGATCTTGCACGCCGGTCCCCCCATCGTCGCCCCAACTCCTCGTCCTAGAACATATGTTCTAGAGTCATTATACTGCCCCCGGCCCCGTTTGTCAAGACCTTTTAACACGAAACCTCCGAGGTTTGCGAAACCCCGGAGGTTTGATAGAATGGTGGGCGTGAACGCTATGACTTGCCCTCGCGATAGGCCCGCGAGAGGGCCACCTGCTGGCGATAGTCGGCCAGTTGCCGTTCCACCTCGGCCGGGTCCCAGCCCAGATAGCGCGCCATGAGCGCGGCGACCCGTTCGACCGCACCCAGGCCCTGGTCCCGGTCCTCGTAAAAGACCTGCATCCGGCGGATCAACACGTCGTCCAGCGTCAAGGCCATCTCGTGCTGCACCGTATACGGCGCCTCAGCCCAGATATACGGCAGCCCGGGAACGAGGCGCTCGCCCAGCGCCGGGTCTTCCCGGGCCGATTCCAGCACCACGTCGGCGCCCGGTCCGTAGGCCCGGGCCAGATGCGCCAACACATCCTGATCGAACCCAGGATACCGCGCCGCCAGATCATTGGTCGCGGCGTCCCAGTCGAATGGGACGCTTGTGAGCGGTGCGTGTGCCGTCTGGCAGCCCCGCTTGGCCCGGACGCCGAACTCGTCCTGGAGTTTGCGGACCACCCGGTCCACCGTGTCCTGGGCCATCCGGCGATAGGTGGTGAGCTTGCCCCCGGCGATGGTGAGCAGCCCAGCGGCGCTTTCCGTGAGCTTGTGGGCCCGGGATACCTGGTAGGCGCTCTTGCCCTCTTCCAAGACCAGGGGCCGGACGCCGGCATAGGTGCTGATCACTTCGTCGCGCGTCAGGTTGGCATGAAAGACTTCGTTGGTTGCGGCCAAGAGCTCGTCTACCTCTGCCGCCGAGGGGGCGACCCGGTCCAGGTCGCCGGCGTGCTCGGGGTCTGTGGTGCCGATGATGCACGTATCTTCCCATTTCAAGGCAAAGCGGGTCCGGCCGGCGCCGGTGAACGCCACCCCATCTCGAATACCGAGGCGGGCGTGGGGCACCACGATATGGGTGCCGCGACTGGGAGCCATCATGGGGCTGGCACCCGGGTCATCCATCTGCCGGACGCGGTCCGACCAGACCCCGGTGGCGTTGACCGTGACGCAGGCGCGCACGGTGAAGCGCTCGCCAGTGGTACAGTCCACGACCTCGGCGCCGGCAACCCGGCCGTCCTCCTTTAGCAGGGCCAGCACCTCGGCGTGGTTGGCGACGACCGCACCATGCTCGTGCGCGGACTGGACGACCGCCAGCGTCAGCCGGGCGTCGTTGGCACGGCAGTCGTAATAAACCACGCCGCCCACCAGTCGGTCCTGGCTGATGGCCGGCTCTGCCGCCGTGACTTGCTCCGGGCTCAGAATGCGGTGCCGCCGGTAGGTACGGAACCGGGACAGGGCGTCATAGAGCCACATGGCCACCCGGCCCAGCAAGAGGTCACGTTGGGAGCGCTGGTAGGCCGGCACGGTGAACGGCGTGGGCCAGACCAGGCGCGGGGCCAGCCGCCACAGCCGGTCGCGCTCCACGCACGATTCCGCCACCACGCCAAACTGACCCTGGGCCACGTACCGCAGGCCGCCGTGCACCATTCGCGACGTTTTGCTGCTGGTGCCGGAGGCAAAATCGCCCTTTTCCACCAACGCCACTGACAGACCGCGCAGCGCCGCATCCCGGGCCACGCCGGCCCCAGTGATCCCCCCGCCGATGACGAGCACGTCGAATGTTTCTCGGTTCATGCGTTCCAGGTTGGCTTGCCGCGTCGCCGGCGAGAATTCGGGCGTGGGAGATTGGAGATTGGGTATAGGGGATTGGTTTTTCATCGCCGTTCCTCCGGCGGCAAATCCAGCGCCAGGGTGCCGCCCGGGTTCATGATGTTGTGCGGGTCAAAATGCCGCTTGAGGGCACGGAACACCTCGAGCTGGTTCGTACCGATCTGGCCCTCCAGCCAGGGGGCGGTCTGCCGGCCGATGCCGTGATGGTGGCTCATGGTGGCCCCGGCGGCCCGGATGGCGTCCAAGATGCCGGCCTGATACGCCAGGTACTCGTCCAGGGTCTCCATCCGGGCGATAAAGATGAAATACAAGTTGGCGCCCTGGGGGTAAAAGTGCGAGGCGTGGGTCATGCAGATGGTGCGCGGTCGCGAGTGGCAGACCTCGCGCACGCTTTCCCAGACCCGATGCAGGTTGGACCACTTCACGCTGCATTCCAACGTGTCCAGCATGATGCCAAAATCGCCCAGGTCCTCGCGCATGTACGGGTCGCGAAAGCGGCCGTGTTCCCAGCGTTTGGTCACATAGCCGGTGGTAGTGAGCGCGCCGTAGCGCCGGCAGATGCGCCCGATCTGGCGCTTGACCAGCTTGCCATAGGCCGAGTCGCCGTCGGTGTGACCCAGGAGCAGGCAGCGCTCCATCGGCCGGTAGCCCAACTGAGTCAGGAACGCGTCCGCCAGGGGCACGTCCTCCACGCCGTAGAGCTTGAAGGCCACGTCGGTCTCTTCCGGGTCAGAGAGCCGGAACACCGAAGGATAGCCAAACTCGCCCTGCATGATCTCGCGGCAGGCCGCCACGCCGGACTCCCAATCGCGAAAGACAAAGCTAAAACGCTGCCGGCCCTCGGGCCGATAGCGATAGACCTTGAGCGTGGCTTCCACCAGGATGCCATAGGTGCCCTCGGAGCCCATCATGATCTGGTCGATGTCGGGACCGGTGGCCTGGGCCGGCACGTCCAGTGTGACAATGTCGCCCACCGGCGTGACGTACTTTTGCGAGAGGACCAGGTCCTCGATCTTGCCGTAATAGGTCGAGTTCTGGCCGGCCCCCCGCGTCACCACCCAGCCGCCCACGGTGGAATACTCGAAGGACTGGGGAAAGTGGCCGCAGGTGTAGCGATGCGGCGACCCGAACCGCGCCGGGGCGTCGTTCAGCGCCTCTTCCAGAGCCGGGCCGAGGATGCCCGGCTCCACTGTTACCGTCTGGTTGACCGGGTCCACGGCAAGGATGCGGTTCATGTGCGTGCCCATGTGCAGCGTGATGCCGCCGCGCACACATTCCGAGCCCCTGGTCACGCCGGACCCGGCCCCAAAGACCGTCACCGGGATGCGCTGCTCGTCGCAAAAGCGCACCAGTTGGCGCACGTCGTCGGCGTGGCGGGGATGCACCACGGCATCCGGCGGGTTCTCGATGACGCCGGCCCGCAGGCGCAGCGCGTCGGTCATGGTCTTACCATAGCACACGGCGGCGCGCGAGAGGTCTTCGGTCGCCACGTTTTCGTCGCCCACGATGGCTCGCAGCCCGGCCAGCACCTCCGGCGACAGGCGACACGGCTGGTCCACGTGGACCGGCATTTCGCCGGTGTTCGTGCGCACAGCAAAATCGTCGTCTGTCAGGCCAAAGGTCTGCTTCATCAGCTCGTACAGGCGGCGGTTGGGGTGCTTGAACTCGGCCGGGCTACCCCACTTGAGCAGGGCGCGACAGGAACCGGCCGGGGGTGGCGATTCGGTCCAGGGGGGTGTGAAACGGTCTGCGGGGGTCATCGGTAGACATCTCCTCTGGCAATGTCATGTCCAGGCTTATTATAGCTGATCCGGGAAGTGTTGCAAAGGGCGTGCGGGCGTGCGACGCGCGGATCGACCTTGCATTCCACGCCGAAACCGGCTATAATGAGGCCCCGGATCAAATGCCCATAGGGAGAACGAACAAATGACCAAAACTGGCGACCAAGCTGCCCCAATGCGATCGTATGACCCCCAGGTGACATTTGCCGTTGGCGAGCGCCTGGACCTGGGACCGGCCGGCACTGGCACCATCACCGAGGTGCTGGCATGGTCCGCGCCGCCCACGCCGCACCGACAATCGCTGACCGTGACCATGGACGACGGCCGGCTGCTGTATTTTGCCGCCGGCATGGGCGACCAGGCCCCGGAACGAGACCTCACGGGCCTCCCGGCAATGCTGCCGGCCGAGGCCGCCCCGGACTCGGCGACCGGGTGGCGTGCCGCCCTGGCCCGGCTGGTCGGCCAGCAGGTGCCGCTCCCTGGCTCACGGCAGCGGCTGCACATCAAGGCCCTATCAGGCGAGGGCGTGCAGGTGGCCCCCGGTAATGACGCCGACATCCTGTTGCCCTGGCGCGGGCTGGAGGCCGCTCGCCACCGCTTGCAAGAGCGCGGCCAACTGGCGCTGGTGGATCTGGAGACGCTGGTACCCGACCTGGACGCGAACCTGGTGACGGCACTGCTCCTGGCACTGCCCGGCGTGCGGCTGGAAACCAAACCGGCCACGCTCTATTGGCTGGATGTGCTGGCCCGCGACGAGACGATTTGCTTCGACATCCCCTTGCGGCCGGTCTACCTGTCCAAATCCTTTGTCACCATCCCGTCCGAGGCGTGGTCCGCGCTGCCGCTGTCACCGCTGGGCGAGCACGTCTATATCCCGGTGATCATGGGGGACACGTTCACGATGTGCCGGCTCTCACACCGGGATTCGCCGGAGGAGGCCCGGCTCTATTTGCGGGGAGACGCCGGCCAGTCGCTCCGCGAGGATTGCCAGGAGGACGAGGTATTGCGGTTCTGGCCCCTGCGCAACACCCGGGGCGAGTTCGTGGCCCTGGCCGTGGAACGCGCCACATAGTCTCACCCTCCACCACATAAATGAACCTTCTGTTGACTGGCGCGGTATATAGGGCAGCACCAGTCACACGGAAGGTTTTCTTTTGGAGGAGGGGAGCCATGCGTGTCCGGGGCTTGTGTCTTTTATTGATTTCGTTTCTGCTGGCCGGCGGACTCGTCTGCGAGCCGGCGCCCACACCTACCCCGGCGCCCACCGTGACGCCGGCCCCCACGTCAACCCCCACGCCCCTGCCTACACCCACCCCCCGCCCGCCGGTCACCCTGCACTGGAACCTGGGTTGGGAGCCGGACAGCATCGACCCGGCCTACGCTTACTCTGCTGACGAGACGGACGTGGCCCGGCAGCTCTTTGTCGGCCTCACCGCCTACGACCCGCAGACCAGCGAGCCGGTTCCGGACCTGGCAACGCATTGGGACATTGGTGACGGCGGCCAGGTATATACCTTCCATCTGCGCTCCGACGTTCAGTGGGTGTATTATCATCCGGATATGAGGCGCTCGGTGACCTTGGGGCCGGTTACCGCCCATGACGTAGTGTACAGTCTGCGCCGGGCGGTGGACCCCAAGACAGAAAACTACAACGCCTATGTGCTCTACCTCATCCAGAACGCCGAGGCCATCAACACCACACCCATCACCGGCACCTACGACATCAAGACCCTGGGTGTGACAGCCCTGGACGATTACACGGTACGGTTCACTTTGGAGCGTGCGGCGGCGTATCTGCCGGCCATCCTGGCGCTGCCGGTGCCTCGTGGGATCGTCGAGTTACACGGGGCACAGTGGTCAGCACTGGGACACCTGGTCACCAACGGGCCGTATGTGTTAACCGAGTGGGAACATGACAAACATCTGATCCTGGAAAAGAACCCCCTGTACTATGACGCCGACGCCGTACAGATCGAGCGAGTCGAGTGTGTCACGGTGGACGAGGATGCGGCACTGACCTTGTATGGGGCAGGAACGCTGGATACTATCGTGTTGGCCTCCACCCGAGATGATGCGTGGGTGTTTCCCGATCCCGAGTTCGATGCTCGCACTCGCGCGTATGACCGGGAGCGACATGTCCAGCCGGCATCCTGTGTGTTTTACTATGTCTTTGATACCACCTGCCCACCGTTTGACAACGTTCACGTCCGGCGGGCGTTCTCCTTTGCCATCGACCGCCAGGCCCTCGCGAATAAGCTGGGAGATGGGCGGCTGCCCATCGACACATTCTCTCCGCCTACTTTTCCTGGTTGGTCCGGCGTTGCACAATCAAACTCGCTCTTTGATCCACAACGCGCACGTACAGAATTGGCTCTGGCCGGGTACCCGGATGGCAAGGGATTCCCAGACGTGCGCTTTTTGGTGGGGGCGCCTACCTGTTTTGGCCCTGACGAAACTGAGCGCCGACGGGCGCAGATACTTCAGGAGATGTGGCAGGAATACCTGGGGGTCACTGTGAGCTTGAGAGAAGTGGGCGGTCTCTGGTTAGGTTCCTGGCCGCCCGCTGAATCCCAGGTGTGGCACCGAGGCTGGTGTGCCGAGTACCTGGACGTTGCCAGTATCCTGGATCTAGTGAATAAAGATCTGTCGAGTCTCATAAAGTCGTACCGAGCAAAGTCTCACAAAGTCGTACCGATTAAGTCGCGGGCCAGCATCATCTCGCGCCAGGCATCTGGCGAAAACGGCAATGCCAGTTGGTAGACGGGTGTCGAAACCAGGGGGCTCAACTCGCCCATCAGATTGGATTTCGTCAGCCCTTGGATCGGCAGGTGGGTGTCTTGCTGACCATCCTCCGACAGGCATTTCAGTTCCTGGGTTGAGGCAGCAAAGGTGATTTCCAGGGTTTGATTGGCCCAGTCTCGGCCCAGGCCGTAGCGCTGCGCGCCCAGTGAGAATTGCCCTACTGCACTGGTGCGGCGAAACCAACGGCCCTGAGCCAGATACTCGTACACGCGGTGCAGGTCCAGCATAGCTTCCTCCCATTCGGGACGATAGGGGCGTCCAGAGTGCTGCGCCTCGGGATGGGCGACCAAGGGCGCTTGACCCGCCCCGGTCCGAGAAGGAAAGCGGGTGTTGAGGAAATCGAGCCGCTCGGCCAGGCTGGTCTGCAAGGCGGGGCCATCCGTGAACGTCTGGCCCTGGACAGCTTGGTGGGCGACGGTCTGATGGTCTCGCTCAATCACGCTGTGCTCCGTGGGCGGACGGTCGGTGATGAAGCGCACGTTGATCCCCAGGGCCAGGAGCCACATATGGAGCAGGCTGGGGAAGGGCGAAGCGCTGGCGTTGTCAAAGAAAACACTATCATGGTCCAGACTAATCTGCTCGGGCAACCCATAGGTCGCGAAGGCGCGCCGCAGCACCAGTTGATAATCCAGCGTATTCGGATGAGACGTGTCCAGGCAAGGCCAACTCTCGACTTTCACACGGCTGCAGAGATCGACGATATTGATGATCGAAACCGCCCCGAGCCCAGCGACTTGAACCACGCCTTGGGCATCCATTTCCCACTCCTCATGGGCGCGTTGCGGGTCTCCAGTTGGCGGTTGGGGCAGTTCGCTATGCCGTTCATACTGGCGCGTCAAACCCTCTTGTTTCAGGAAAGCGGCGATCCGCGGCCGACTGGGCCACCGCTGGCCCGCAGCGCGGCGCTCCGCGGTCAGTTCGAGCCGGATGGTGATCGGCCCCCAGCCCGGGTGGGCCTCCCGCAGGTCGCGAATGCTATCGCGAATTTCAACAGGAAACTGACCCAAGGCCCCAGTAGCAGGCCGCCCCATCTGGGAGGTCAGACCAGTGCGCCCTTCCTGCTGGTATCTGCGCCGCCATTTGCGGACTGTCGCAACCCGCAACCCCATCGCGGCTGCGATCTCGGGATCGTTCTGCCCAGCTTGCCAGCGCTCACTGATTTCGATTCGTTCTGCGAGGGTAGTCGTTCGTCCTTTCAAGGTCATTGCTACTCTCCTGGTCAGAGATTCGTCACCTCAGACAAGGATAGCAGGTTCTGGGCCGGGGTCAACCAGGGCGGTACGACTTTTTGAGACATTTGTTAACGTGCAATCGGTACGACTTTACGAGACT
>JAHJIN010000537.1 GCA_018823415.1 Chloroflexota bacterium | reverse complement strand
TCCCGCTGCCCGGCGGCGTGGAAGAGCAACTCAATCAGCAATTGGCTGCCATCCTGGCCGGCCTGGACACGCAACCATTCCGGTTCACTGCCATCACCCTGAGCACCGGGCGCATCACGGTTGAGGGCAGGACCAAATAACCGACCGCCGACGGCCGACCGCAGGGTTCGGTGGTCGGTGGTCAGCGGTCGGGAGAAATGGCATGCCCGGCGTAGACGACATCAGCGACATCAAGGACCTGTACGAGGCCAAACCTGAGCAGGAAGACGACCGGCTGGTACGTCACCAGCTCGAATACGAGCTGACCTGGCGCTACCTGGATGCCTATCTGCCACCCGCCTGTCTGCCGGCCGGGGGCCACATTCTGGAGGTCGGCGCGGCCAGCGGTCGCTACACCCTGGAACTGGCCCAGCGTGGCTATACCGTCACGGCGTTCGACCTGTCGGCGGCCCTAACCGCGCTATCGCAGGCCCGGCTGGCCGAGGCCGGCTTGAGCGACCGCGTGACCTATCTGGTGGGCGATGCCCGCGATCTGGGCGCGCTGCACGGCCAGGCATTCGACGCGGCACTGGTGATGGGGCCGCTGTACCACCTCATCCATGAGAGCGACCGGCGACTGGTCCTGCGGCAGATATTCGGCGTGCTGCGCCCGGGGGGAATGGTGTTCACGGCATCCATCAGTCGGTTTGGCATCCTGGGCGACCTGATGAAAAAGGTCCCCGACTGGATTGAGGACCAGGCCGAGGTGCGTTCCATCGTAGAGTGCGGGTATGACCCGGACCATTGGCCCCGGGGCGGCTTTCGCGGCTATTTCGCCACGGTGGACGAGATTGCGCCGCTACACGAGGCGGATGGTTTCGAGACGGTGCGGGTGGCCGGCGTGGAGCCGGGCATCTCGTCCGACGACGAGAGCTATAACGTGCTGGAAGGGGACCGCCGCCGCGCCTGGCTGGACCTCCTGTACGAGGTCAGCACCCAGCCGTCCATGGTAGGGGCTTCCCGGCATCTGCTGTACATCGGGCGCAAGCCAGCAGGGAGGCAGCATCATGACCGTGATCCAGAGCACGTATTTTGACGCGCGCGGCCCGGACTGCACCGAGGAAACCTTGCGCCTGGCCTTGGCCCGCGCCGAGGCCCTGGGCGTTCGGGACATACTCGTGGCGACGACGCGCGGCGAAACCGGCGCCCGCGCCGCCGAGTTGTTTCAGGGCTACAACCTGGTGGTGGTGACGCATTCCACCGGCTTTGCCCGGCCCGATTTTCAAGAGCTGACCGATGAGCACCGCGCGGCCATCGAGGCCCGGGGCGCATGCATCCTCACGGCACAGCACGCCTTTGGCGGCGTGGGCCGGGCCGTCCGGAAAAAGCTGGACACGTACCAGGTGGACGAGATCATGGCCTACACGCTGCGTACCCTGGGCCAGGGTGTCAAGGTGGCTGTCGAAATCGCCCTCATGGCCGCCGACGCCGGCCTGGTGCGCACAGACCGCGAGGCCATCGCCATCGGTGGGACCGGCCGGGGCGCCGACACGGCCCTGGTCCTCACGCCGGCCAACGCGCAAACGTTCTTTGACCTGCGCATTCACGAGATCATCTGCAAGCCCCGGCTGACACGGGAGGGAGGGGATGAATGAGCGAAACCTTTGACCACCTGGTGGCCCTGGGCCGGCCGGCCTGCGGCAAGTCCGAATTCATCGACTTTATGACGCACGTGCCGCCAGACGAGCGCGTGGCACGCTATCATTTGGGTGAGTTTCAGGTGGTGGACGACTTTGTGTTCCTGTGGGCCAAGTTCGAGGAGGATGATATCTGGGAGCGGCTGGGGCGTCCCCGCCAGGTCTCTGCGCCGTCAGACACCGGCGGCTATATGGTCACGGACGACATCCTGTGGTCTTTTCTCATCGAAAAGGTCAACCAGGTAATTGCCGATCGTTTTCTGGCGCAAGGGCCGGCCTATTACCACGATCACACGGTGCTCATCGAGTTCTCGCGGGGCGGTGAGGCAGCCTATCGCCAGGCGTTGGGGCGGCTGAGCCAGCAAGTGCTGGCGCAGGCAGCCATCCTGTACATTGACGTGAGCTTTGAGGAATCGCTCCGGCGCAACCGGGATCGCTACGACGAGGATCAACCGGACAGCATCCTGGCCCATTCTGTCCCGGTGGACACCATGTACTCGATCTATCGCGCCGACGACTGGCGCGAACTGACGGGCGCCAAGCCGGCCGGGTACCTGAGCATCCACGGCCTGTCCGTGCCCTATGTGACCATGCACAACGAGCCCGAAAGCACCGACCCGGCCGTGCTAGAGATGCGCTACGGTGAGGCCCTGGACGAACTCAAATATCTCTACGACAAGCGGCCGCCGGTCATGTTGTGAGATAACCAAGGCCTCTTGATTACAATCCCATGTCTCGCAGGACCAGGGGCATCACCAGCAAAAGCGTGGCGACACCGGCATGCGCCACCACGGCCGCGGCCAGTCCATAGACCCGGCTCACATACGCGAACAAGGCCCCCATCGCTGTCCAGCCGCCCACCACCGTCACGAGCACGAGAGGGAACTGGAGCGTGGTGGGCAAGAAGCAAAGCGCGCCCAGCGCCGCGTAACTCGCGATGCCGGCCCACACATTCCATCGCTCCTGGACAAACCCACGAAAGAACAGCTCTTCCACCGGCGCGGCAATGAGCACCGCCTGCTGAAAGACGGCGGCCGTGTCGCTGCCGGGGTACAGGTTGGTCACCAGGGTGCGCATGAACCCGCTGAACAGAAGCAAGACCAATAGCCCCGGCACCAGGCCTATGAGCGTGCCCCGGGCCATGTCTGCCGGCCGATAGTCCAGCTTGAGTGGCTGGCGACCGGCAGACACAAACAGTACCCCAATCTGCACCACCCACATCAAGGTCAACCGCACGTGCGTATCCAGTTGCCACGTGACCAACCCCACGGCCAGCAGGATCGCCAGCGCCACCGGCGGATTGAGCGATAACCCGGATTTTTGGCTACGCCGCTTTCTGGAACGAGCAGACAAGCGTGGCCTCCTTTGCAACGGTGGGCAAATTGCCACGCGCAGCGTGCCCACCATTCAACCGATTTTCGTGACAGCGTTTTTCGTGACAGCGTCTTGCTATTTCTGGATCGCGCTGGTAAAGGTGCCGTTCCCCACGATGACCCAGACGATGATGCGCCCCTCTTGCACGCCCGGGCTCACGCCGGCGGCCACGGCGCGCCCCACGATGATGACTTGCTTGGTCTTGGGGTCAATGGCCTGGGTGGAAGCATCGTAGGCATAGAACGCAAACGTGCTGCCCTCTACGGCGTACGCCTGATAGTTCATGTTGACCACGCCCGGGTACGTGCCCTTGACCAGCGCCAGCGCCGCAGCCTCGTCAGCCGGCATGGCAGCGGTTTGCCCCAGGGCAAAGGCTCCCAGCGACGCGGCATTGATGTCGGCCTGCAGGTCCCCGCTGATGTCGCCCTCGCCCAGGCTTACCGAGGCGATACCGTTCTCCAGCACGCCCCAGTAGGTCACACCGGCCAGGCTGGTGGCCGCGTTTACGCTGGTCTCGGCATTGACCGGCAGCGTCACCGTTCCCTCGCGTCCACCGGCCAGGATCACTTGCACGTTGACGCCCAGCGTCTGATTGGCATAGGTCTGGATGGCCTCTTTGGCCTCATAGCTGGGCACCGGCGTGCCGCCCACCGTAGGAATGATGACGGACGGCCACGGCGTCCCCGGCGCACGCGTGACAGGCGGCGTCACCGGCGCGCTGTCGCACCCGGTCAGGACCACGGCCAGCAGCACCGCCGCGGCGACCAGCATCCAGATTGCATGACGATTGACAGACTTGGGCATTTCATCACCTCCAGGAATCACTTGGCATTGGACATCACGTTGAGCGGCGCCAGCGCGCCCACAACCCCCACCCCACCAGGATGGCGGCAGCCAGGCCCAGCCCGGCCACCCCACCCCAGAGCAGATCGGTCCAGCCACCGGCCGGGCCGGCCACCACCTGAATGGGTGGGTGTCGGGTGGTGCCGCCGCCCACCGAGACATCTTCCAGTAAATAATAGTACGTGCGGCCCGCTTCCGCCGTCTCATCCACGTACGAATATTGCCCCCCCACGATGGGATCGCCGGCCGGGGGGATCAGGTTTTGATTCAGCTTGATCCAGGGGCCATCCGGCCCATCACCACGATACAGATTGAACCCGGCGTGATCCACCTCAGATGCCGTGGTCCACTCGACGGTGACAGGCACCGGGCCGGCGGGGACACATGCCGCCAGGAGCAGCCAAAGCATGGTCCAGGTCAAAACCATAACGACTGGTCTTGTAACGGGCATAGATTGCGTTTCTCCTATCACTCTTGAAAGCAGTAGGGCTAGTATAGCACAAACGTTTCAGGGCTGTCAATCATGGTGGGTCTTTCCATCTGGCGCGTTCCGGTGTATAATGGCAGATGGAAATCACACGCATCCACCAGCGTAGGAGGATTGGGTGGGCGAAGAGGCGACCATTTCTACCAAGCGGGTGTACAGTGGCCGCACGCTGCGACTCCGCGTCGACCGGGTACGCCTGTCCAGCGGGCGAGTCACCACGCGCGAGATCGTAGGGCACCGAGGCGCGGTAGCCATCGTGGCCCTGGACGACGAGGGCCAGGTGCTCCTGGTGCAGCAGTATCGCAAGCCGGTGGAACGCGCGCTGCTAGAACTGCCGGCCGGCACGCTCGAACCGGGCGAAAACCCGGAGGATTGCGCCTTTCGCGAGTTGCAAGAAGAAACGGGCTATCGCGCCGACACACTGCGCAGCCTGACCACATTTTATACCACGCCAGGCTATTCCAGCGAGCACATGTATCTGTACCTGGCCCAAGATTTGCACCCGGTTGCCGCCTGCGCCGAGCAGGACGAGTGCATCGAGGTGTTGCATCTGCCATTGGACCAGGCGGTGGAACAGGTCCGACGCGGCGAGATTCGCGATGCCAAGAGCATCGCCGGCCTGCTATTCGTCGCTGACCTGTTGCGCCAACAACAATCTGACCCTGCCTGACTGCCTGGGACTCGCCAGGCAGTGGCATTTAACCACACGCATGGAGACAACCCGTGGCCTGGAATCCACACCTGGACCTGACCAGCTTTTATTTTCCCGGCGGGCCGGTGGGCTGCCTGCTGGTTCATGGCTTTACGGGCAGTCCGCCCGAAATGCGCGGCCTGGGCGAATATCTGGCCGCGCAAGGCTATACCGTGCGCGGGCCGCTTTTGCCCGGCCACGGCACATCGCCCGAAGATATGGCTATCACCGGCGCCGCCGACTGGCTGGGCGCGGCCGAGGCTGACCTGCACCGCCTGCAGGCCGAGTGCGACGCGGTTTTTGTGGCTGGCCTGAGCATGGGCGGTGTCATCAGCCTCATCCTGGCCAGCGAGTACTCGGTGGCCGGCGTGGTGGCCCTGTCCACACCCTCACACCTGGTCGACTGGCGCGTGCGGCTGTTGCCGGCGCTGCGCCACGTGATGCGGTGGGTGCCGTCGAACAGCGTGCCCACCACCGACCTGACCGACCAGGCGGCCCCCGGCCGGCTGTGTTCCTATCCGCGTACCCCCACGGCCTGTGTGGTAGAGCTGAACCGGCTCATCGGCCGGATGCGCCAAGCGTTGCCCCGGGTCACGGCCCCGGCGCTCATCATCCAGAGTACCGGCGACCGGCACATCCCCCCGGCAAGCGGCCAGTTCATCTATGACCACCTGGGCAGCGCTGACAAGGTCCTGCGCGTGCTCCACAATTCGGGCCACGCCATCACCGTGGACAGCGAGCGCGAGGCCGTGTGGCGCGCTGTGGATGATTTCATTCGCGCCCGATGTCCCGCACCGAAAGGAGGTGATCCCCGGCTCCCAATGACGTGATGCGACTTGTCAAAGAAGATCATCGCTATTGTCACACACAAGGAGGAAAAAACGTTATGCGACCAGTGTACGCTGTATCTGGCGGGGTGAGCAAATTCGCCAAGGCCCGCCCAGACAAGACCTTTCCGGCCTTGGTCAAAGAGGCGTATGATTACGCCCTGGCCGATCTAGGCCTCACTCATCCCCAGTTTCTCGAAATCGTGGATGGCACCGTCGCCTCTTATTTCTCAGACCATTTTACCCGGCAACTCATGGCGGCCATCATGGCCCAGGACTATTTGGGCATGTGCCCCAAGCCCAGCCACCGGGTCGAAGGCGGCGGGGCCACTGGCGGCATCTGTTTCCAGGAGGCATGGAAGTCTGTGGCGTCGGGCTATATGGACGTGTGCCTGGCCTATGGCTTTGAGACCATGAGCCATGTGGCCACCTGGAAGGGCAACGAGTTCATTGCGCTGGCCTCGGATATAAGCTTTGACTATCCGGTGGGCGGGTTCTATTCGGGCTATTACGCCATGATGGTCACCCGCCACATGAAAGAGTTTGGCACCACGCCGGAGCAAATGGCCCACGTCTCGGTCAAGAACCACATGAACGCCTACCATAACCCCTATGCCCAGAAACGCCAGAAACTCACGATCGAAGACGTGCGCAACGCCCCCATGGTAGCCTGGCCCCTCACCCGGCTTGACATCTGTGTGATGTCTGATGGCGCCGCGGCCACCATCTTGTGCAGCGAAGACGGCCTGCGTAAGTTGGAAAAGGCCAGCGGCCGGTCCATCCCCCGTGTGCGTGTCACCGGCATTGGGCGTGGCACCGATGCCATGCGCATGGCCGACCGACCGCACCAGAGCTATGAGGATTTCCTCAAATACAACCTGCTGCCCAACGAAGACACGGCCGAAACCCGCGCCTATTACCAGCACCTGTGGGACGAGGGCTTTCGCTATCCAGGCATCCACTCGTTCCGGGCCGGGCGCATGGCCTCTCGCCAGGCCTATGCCAACGCCGGCATCACCGACCCCCTGCACGAGATCGACTTTGTGGAACTGCACGATGCCTATACCAGCTCCGAGATCCAGACCTATGAGGACATGGGGCTGTGTCGTTATGGCGAAGGCGGCCCCTTTGCCGCCAGCGGCAAGGCATTCATGCCCGGTGTCGACTATGGACTCGATCTGCCCGAGGCCCCAGTCTGCGCGGTCAACCCCAGCGGCGGCCTGATTGCCTGCGGGCACCCGGTGGGTGCCACCGGACTCATGCAAGCGGTGTTTGCCATCTGGCAATGTCAGGGCACCATCGCCAAGCACTTTGCTGATCCCAAACTCCAGGTGCCCGACGCCAAGCGCGGTGCCATTCACAGCCACGCCGGCACCGGCACCTATGTCACGGTCAGCATCTTGGAAAAGGAGAACTAGATGGCAGACAAGATGGAAGAAACCTTTGGCGGTTATATCCTGCACAGCGTGCCCTTTCCCACCGAACTGGATCAAGAGGCCCTGGCTAACCTGAAAAAGATGACGCCGATCCTCATCGAGCAGCCATATAGCGTCACGTACCTGCACTCGTATGCCCAGGACTCGCCCTTTTTCGCCGGCCTGGCCGCTGGGCACCTGCTCGTGAGCCGCGAGCCGGACACGGGCTATACCTATGCCACGCCGCGCGGGCACGACATGTATACCGGCCAGGAAACCGACTGGGTGGAAATACCGGCCGAAGGCACGGTTCACGGCTTTACCGTGTGCCATTTCGGCAGCGAAGAGTTTCTGCCCGAGTGCCCCTTTGTGCTCGCCCAGATCGAGTTCCCCGGCGTGAACACCCTATTCCTGGGCCGCCTGATCGACGTGGACCCCCACGAGGCTACCCTCGACTGGATCGGTATGAAGGTCAAGGGGCGGTTCCGGCGACTGAGCAAGTTCAAACCCACTGACGTGTACTTTTATCCGGCGTAACCCGTGACGTGGGGCATCGTGCCCCAAGCTCACCCATAAACAACGGGCCAACTCATAAGAGTTGGCCCGTTTGTCGTGGGCAGGTTGTCATCCGACCTGCGATAGCAGCTTATTCCCACCGCCAGATGAGGATGGCCGTGCCCACCCGGAACAGCGCCAGCAGCGCCAGGGCGGCGGTAAAGCCCAGGTGTTCGCCCAGGAACGGCCCCACCAGCGAGCCAATGAGGATGGCGGCGTTGAGGGTCAGGTTGTACCAGGCCATATGCGCCGGCAGGTCGTTTTCCGGAGCCTTTTCCAGCAAATAGTTGATGAGCGCGCCACCCAGCAATGCCGACCCCAGGCCGCCCAACACCGAGGCCACCAGGAACAACGCCAGGCCCTGGCTAGCCGCCAGGAGCGCCGGGTACGCGCTGATGAACAATGCGCCCAGGGCCGTCACGCGCTGGTTGCCCAGCCGTTGCGCTGCCCAGTCAAACCGCGACGACCCCAAAAAGACCATCACATAAAACAGCGCCGTGCCCAGGCTGATGTCCTGGTCGGACAGGTGCAAATAGTTGACCCAGTACAAGGCAAACAGGGAAAGGGGCAAATACTGGGTCAGGTGAAAGGCAAACAACACGGCCATCAGCTTGCCGTAGGGACCGCGCAGTACCTCGACCCGCAGGCGCTGGCGGATGCTGGTGCCGGTGGCGAGCGCTGCTGTCCCGGCTTGCTGTACCCGGCGCAAGGCCCGCAGCCCGCGTGCGGTGCGCTCGCCCGGCGCGGTACGCGGCGTTACAAACCACAGATGCAGGCTGCTCATGCCGGCCCCCAGCGCGCCGATGCCAAACACCACCTGATAACCCAACGGAAACGGCAACGCATGGAGAATCTGGCCGCACACCAGCGTCGTCAGCGTATAGGTCACGGCCAGCAGGGCGTTGCGAATCCCCACCACGTGGCCGCGCCATTCCAGCGGCACCGCCGAGGCAAACATGGCGTTGAACCCAATGGCCAGGGCGCTGCCGGGCACGCTCATGAGCAGCGTAAAGCCGATCAGCGCCCACACCTGGGCCTGGGGCCACAGCAGCGACGGAAGCAGCACCCACAGCAGGTAGAAAACGCGGTAAAAAACCGAAGACCAGAATACCGCCACGCCAATGGGCCGGCCTTCCAGCCAGCGGCCGGTGGGCAGCGCCAGCATGAGGTTAACGATGGCCGGCCCGGCGCTCAACAGGCCAATCTGCAGCGCATCGGCCCCCTGGCGTGCGGCAAACACGGCTACAAAGGCCAGCGTGCTGCCGCCCAGCACGCCAAACCAGGCGACGTCCAGATATAGATGCAAAAAGTTGGCGCGGTATTCGGCCGGCACCGGCCGGCCAGCACGCGCGCGAGTCAAGCGGTTCAGGGTATCCCCCCGTAAATGGCTCGGAGCAGGTCAGATTGGCAACCCGACCTACACTTTCTTCGTCCAGCGACAAGGCGGCTAGTGATAGCCGCCCTATGACTGGTGAGGTGCCAGGCACACAAATGCCTGGCACCTTGTTTGAAAAACATCGGGGCCAACCGCTAGATCAGCCCATAGCGTTCGGCTGCCAGGTTGAGGATCTCGTTGATCAGTGCCTCATAGGTCCAACCATCGGCCACGGCCTCCACGCACAGGTCCGAATAGCCCGGGTTCAGACCCGGCAGCGGGTTCAGTTCCAGGATATAAGGCTTGTCGCCGTCATGGGCGTCTAGCCGAAAGTCCACGCGGGCCACGTCCAGGCACCCGGTCACACGAAAGACCGCCGCGGCTAGCCAGTTCAGCTCTGCCACCTTGTCTTCGCGCAGCGGCGCCGGGCACAGGTAGTGAAAGTCGTGGGCCAACTCCACCTTGATGCGGCTGGTATAGACGCCGGCCTCTTCTTCTGGATAAGCACCCATGTCCACTTCCAGGAGCGGGAAAAAGTGCAGGCCCCGGGACACGCGCGGCGCTTCTTCATCTTCGGGAATACGCCAGGCCACCGGCGTCACCAGATTGCCCAGGACACCCACCGTGACCTCGCGGCCCTCGATAAAACGTTCCACCAGCACCGGCTGGTCATAGCGCGCCAGGATACGCCGCAGTTGCACGCGCAATTGCTCTTCGTCGTGGACGATAGACTCGGCACTGATGCCCATGCCGGTCCCTTCGCGGCTCGGCTTGACGAACAGCGGAAAGTGCATCGTCGGCTCCAGCGGCTCGTCCGGCCGCTCGAACACCTGAAAGTCCGGCGTGGGCAAGCCGTGATAGGTGAGCACTCGTTTGGTCATGGGCTTGTCCAGCGCCAGGGCCAGGGTGAGCACCTGGGAACCGGTGTACGGGATACGCAGCATCTCCAGCAAGGCCGGCACCTGCGCCTCCCGCGAGTCGCCATGATGCCCCTCACAGATGTTGAAACAAATGTCTGGATTGACTTGGCGAATGTGGTCATAGAGTGTGACGTCGCCTTCCAGGAACGTGACCTGGTGGCCGGCCGATTCCAGGGCCCGGGTGATAGACTGTATGGTCTCTTCCGAATCCAGGTCATCCCAGCGGTCTGCTAGTACGCCCGACAAGTTGGGCGCGTTCTTTTTCAGGTTCGCTAACAAGGCTACATGCATCTTGTTCCCCCTAGACATAGTCATTAATCATGAGCGCGGCTAACTCGGGTGCCGGGCCGATCAGGTCGGCCTTGACCGGTGCCCAGTCCACGCGCGTGAGGCGCTGGTGCGTGCGCTCAAAGCCCTCGGGCGCGATGGCGAGTTGGTGGCCATTGAGCAAGCCAAGCACCCCTTCCTGGCCGGCTTCGCCCGAATTCATGAGGTGCTGCTGGCATGACCGGCATGTATGCGGGTCGTGGCGCGCATACGTGTCGGACTGGGTATAGGCGCTGATAAAGCCCTCATAGTTGCGCAGCACCACGCGGTCGAGCGACTGGCTGAGCACATAGTTGGGCATGATGGGGATCTTGCCGCCGCCGCCGGGGGCGTCGATGACATAGGTGGGCACGGCATAGCCCGACGTGTGGCCGCGCAGCGCTTCGACGATGTTGAGGCCCACGGCCACCGGCGTGCGAAAGTGCCCGGCCCCGTGCACCAGGTCGCACTGGTACATGTAGTACGGGCGCACGCGGTTGCGCACCAGCTTGTGCACCAGGTCTTTGATGACGTTGGGGCAGTCGTTGACGCCGGCCAGCAGCACGGTCTGCGAGCCCAGCGGGATGCCGGCGTTCGCCAGGAGCGTCAGCGCCGCCGATACCTCGGGCGTGATCTCTTTGGGGTGATTAAAGTGAATGTTCATCCACAGGGGATGGAACTGCTGCAACATGCCCACGAACTCGGGCGTGATGCGCTGGGGCAAGAACACAGGCACCCGGCTGCCGATGCGAATGATCTCGACGTGCGGGATGGCCCGCAGGCGGCGCAGCAGGTCTTCCAGGATGCGCGGCGCCAGGGTCAGGGGGTCGCCGCCCGAGATCAGCACGTCGCGGACCTGGGGCGTGTGGGCGATATAGTCGATCTGGGCGTCATAGTCGCGGCGGCCAAACCGGGCGTGGGGGTCGCCCACGATGCGGCTGCGGGTGCAAAACCGGCAATAGCTGGCGCATTGGGTCGTCACCAGCATCAGCACACGGTCGGGATAGCGATGCACCAGGCCGGGCACCGGCGAATGGGCGTCTTCGTTCAGTGAGTCGCTCATCTCGGCGTCATAGGGGACCAGTTCGCGGTCGGTGGGGATGATCTGCTGGCGAATCGGACAGCTAGGATCGTCCGGGTCCATCAGGCTGGCGAAATACGGCGTGACCTGGACGCGAAAATGGTCCGGGGCCGACAGGCCGGCCACTTCAGCCGGCGTCAGGTTGATGACCTGGGCCAGTTGCTCCACCGTATCAAGCCGGTGGCTCATCTGCCAGCGCCAGTCATGCCACTGGGCCGGGGGCACATCCTCCCACGGGTGGGGAGGGTGCCACGTACCGGGGGGTTCTTCGATTGGTACCTCGTTTTCCATCACGCTCAGTTGGTCCATTCCAGTGAACTCCTTTTCCACTCTTGGTGGGTCGGATTGAAAACCCGACCCTACATGCTGCCACAATAAAAACCCTGCACTCGCTCGGGGCAAGAGAGGGTTCAACGACTTGTACCCGGGCAAAACGGGCAAGACGCTACCAATCGTCGTTCCATACCCCTTGCTGATAGTTCGGGCCGAATGCCGGGGACATGCTCATGCTCCTGCCTACCGACCGACCATAAGCGCCTGGTCGATTTCCAAGGCGTAATTATACTCGATGGGTGTGTAAAAGCTGTGGAAAAAATGTATCAAAGACGTGGCAAAACGCCCGCGCGCATGCCAATTTTGCTATGCGGTGCTGAACGAATAGCCCACGCCGGCGACGGTGACAATGTATCGGGGGTTCTGCAGGTCAGGCTCAACCTTGGCGCGCAGCCGGCTGACAAGGCCGCGCACCAGGTCCCGGTCGCCTTGGCCACTGTATCCCCACACGCGCTCGACGATGGTATCTGCGGGGAGCACTTGGTCGCTGTGGGTCATGAGGGTGTGAAGGAGGCGAAATTCGAGGTGGGTGAGCCGGCGCGGGAGCTGGTCTAGCACCTGCACGGTACGCGTGGCCGGGTCCAGGGTCAGACCGGCCAGACTGAGGGTGGTCAGTCCCACGACGGGCAGGTTGCCGGCCCGGCGCAACAGGGCGCGCACCTGGGCAGTGAGCAGGCGGGCACTGAATGGCCGGGTGACGACCAGATCGGCGCCGGCTTCCAGGAGGTCATAGTGCGTGCGTTCCGGCACCGGGTCAGTGACGATGACCAGAAGCATGTCGGTTTCAGCACGCACGCGCCGGGCATCGGCCAGCGGGTCGCTACCTTCCAGGGCCAGCAGGATCAGGTCAGCCGGCCGGTCCGGCCAGATGTGCAGGGCACGGGCCAGATCCTGCTCGGTGGTCACGGCCAGGCCGGCGCGCCGCAGCGCCAGCGCCAGGATGGCGCTCTCGTCGGGGTTCTGCGTCAGTAGCAGGGCGTACATGGCGACTCGGGCGTCCAGCGACGCATGATGGTCTGCAACGTGTCCAGGGGCAGGGCGTGGGCCATACGCCCATGCGCCCCGGTCGTGGTTTCAGCCGCAGTGAGCGCATTGATGATAGACTCTTCCACGGCCTCGGCCACGGCCCCGAAAAAGGGGTTCATCTGACCGTGCGGGAGCATGTGCAGGGGATAGGGGTCATCCATGGGCACCGGCAGGTGGTTGCCGGTGGCAAAGGCCAGGAAAATGTCGCCGCTGCGATTGTGGCCCACGCCGCCGGCCCGGGCCAGGCCCAGGGTGGCGCGCTGAGCCAGCCGCCGGCACTGCAAGGGCAGTAGCGGCGCGTCGGTGCCTACCACGATGACGATGGACCCCATATCCAGCGGGCGCGGGCCGGGCTGGGGCACCTGGTCGGGGCCAATCTCGCGGCCCACCGGCACGCCGGCCACGCACAAATCAGCGCGGGCCCCGTAATTGGCCTGCACCAGCGCGCCGACGACATAGGTGGTCCCGTTTTCGCATGCCACCAGTCGCGATGACGTGCCAATACCGCCCTTGAATTCGTGGCAGATCATGCCGGTGCCACCGCCCACGTTGCCCTCAGGCACCGGGCCATCGGCGAGGGCGGCTATGGCCTGGTGTATATGCGCCCGGGTCACGTGGGGCGTGCTGAGGTCGTTCAAGTAACCGTCATAAGTCTCGCCCACCACCGGCAGGCCGGTAGCATGGACAAAGCCATGCTCAAAGGGATAACGCTGCATTGCCTCGTAGGCGGTGCCCACCGCCAGCGTGCTGGTGAGGACAACGGGCGACGAGAGCAGACCCGACTCGGCCAGCCACAGCAGGCCGGTCATCTCGCCAAAGCCGTTGAACGAGTGAGCGGCGGCAAACACGTGGTCTTCCCACGATTGGCCGCCGTGCGGGGCAATGACGGTGACGCCGGTGCGCGCCACGGTCGGCTCGTCGCGAACGATAGTGGCGTGGCCCACCAGCACACCGGGCACGTCGGTGATGGCGTTGTGGGGGCCGGGGGGCAGCGTGCCGATGGTGATGCCCAGGTCACGCAGGCGTGAACGGGTCATAACAACTCCTTGGGACGCGCTCAGACGCCTGATTTGTAGCGGTTCAGGCTCAATGCCTGGGGCAGCGAGTCGTCGCGGTGGACGCGATAGATCGGCGTGTGGCTCAGGGCCAGGGGCGCAGCCACCTGGTCCATCTGTCCCCAGCCGCCAAATGTGGTCCCTTCCAGCAGCACCACCGCCGCCTTGACCCCGCGCTGCAACAAATAGCGCAGGCCCGTGACCCACTCTTGGTCATCGGAAGGGGTGATGATCACCACCGTGGTGTTGCGGCCAAAGCGTAACTCTTCGGCGGCCAGCACCTCGGCCAGGCGGGTATGGCCCCGGGCCCGAATGAGAGCCAGGGTCTCGATGATCTTGAGCAACTGGCGTTCGCCCCGGTCTGGCGGGATCACCTCATTGCGGTCGCCATAGGCGATGAGGCCTACGCTGCGCTTCTGGGCCAGCAGGTGCCGGGCGATAGAGGCGGCAATGACCACACCATACTCTTCGGTATCGGGCTCGATTTCCAGGACTCTTAGGTCCATGATGCCCTGGAACCGGGTAAAGATGTCCTGGGCTTGCGAGGCGGGTATTTGCTCCAGCAGGGCGTCGGCTTCGGGCGCGCGGGCCTGCACCGAGCGATCCATATCCAGCACCACCCAGATGTCGGCGCGGGGATCCAACTCGAACTCTTTGCTGATGAGGCGGCCGGTGCGCGCGCTGGACGGCCAATGGATGCGGTTAAAGCTGTCGCCGGGGTAATAGTCACGCACACCGGAGGCGTTGGTGGTGACATAGTGAGTGCGGCGGCGCAGGTCGCTGCCGCCGGGCAGGTCGCCGGCCGGCAGCACAAAGCCGGGCACATCCACCGTGGCCGGATAGACCACCAGGTCGCTGTGCTGGGTCACATCGCGCCGGTGCCGCCACAGGCCAAAGGGATCGCCACTCCAAACGGTGATGGGACCGAGCTTGTACACCCCCCGCTTGCGGCACAGCGTCTTGACGTACCAGCCAAAGCCGCTCTTGGCGCCCAGGGTGGTGATGGCCCGGCCCACCTCGTGGCGCGGCAGCGTGGACTGGTCCATCACGTCCAGCCACAACACCGGCAAGCGTCCGGTGTTGCGCAGCATCAGGTTCTCCTCGGCAAACTTGCCTACCTGGGTGCGATAGGTCTTGGTGCGGCGCTCCAGGCCAAAGTGCCGAATGTCGTACCACGCCCACAAAAAGGTCACGATTGCCAGGGCCAGGAGCAAATAAGCCAGGTGATAGATCATGTCCAGGCCGGTGATCAGGGCGCTGGTAAACAGCAACAGGCAAAAGATCAAGAGCAAAATGCCTTTGGAGCTATTGGCCAAAGAGGCCCAGGCTAAACGTCTTGCCTCGCGCATAGATCCCTCCTGTCGAGAGGATCAAAGTATGGCGCCGTCCAGGGCGCCCCCATTCGTTCAGCGACGGAACACGCCCAGGGCCAGGCCGGCCCAGCGGCGCGCAAAATAGGCCACCGTGCGCGGCACGTTGATGCGCAACAGGCCCACCGGCACGTTCAGTTCCTTCTTTTCGCAGATGGTAGATATGCTCGACTCATCCACCTGGGCCTTGAGGGCAGCCAGTTGCGCGTCGCGGGCGGCCGGGTCGGGTTCGGCCATGACCGCGTCAATGCGAGCCAGGACGGCCTGGGCCTGGTCGATGCGAGCCGCCACGTCGGCGGCGGTGGCGGCGTCAATGAGGCCCAATCGCTCTTTGACGCGATTCAGCCGCCGGCCGGCCTCATAGCTGGCCTGCACGATCTCGTCGCGGGTGAGCCACTGGGTCTCGTAATTCAGGGTATACTTCCAACTGGGCTGAAGCAGAGCCTGGCGATGTTCTTCCAGGGTGCGATGGATGAGCCGATAGCCATAGCGGTCCGGGTTTTCAAAGGCCAGGCTGCCCGGGTCCAGGAACGGGGCCATGGGCGCGACAAAGGGAAACACGCAGCCATAGTCCTTGAACCGCTCCAGCAACATCTCGCAATAGTCCACGGTGTCCAGCACCGACTGGTAGGTTTGCAGGGGCAGACCGATCATAAAGAACAGGTCCAGCCGCGAGCAGCCGGCCTCCAGCGCGTATTGCATGGTAGCCTCGATGGCGGCGTTGTCATAGGGCTTGCCAAAGGCCCGGCGCACCGCCTCGTCGTGAGATTCCAGGCTGATCTCCAGGACAAAGTTGGGAAAGACGCGGCCCACGCGCTGCATGAACGCCTCGTCGGCCGGGCCAAAGAACTCCATCATAATCTGCGCCCGCACGCGCTCGCGTTCCGCCAGGGTGAGGAGCCGGTCGGCGTATTCGTCGCCGGCCTGCCGAAAGTCGCCCAGGATAAAGACCGGGGCGCGGGTGAACCGTTCCACGCTCTTGATGTCGCGGATCACGGCCTCGGGCGAGCGGTAGACGATGCGCCCCCGGTTGGTCACGCGCCGAAAAGCCGCCGCCGAGCCGCCGCAGGTGACGCAGCCCCGGGTGCAACCCCGACAGGTGAACGCCGCCGTGGCCGGATAGTCCAGCCAGCCGTCGAACGGGACATAGCTCTTGAGGTCCCGGTCGCGCACCACGGCCTCGACCACATAGGTGTAATCCAGCTTGTAGCCGTCCACGTCATCTGGCACCCAGGTGAGTGGGTTCACGTGGACCTGGCCGGCGGCGTCTTTCCAGGTGAGGTTGGGCACGTCGGCCGGCTCGCGCCCCTGAGCGATACAGTCCAGCAGTTGGCGCATGGGCTCTTCGGCGCTGTCGCCGCGCACCACGTAATCCACGGCGTCGTACTGGATCAGTTCCTCGTGGAAATAGGACGCGGACAGGCCGCCAAACACCACCGGGATGTCGGGGTGAACCTGTTTGCAGACCCGGGCCACCTCCACACTGCCCTGGGCGTGCGGCATCCAGTGCAGGTCAATGCCAAAGGCCCGGGGGTGCAGTTTGCGGAGGACGGCCGGCACGTCATAGGCTGGGTCGTTCAACATGCGCAGGGCCAGGTTGATGATCTTGGTGCGATAGCCGTGCCGCTGGACGTACTCGGCGATGCTGGTGAACCCGATGGGATACATCTCAAAGACGGGGCTGGAAGGCACCACGTCACTGACGGGGCCGAACAGGATCGAGCGCTCGCGAAAGTCATAGACGCTGGGCGCGTGCAGCAAAACGAATGCCGGTTCAAACACGATGGATATGGCCTCCTGGGGCTGGGTAAATGACCCGGCCGCTATAGTGATCACAGGTTTGAGGCGACTCTGGTTCAAAATAGGCGGCCGTGCGGCAAGCATGATACCCGGTGAAACCGGGGCTGTCAAGGGCTAGTGGCGGTGTGTCCAGCTCTCGGTGGCGTATTGGGTCTGGCAGAGCCGGTCGGCCTGCTGCCGCTCATGGTCGGTCAATTCGCCGGGGGTCAGGGTCATTCCCAGTGCCGCAAAGCCGGCCACCAGGGCCGCCTGGGCCTCGCCAAACGAGACCGGCCGGCCCGCGGCCTGCCGCAGTGTGATGATGCGCCTGGTCAGGTACGCCTGAAACGCCGCCGTGTCCAGGTGGGCCGGCGGGCACAGCACCGCCGCCCAGGTCGCCAGGTCGGCGTCCAGCAGCACCGTGCCGTGCTGCAAGATCACGCCGCCGCGCCGGGCCTGGGCGCTGCCCACCAGCTTGCGGCCGTGGACGGTGATCTCGTAATCGGCCGGCTGGTCGAAACAGGCGGCGGTGGCCGGGTCCGGACCCAGCGTGCGCGCCGGGGTCACGGCAGCCGGCACACCCAGCCGCCGCAGGCCCGCTACCAGGGCCGCGCTGATGGCCCGGTACGAACTCAGCACGTCGCCGGCGGCCAGCGCGTCTTGCGCGGGAACCACCAGGCTGTATGTCAACTCGCGGTCGGGCGCGTCGTGCAGGATGGCCCGGCCCCCGGTGAGCCGGCGCACCAGGTCGATCCCCCGCGACTGGCAGGCGGCCCGGTCCACCGCGCCGTCCACCGGTTGGAACCGACCCAACGAGACGCACGGCGGCTCCCAGCCGTAAAAGCGCAGCGTGGGCGGCGATTGGCCCTCCATGAGGGCCTCGTCCACGGCCATGTTGGTGGGGCCGTCGGCCGGGCCGCTGGACAAAAGTCGCCAAGCGGTGGTCATTCTAACTTGACCACCTCAAAGTGCACATCGGTGCCCTGCACATTGAACCGCACATAATGGTAAAATCCGCCTTCTTCCGAGTCATAGTACAGGGGAGCGCCGCCGCCAGCGGTGATGACCAGCGTGGTACCGTCGCGCCCGCCGGTGCGGTAGCGATGGTCGTGACCACAGAGGTCATATTGCACGCCGTGCTTTTTGAGCAGGGCCAGAAACGCCTCATTGCCGCCAGTCATGATGTGCTCGCTGTCGTCCGGGTCCCAGGCCGGGTGATGGTGGACCACAAATTTGACCGGCTGGGTGGTAGCGCTCAGGTCGGCATCGATCCAGGCCAGCTCGCGTTCGTCCATCTCGCCCAGACTGTCATTCGCCACGGTGAAATGCACCTGGCCCCAGTCAAACGAGTAATGCGGCTCGCCGTTTGGCGTCCAGGCCCCAAAATCCTTCAGCGCGCCTTCGTACAGGTCATGGTTGCCCGGCGCCGGGAAAAAGGGAATGGGGAATCCCTCCATGAGCGTGGCGAACGAGCGCCAGTAGGCTCCAAAGCCTTGCGGGACCAAGTCGCCGGTGTTGACGAGGAACGCCGAGCCGTCCTGAGCCACCATCTGGAGCAGGCGCGCATATACCTCGTCGCCGTTGCGATTGTCGCCGCAGACCGCAAAGGTAAAGGTGGTCTGCTCGCTGCCGGGAATGGGCGTGGGTGTGGGCACCGCCGTAGCCGTGGGCACAGCAGTAGCTGTGGGCGGCAGCGCGGTGGCAGTGGGTATGGTCGTGGGCGCCGGCACGGTGGGCGGCGCGGCAGGCGCCACGTCACATCCGGCACCGGGCAACAGCACCAGGATCAACAACAATGCCAGGATCATCTTGTTCAACATGGCCCCCCCGATGGTCTGTGATATGCAGGTTGATTATAGCTGACCCGGCCCGCTCGTGCAAGTTCGCCGGCGTATTGCCAGATTCGACCGAGAAGTGGTATAATAGGCCCAGGAGCCGGGGAACTGGCCCGGCCCTTGTCGTTTGCCGGTCCCTGCGCATCTGCATAGAAGGGAGACCCCCATGCGCGCCTTGATTGTAGCCCTGTTTTGCCTGGTCGTCGTGCTGTCCATCGTGCTGGTGGCGGTCCTGGTGATCGAGTTTGCGCCCTTGGTCCAACCGGCGGTGGTGACGGCCACGCCCACCAACACACCGGTGTATGTGATCATTACGCCCACGCCGCTCCCCACGCCGATCCCGCCACCACCTCCCACGCTCACCCCGGTGCCCCCGCCGCCGACGCAGCGCCCGCCCGCACCCACCATCGCGCCGCCGCCCGAGCCGGCCAACCTCAGCGGCAACTGGGGCGCCGACGTGGACGGGGCATCCTATGTGCTGTCCATCGCCCAGAACGGCCACGCGCTTTATGGCTCGCTGGACATCAAGCCACCGGCGGGCACCGGCCTCATGCCCATGCGCGGCCAGCTCGTCAACAGCAGCGAGTGGGAGGGCCGGGTGCGTATCCAGGCCAGCCTGGAGCCGGTGCTGATGACCATGAACATGAGCCTGGTGCTATCGCCCGATGGCGCCAGCCTGAGCGGGACCTGGTGGGACAGCAACGGCGGCAGCGGAGCCATCACGTTCCAGCGGCTTCTGACGGAGTAGGCCTGATGACAATACCGGCTCGATTTGCCCTGGTCGCGGCCCTGGGCGGGCTGCTCATCGGCAGCGTGATGGGCCTGACCGCCTGCGAGGCCGGGGCGCGCCCGTCCGATGCCACCGTTCCGGCCCCGTCGCCCGCCGCGACCGGCGTGGCCTTGCCCACCCCCACGACGCGGCCTATCGCCTACCCGGTGCCCCTCACAGCACAGGCCTCGCCGGTCAGCAGCCAGCCCGGCGAGCTGGAATCGGGCGGCCAGCGCCGACACTACCTGCTGCACGTCCCGCCGGGCTACGCGGCCGATCAGCCGGCGCCGCTGGCCATCAACCTGCACGGGCTGGGCTCCAACGCCGCCCAGCAAGAACAGATCAGCGGCATGTCGCGCCTGGCCGACGCCAAGACCTTTATCGTGGTATACCCCGAGGCCCTGGGCGACCCGGCCACCTGGCGCGTGGGAGCCGGGTCACCGGACGTGGCGTTTATCCGCGACCTGATCCAACACCTGGCCGGCCAATATCGCATTGATCCGGCGCGCATCTATGCCACCGGCATATCCAACGGCGGCGGCATGGCAAATCGACTGGGCTGCGACATGGCCGACGTCATCGCGGCTATTGCGCCGGTATCGGGGGCCTATTTGTTCTGGCAAGACTGCCAGCCCGGTCGGCCAGTGCCGGTGCTGGCGTTCCACGGCACGGCCGACCGCATCGTGCCCTATGAAGGCGGCCAGGGCCTGCCATTTGTGCGCGAGTGGGCCGAGACCTGGGCCGCGCGCAACGGCTGCACGTCGCCGCCGGCCGTCACATTACAGCGCGGCGAGGTCATTGGCGAAACCTGGGACCATGACTGTCAGGCCGGCGCCGAGGTGGTGCTGTACACCATCGCCGAGCGCGGGCATAGCTGGCCGGGCTCGAATATGCCGGCCGCCATCACCACCCAGAACATTGACGCCACCATCGTGATGTGGGACTTTTTTTCAGCCCACCCGTTGCCTCAATAGGCGCTCGCGCGCCAATATGGAAAGGAGCAGGTGCCATGCGTATTCGACTGTTGCTCATCGGGGTTTTGCTGCTGGCCGGATGCGGCCTGACCACGCTGGCCTGCCAATTGGGGCCGGCGTCGCCCACCCCGGCGCCCACGGCCACCGCCTGGGTGCAAATCATCACCGCCACGCCATCGCCCACGACACCGGCAGAGCCCACGATCGCGCCCACCCAGCCGCCGCCCGTCACGGTGACCCCCATACCCCCCGGTCCCACGCCCACGCTGCCCCCGCCCGAGCCGGACAAGCCGGTGGCCCAGATCATCGCCCCGGCTGAGGGCGCCATCTACTCGGTGGGGCAGGCAGTCCCGGTCCAGTTTGCCGCCGGCGACCAGTCGGGCGTCACGCGGGTGGAACTGTACGTGGGGCAGACGCGCGTGGCTTATCACGAGTATCCACAGCGGCCCACCACCATCAGCAACGACACGCTCCAGTGGACGCCCAGCGCCGCCGGGAACTATACTCTGCAGGTGGTGGCGGTGGACCCCTTTAACAACGGCAGTACGCCGGCGGTGCGCCACATCGTGGTGCAGCGCAACACCACCGCGCCCACCGTGCGCATCGACTATCCCACGCAGCGCGTGGTCATTGTGGCGCGACAGGGCATCCAGATCAAGGCCACCATCAACGACGAGGGGGGCATTCAAGGCCTGGAACTGGTGGAGCGCCGGGGCAATCAGGAAACCGTCTATACCGGCGATCCCAACTATCACAACGTGCCATACCCTTGGTCCGTCTGGTGGCAATCGGCTGAGATGGGCGACCACACGCTCTTTGTGCGCGCGCACGACGCCAATGGCGGCGTGGGCCAGTCGCCGGATTTTGTCATCGGCGTGACCGACGACGACCCGCCCCAGGTGCAGGTGAGCTATAGCACCACGTCGCTCAGCCCGGGCAGCAACCTGCGCGTGCACGTGGAGGCCCTGGACAGCAAGGGCGTCAAGGAACTGCGCCTGCTCATCGACAACAATGTGGTGGATGCGTGGACCGCGCCCGACCCGGCCGTGGGGCAGAGCCACGTGAGCGCCGACCTGTACTGGCGCAACGTGGGACCGGCCGGCGCGCACGCGGCTCATGTGTGGGCGCAGGACACCACCGGCAACCAGGCTCAATCGCCGGACCAGACCATCCAGGTGGTCCAGTCGCCGCCCACGCCCACCCCACCGCCGCCCACGCCCACCCCACCGCCGCCACCGCCCACCCCCACGCCTCGGCCGGCCGCACCCCAGGCAGCCATTGTCGCGCCGCCCAACGGCTTTCAGTCGATGCTGGGCCAGCCGGTGCATTTTGTGGCCAATGCCGTGGGCCAAGGGCGGCTGGACCGGGTCGAGTTGTGGGGCTATCCCCAGGGCCAGCCATCGCCGCAATTGATCCAGACGTGGCCGGCCGGCGGCGTGACCAACTTTACCGGCCAGTTCGACTGGGTGCCGCCCAACGCCGGCGTGTTCTTGTTCTACTCCCGGACCTATGACCAGCTCGGCCAGCACGGCGATTCGCCCCAGATCAGCGGCCATATCGAGCCGCCGACGCCGCCCACCCCCACGCCCCAGCCGGGACCAACGCTGGTGGGCCACTGGGGCGCGCAGGCCGGCGATGGCGACTCGTTCCTGTTCATCATCACCGACCAGCACGCCAGCGGCCGGCTCAAGGGCACGCTCATCATCCAATCGGCCGGTGGTCAGCCGGTGACGGATCAGTTCACCCAGGACAGCATGGTGGCCGGCAACCAGGTAACCATCCACGCGCAGATTGGGTCGGTCATGTACAATTTTATGCTCACGCTGGCCGGAGACGATCAGACCATGGACGGCAACTGGAGCACGTCGCAGACCGGCCTGTTGCAGCCCATCACGTTCCAGCGCCTGCTGACTCAATAGGCCGGGGCTGAACCTTTTGGTCAGATGCACGGTACTAGATGGCGGAGGGACATGTGAACAACAAAAAACTGATCCGCGTTTTGCTTCTGGGTGCCCTGGCCCTGTTGCTTTTCTTGCCCGGCTGCGCCACGTCATCCAGCAAGTTCGACAGCGGCTCGCCAGACTGGAGCCGGGCGCTCAAGATAGGCGTGAGCACGCTAAACAATCAGCCCACCATGATCGTGGACGACGCCGGGCGCGCGCATATGGTGTGGGTGGCTGCGGCCGGCGGCGAGCAGGTGTTGCAGTATACACGCATATCGCCGGCCGGCGTGGTGGAACTGACGCACTCGCTGGCCGAGCTGACCTTTGGTTACCCGGACACGCCCCACCTCGTCGAGGCCGGGGCCGACCGGCTGCACCTGGCCTGGCTCACCCGCATCGCCGACAACGACCACGCCCAGGGCTTTTACCACGTGATGCTGGACATGGACGGCCAGCCCCAGGGCGCGCCGCGCTGCCTGTCTGATGACGGCACCGGGTTGGTCATCACCGATGGGACCTTGGCCCCCGGTCCGAACAATGGAGCGTGTGCCTTTTGGTCCAGTGAATTGGGGGCAGACGCCCGGCTATATGGCGCCGATGTGGACGCGACCGGCGCCGTGACGGCCGGCCCACGCCTGCTGGTGCCCAGCGGGGCGGTGCCCTTTGCCCAGACCGATGATCAGGGGCAGGTGCACCTCATCTGGCAGCAGCTGCCATCGGCGCAGGCCGACCGCACGTTGTATTATAGCATCTATGATCCGGCAACCGGCAAACTGGGCACGGCAAGCGCCGTGACCCTCGTCAAGGTGGGCTCGCAAAACGCCCTCAGTGGGCCGGCGCTGGGGCTGACCCACACGCGCGCCTATGTGTTGTGGGGGCTGGAAGCGCGTGGCAAGTTTGCCGGGTCCGCACAGACCTATTACCTGTCCTGGGAGCTGGGCCGGCCGCCCCAGCACATCGAGGCGCCCGCGCAACTGTACATGCCCACCGATTATCGCCCCCAGTATGTATCTCTGGGCACCCTGGGCCTGACCGAGGGCACGGTTGGCTACACCAGCCTGGCGGCCATCGGAGAAGCGTTCCCCGGCTATACCACCCAGCCCAGCGTGCTGGCCGGCCAGCACCCGGACTTGATCGCCCTGGTCACCACGATCGTCTCAACCCAGCGCACCAGCTCGCAGCCGGTGGTTTTGACCGTCTTTGCTGCGGGTGAGCCCCGGGCATACCAGATCGTCACTCGCTCACCCGGCCTGTCCACCCGCTCGGTGTTGAGCATGGACCGGGACGGCAACCTGTATGCTCTGTGGATCCACCAGGCCGGGCCATACAACTTTGAGGTCTATTACGCCAGCACCGCCCCCCGGGTGCGCGAAACGCTCAACGCCTGGACCACAGAAGACGTTTCCCTCCGCAGCACCGACTATGTGTGGAACCTGGGCGTGGCTTTGGGCTTTTTCCCGCTGGCGATGGTGTGGGTCTTTGCCTCGGTCATCTGGCTGGGCCTGGCCTATCTCATCTATGGCGATGTGGAGTTGAATGACCGGCGTGGGTGGATCGTCCTGGCAGTGGCCCTGGCCCTGCACCTGTTTTCCAAGTATTTTAGCATGCCGGGCATGTTTACCTTTGTGCCGTTCATCGATGTGCTGCCGGACGCAGTGGTGTTTATCGTGGGGCGCGTGCTGACTCCCCTGCTGTTCAGTGGCGCGGGGCTGCTGGTGATGCTGGTCTACCTCAAACGATCGGAAAACCCGGGGGCCTTTGGTGCCTATATCGCCTTTGCCCTGGTGGACATTGTGGTGTCTTTGCTCATCTATATCCCCACGTTGCTGGGCGGGGGCTAGTCGTACTCAGCTAGCTGTCCCTGCTCGCCGGGGGCTGTATCTCTCACCAATCAATTGGGTGCAGTTACTCTCATCTACCGGCGGTCCTTTGGTCCGCTCAAGTAAGCCCGTAAGTCGGTAACGGTGTGGTAGTGGTGCATTTCAGAGAGAGGTTGGTATGTTCTCGTTGCGTCTGATCCCTCACGGTATCGTGCACGAAGGCGATGAACGCCTCCCAGTCGTTGTTCACCTCGATGCAGCGGAGTTGCAGCAGCGCCTCGGCGCGTTCTCTGATCCAGCGCACGCTTTGCGCCCCGCAGTCGAACCGTTGGGCAATCACGTAGCGCACGGCCCCTTCCACCGCCCCCGACGAGAGCTCCAAGTCCTCATCCCGCAGCCGTTGGTAGTCCATCTTCGTCTGCCGATGGGCGAGATACTCGCGGCTAGTCGTCAATCGCTCGCGGATGCTGGTCTGCTGCGGGTCCAATTGGGTGAGACGATGGTCCAACTCGGCGATGATTTCTGCCGCGCGCCCAGCATACAGAGCCGCTTTCTGTTCCTCCACCCATTCCGTCAACTCGGCACTGCCCTCGCGATACAGGCAGGCCCCGGCGTCCCAGAGGTATTCGACCACGTGGTAGACATCAATCGTATGCTCGACGGCGGGGAAGGACTCGGCGGGAAAGTACTCCACGATGTAGCGCTCCAGATCCAGGTCGCCGTCGGACACGATTTGGATGCGCTGGCCGCTGCTAGGACCAAAGCCGCGTTTGTCCGCCTCGCGCCGGGCGATGGCGACCGCGTGGCGTTTGGGAGCATACGAGGCGTACACTTTCTTGTTGATCGGCCCTTCCAGCGTCCCATCGGCACTGCGGCGCAGGGTGTACAGCACGACGATGGTGGCCATCTTGCCGTTTTTGGCCTTGTCGCCCCGCGAAGCGTGACGTCGTTTCTTGCTCCCCCGCCGCTGGCGGGCGGCGCGGCCCCGATGCCGTTGCGACCCCGGGTGCGGGTTCGGGGTCCGTGGTCCCCGGCGTTGTTCCAGTTCCGATTCCGTGGCCGTGGGGGTGGCTTTGCTGTCGATCTGAATCACCAGCACTTCGCCGTCCCCCTCGGGCGCCGGGGCTTGGGCAAACCAGTCGCCGGTCTGCCGACCCAAACCCAGGACCATCCCTTCGATGCTGCCTTGGGCTGGCGACCAGTGCAGAAACAAGGTCAAGAGCAAGACCGCCTGGGCATAGCTGACCTTGGTTGCCACCCGCGCCGCGCAACTGCGCACGGCCATGCTGAACCCATCGCTGGTCAGTCCCAACTCCGTATCCAGAGGGTAGTAGCCGTTCCCTGCGCGGAACAGATAGGTGCGCCAGTAGCGCACTTTGCCAAACAGCGTCCCGACCTCCCGGCTGTTGGGCCCCTGGCGTTTATACCCCGGCACTGGCAGCGGATGCGCCGCGCGCCATTGCTCCTCGCGCTGGCAGAGAAACAACTGGACGAACAGCCGACCCAACGCCAGCATCTGGGGCATCAACTGGGTCTCGAACTCGTAGAACGTCAAGGTCTGACCAGCCAAGCCCCACGCGACCAGCGCTGCTACCGCCTGGGTAATGCGGGCTTGGACTTCCGCTACCGTGGGCGCAACAGTAATGTCATCGGCATTTTCAGCGAACGCGGGTTGGACTTTCTCCCCCATAGGACCTCCGCAAAGTACACTAGAGGTCCAATATGCCCCATTTCTTTGCTCATGTCAATGGCCGGGAGATAAGCGTGATTACACCC
>JAHJIN010000536.1 GCA_018823415.1 Chloroflexota bacterium | reverse complement strand
GCGCGGCCGGCTCCAGGGCGTGGGCGTGGACTGGGGCGCACGGGCCGAGATGAACTTCCAACTGGTCTCCGTCGTCCTGGCCGTGAGCGGGGCCGCCCTGGCCTTCGCCGTCGGCGTGCCGCCGATCCTGGTCCTGGTGGTCGGGGTTGCCGGGTTCCTCCTGCCCCGCTGGTGGCTCAACCAGCAGGAGGGCCGCGCAGTGCGAAGCCTCCAGCTCTGCTGGATAAGGCCAACCGCCTATGCTTCACTCTCTTGACCGAGCAGCGCAACTATCGCCCCGTCACGCCCGAGGAAGAAGACCAGTTCCGCGCTCGCTGGCAGCGCTGCCACAAAAAGCACCGCCGCTGTCGGCCCCAGCGCCTTGCGGCCTGACGCACGACTCCATAAACATCGGCCTACCCCCACACGCCAGACGTGCCCGCTGCGCAGAGGCCACTCGCCGCGCAGTGCGTCTCGCCAGCGCGCCGGGATGCCGGCCAGCCCATAAGCGGCCCCGGCCAGTGCGCCGACCACCGCCCCGGCCGTGTCGGCGTCGTTGCCCAGGTTTACCACCTGGACCACGGCCGCCTCGAACGAGTCGGTGGTGAGCAGCCCCCAGGCCGCGCTCTCCAGGGTGTGACGCACCCAGCCGCTGTTCGCCAACTCGTCACGGCGACGCGAGGGCGGCGCGGCAGGCAGCGAGGGGCCGGCGGGCCGGCCAGATGTGCAACGTGCTGATGTGGCCGTGGCGCACGTTCTTTTCGTGGCGCGAGTCCTCGGAGACCTTTTTCAGGGGAAAGGCTTGTTCGATAAGACGGCGGTCGGTCATGGTGTGTCCTCAAGAATCAAGTGAGCGAGCCAACTGGTGTCACGAGGGAAGCATCTTCAAGGGACGGGTTCATTGGCTGAGGAAGTGGGGGGCGACTCTCCTTCGGCAGATTTCAGATCCAACATCGCCTGAAGCAGTGCCCTGGCGTGCTCCGCCTGAAATGGCTCATCTACCACCAGGCGAGTTACCGCCCCTCGTTGCCCAAAGCCAGGCAGGCCCGAAACCAGGGCCTCGAAACGGGCGACCTCGTCGGGCAGGTGAGCCAAATAGGCATAGTCCCCAGTCGCCAGGTTCCAGGCCACGTCAATCGCGGCGTTCTCCTTGCCCTTGGGTGCAGCCAGGACAGCTAGATTGAACTGATGCGTCCGCCTTCCATATTCACCGAATTCGTGCTCGCCCGTCTTGAACTTGAGATAGATACGGCCCGGCCGGTTACATTGTACTGTACCCCCTTCTTGATTCCAACCAGCAATCAACAGGGCATAGATCTGCTGCGTCCGTGGCTCGCAGGCTAACAGGGTCTTCCTGATGCCAGCCAATGTCTTGGTACCAACCGTGATGTTCATCTGAGGCAGGCTGGATTCCCACTCCACTCGCGGCTCCGGTCTTGGCTCGTGGGCCGTCTTGGCCAGAGCACGTAGCGCATTCAACAACGCCTTGGCGCTACCTCGATCAAATGCCGCCGTGACCTCAATATGCGCCGTGCTCTCGGTAACTCTTAACGTGGCGATCTTGGCCACCGTGGACTGGAATCGTTCGAGCGCCTTGACCGGAAAGAGCCGAGTCTGGTGCAACCCTTCCCAGCCCAGAATGACCAACTGTCGCCTTTCCCCTACGCCGGGACGCATACCAGCCAGACCATATGACTTGGAGCCTATCGTGATCTTGAGGCCGATGCCACTCGTCCCCGGCTCCACCACGTAGCCCGCCTTTTGCCAATGTTCCATCAGATAACGGAATATATCCCGGCCATGTGGGTCGCAAGCAGCCAGAACAGCACCGATACCTTGCGCCTCCTTGGGTGTCATCTTGATACTGGGCAGTTCGGACAAGGGCAGGGGAGCCAAGCCACGGGCTGTATCCAAGATGATCTGCAGCCATTCGTCATAGCTATCCGCCACCACCATCACCGCACGGATAGCATCATCCACCTCTTCCTCGACCAGGCCGCGTATGGGGCGAGCGAGTCCCACATGGACGACATTGTCGTGGATGGAGAAACGAGCCGCGAATGTCCCATCGTGGTTCAACGCCAGCAATAGCCTGTAAAAGTCTGCTGGCGGCTCTGGATCGGTTGGCAACTCGAGCAGGGGAGCGACGACAACCAGATAATACTCATCGGGTTGCCACTCGACAATGCCAACCAGACCATCAGCCGACCCCAGGGAGAGGCGACGCCAGCCATAGGGATCGGTTGATTTCCTGGGATCCAGGCCATAGCTTCTGAAAACGCCATCAATGAGAGCGCGGGCCTCGTCCGGCGTGAGATCGAGCGGTTGCGCCCGAACGCCAAAAGGCCTCACCGCATCCAGGTCATGTATTCGTTTCTCGGTCCCGTTTCTGCCATTTCCATCGTCTTCCATTGCACCCTCCTGAGAACTAGAGACGTTCACCTAGCAAGGTTGTATAAGCCTATATTCCGATTCCACTGTAGTCACTGCGCAGCGCTCAGGATATCACTTGCATTGATCCGCACCGCCCCGGTTTGGTGGGCCAACAGCCGGTCAAAGGGGTCACTGGGTGTCTAATCTACAGCGCGACGAGTAGAGTAGGGGACTGGCGCACTACCAAGACGGGGCTCCTCTTGTAGGGGTTCTCCCACGTACAAGCCGTTTCCCGCAAACATGTCGTGTTTCCAGTCCCCCCTCATCGAACCGTGCGTGAGTAGAGTAGGCGGCCAGCGAGGTACCGTTGTTCGGCCCTTTTGTTATAGTAGGGACAGGGCGCACTCTCCAGCCTCGCGATTGGCGTGTTTCCCCATCCCCCTACTGCCGAACCCGCCGTGCACCCTTTCGATGCAGCGGG
>JAHJIN010000535.1 GCA_018823415.1 Chloroflexota bacterium | reverse complement strand
GCCAGCATTTCCTGGACCGATACCGCCGGGCCCAGGAACACGGTGCGCCAGCCGGCAGCCTCGGCCAGCCGCAAAAAGTTCAACACCCCGGCCACATGGACGCACTCGCCCAACGCGCCAGCGACAATGGTCTGGCCCACGTTTCTCCCTCCCTTGTATATAATACCCTTACGATCTCGTAGTACTCAACAACCCACTTGCGCCAAGCGGGCGCCCCGGCGATAATAAGCGTGGTTCGGCGTGGGCCGGACTGCGGACCAACCGGGCAAGGCTGTGTCTCCTTGCCGGGCTCGTGCTGACCAGAACGAGTCACGTCTTGCTAAGTTTGCCGCCCGGTCGCGCTGGGGATCAACGTCTGACTCGCACGATGCTCCTACCGGCGTCGCGCTGCCGTGTAGCAGACAGCAGACTACCGCCGCGCCGCATGAGAGCTGATTGGCCACACGCTTCGCGTGCCGCTCCAGCGCCCGCCGGGGCACCCGCTTGGCCCGTCTGGTATGCACCACTCACGCCTCACGAAAGGAGGTTCACGCATGGCCCACCGTCTGCAAGTCGGGGTCGATTTCAGTTTGAAACGCGCTGACTTGTGCTTGCTCTTTCCCGATGGCCGGCCCCTGGACCAGCACGTCCCCGTGGCCAATTCCCTGACCGGCTACGCCCAGGCCAAGCGGCTGTTGCTCGAGGCCCTGGACACCTACGCCTTCGCGGGCGTGGACCTGTCGGGCGAAGCAACCGGCTACCTGTGGTTGCCGTTCTTCCTGCAACTCGCTGCCGACCCGGATCTGGCCCCGCATGACCTGCAGTTGTTTCTGCTCAACCCCCGCTGGGTCAAGTGGTTCAAAAAGTGTTTTGCCCAGGATGACAAGTGCGACCAGAAAGACCCCTTCTACATCGCCGAGCGCACCCGCACCCGGCGGCCCGAGGCCACCTGGTCCCCGTCACCCTACCTGCCCTTGCGCTTCTACACCCGCTTGCGTTTTCACCTGGTGCAGAACTTGGCCCGCGAAAAGTGCTACTTCATGACCTTTCTGTTTCTCAAGGCCAGTTCCTATCGCTGTCTGGAACCCTTCTCCAACGTCTTTGGGGCTACCAGTCGCCTGGTGCTGACCCAGCAGCCCACCCTAGACGAGCTAGCGGACCTACCGGTGGCGGAGCTGGCCGCGCACTTGTACGAACTCAGCGGCCACCACCTCCCGGATCCGCTGCACAACGCCCACCAGTTGCACCGCGTGGTCCACCTAAACGGGAGCTTCCACCTGGATGAGGCCCTCGCCGTACCCGTTCAACGCATCCTCGACCTCACCCTGGCCCATATCTGCTTCCTGGAAGCGCAAGTCCAGCAAGTGGATGACTGGATCGCCACCGAGCTGCAGGGCTATCCGGTCATCACCCAATTGGCCACCATCCCCGGCGTGGGGCCCGTCTTTTCCAGCGGCCTCGGCGCCGAGATTGGCCCTATTGAGCGCTTCCTCCAGGCACCCAAATGGGATGTGAAACGCAAGGACTATCGCCCCCGCAATCTGCGCGATGCCGAAGACGCCGTGGCTAAGACCGCCGGCCTCTGGTGGCCCCGCGCCGATTCGGGCGACTTTGCCGCCGAGGACCGGCGGATGGCGACACACGCAGTGCCCTGTGGGAAACGGGCAATCGCTACCTGCGGTACTATTTCATCCAGGCCGCCAATCTCACGCTCCAGCGGGCAGCGCTGTCCTGAATACACCACCTTCTACCAGCGCAAATACGCGGAATCCACCAAGCACCACCACAAGCGGGCACTGGTCCTGACGGCCCGCAAGAGCGTCGGCCTCATAGTCGGTCTGCTACACCGCAATGAGGCCTATCGCTCCCCGGAGGCCTAACCAACACCAACTCGCCAGTGGCCAGCGCGGGCAGATCTCTGGCAGACGCCGTCACCAGTGTCGCTCCTCGCCAGTCCGGGCCTTCATAGTACCACCCGCAGCCCCCATGAGCGAAAAAAACGTGATGGGCAGGCTTGATTCAAGACGTCCCGATTATCGTTATTTACGTGCGTTTTACGCCTTCAATCCCGACTTGACTTTTACCGCACTCTTTCATGTTATCGCCGCCCAACGGGGTGCGTGAGCCG
>JAHJIN010000534.1 GCA_018823415.1 Chloroflexota bacterium | reverse complement strand
TGCTTCAGTGGTTCACTGGGGAGTGGGCGGCCGTGCGGTCCGCCGCGCCGCCGCGCGTGGTCGCCAGGCTGGGCCTGGGCCGTCCTCAGCCGATACCGCTCCTGGCGCCATTGACGCGCTAGCCTGGCGCCGCCAGGACGGGGCCACTATGCCCCCAGGGCACCACCCAAGACCTCGCTAGCCTGGGGCAGTGAGTCCCAGGCCGGCGGCCACGCGCCGAACTCGTTTGCGCCCGTCAGCGGCCATTTTCTATCCCGCATCTGGGCATTGAGGTTCTCTTATTCGGTTTTCAAGGTGCGAAATCCAGGCTAAGCGATCACCAGAACCACAAAAACAACGACCAGCCAAGCCACGGGAACAAGGCGCAGTCCCTCTATCGGCATTCGCAGCTGCATTTGACGACTTTTTGCCATCGCTGATGGACGCTGTCACCATCCCACCCGAAGATGTCGAAGAGTATAATGCAAAGCTCGATGAGTTCTACCAAGCATATGCCGAATATCTACAGGGAAGCACACAGTACCAAAACCTACGGTGGAGAACTATTCAACTAGCAATCAAGCTTATAAACGAAGGAACCGTACCTGCGCAAGATATCGACATATTCATGCACTTTCCCAACGGGTTCGATGTGTTAAGCGCGCATGATTTCCCACCACCGCCCCGACGTCCACAGCCACCTTCAAAACCAAAACCACCCTGGGAGAAGTTGCGCGAGACACTGGACATATCACCAACAAGCCTTCTTTACCCAGGTCGTCTCATCCCTCAAACCCCGGAACTGCCTGGTCCACCACCAAATGTGACGGCGCCCGATATTGAACGTACGAGCAGCTATAGCGTGCATTTCCATGTGCGACAGCTGAAGCACAATTTGCAGGAACCACTTGAGCCACTATGTGTTATTTTCGAGTCGTTCGAGAGCGCCCACTCGTTTCACATTGATTACCAAATACTGGCTGCGAACGTGCCCAGCAAAATCTCCGGCAACCTGCATGTGATTACAAGTACGGAAGAATCGCAAACAGCATCTTGAGAAGATACCACACATTTTCAACGCCGACCGAACTGGCCAACTGATCAACCCAATCTGTCCGACTGTCTCGAATGCAAAACCCACTCGACAACACACGCCCTAACTGTTCACGACCCTGGGACATCATGCGCGAAAGGGCATTCGTGATTGCTAGAACCACGAGCAAGCTTGACCAAGCGATCACACATCGTTGTTAATCCCCCGGCCGTTCTACTTCCTCCGCTTCCGCCACACCACCTCATAACTGCAATGTCCTCCGGCCGATGGGTGTACGAACCACAGGTTGTACACCCTCTGGCTTTCACGCCCAGGCCTGACTGGGTCCCCCACCACCTCCAGGCTCAACACCGCCTCGCGGGAAAAGCCGGCGAACTCGTAGGTTCCGTCGGCGCCGGTGCGGGTCACGCTCTCCCAGCCGGCATCGGAAAAACAGCGCACCGCTACTCCATCCAATGCCTGCCCCTGTGGTCCCAGGACCCGTCCATATAGCCGCAGGTTGCCGTGGTTCTCGGCGTCCGAGAGGCGGCGGGCGTAGACCACGGTCCACTCCTGGTCCCGTGCGCCGGTGATGTACGGGATGCCCCGGTGCGCCCAGTCGCCGGGGACAGGGGGTGGGTTGCTGGGAAAGTACTGCCCCATTGCGCCGCCCAGAAGATACGAAGTGTCCCCGCCGGCCGGGACGGTGAACGGGTCCACGCCAGCCAAGCTGCCCGGCGCTGCTAGCGCCTCCGAGGGCAGCGGCACGCGCCGGCCGTCAACGAGCACTACCTCTGACACCGGCCCCTGCCAGAACTGGGCCGGGTCCACCCAGTCGTAGTCGTACATGACCGCATAATGCAGGTGGGCTCCGGTGCTCTGGCCGGTGTTCCCACTGTACCCGATGAGCGCCCCCAGCTGTACCACGTCGCCGTGGTGAACCAGAGAGACGCTCAGGTGGCCATACTCGCTGGTAAAGTGGTCGTTGCCCAGGCCCACGTAGAGCCCCAGGCCGGTACCCGCATCGCCGCTGTGGTAGACCCGGCCGCCGTGGGTAGCGTAGACCGGGGTGCCAGTGGGGCACGAGAGGTCCACGCCATAGTGGGGCCGGCCGAACTCGGCCTCGTAGGCCGGGTCCAGAAAGCCGGCCGTGATATGCAGGTCGCCCGGGAGCGGCATGAGCCAGGGCACCAGAGCCGGGCCGGTACTGAAGATGGGATAATACGGGTTCGGCGCGAAGAGCCACGGGAGGTCATCGCCCAGGGTAATGACGCGGCCGGGCAGCTCCCCCAGCATCCAGCGCCGGGCCACCTCCCGGCCAAAAGGCAGGTTCATGGCCGTGAAACCGATCAGGGCCACGTAGACGATGCCGAAACAGGCCATACTCGCCAGCAGGATGGCGGCGAGCAGGGCAACGAATTTGAAGGGGTTTGAAAAGTCGAACATGGTACCCCTTGTCAGAACTAATTGAGCGTGATACAATGACTTCGGATATACTCAACAAGCCCCCAACCACTCAAAGCAAGTAGAGATTTTCCTATCTAGCACCTCGCACATGGTATCAAGTACGAAGCAGGAGGTTTTGGGATGAACAATTCGGTAGATTGTTTCTTTGCATACTCAACTCGTTCACCAGAACTAGTTGAAACTGTAGAAGCAGCAATCGAGCGAATCAATAAGCTAGGTGTTGTGAGGATCATAGGGCGTAGGTCGCTCGGATTGGCAGGAAAGGTTATCCTGAGTGCAGTGCAAAGAGCCATCAACGATAGTGATTTATTCATTTGTGACCTGACTTGCTTCGACCTAGATGTGCTTTTCGAACTGGGTTACGCAATCGCCAGAGACAAGAAGGTGTGGATTACGTTGAACTCGACTTATCCACAAGTGGTAAAGAACTATCAAAGACTTAGCCCATTAGCCGGAATAGGCCATTCAACATATCAGAATTCCTACGAGATGGAACAACGTTTTCTCTCAGAAGAGCCTTTCCTAGACAAAACCACTCTTTACAAAGATGTCATACGCTCTCTAGTTCAGGCCCAGAGCACGCCTGTTTTGTTCTATCTGCAAAGCGAAGTACGAACGGATGCATCAATTGGTCTAGCAAGAAGATTGCAGAATCTGGATACTGATTTGGTGATCGATGATCCTTTGGAAGTGGCTAGTCATCCGCTGGCTTGGTATGTACAGAATGTTGATCATGCATATGCAGTAATTGCTCACCTGATAGATCAGGACCGGGAGTCAAGTGGCACACTGTTCCAAAATGCTAAATACTCGCTTGTAGCCGGGGTGGCGCACGCTTTGGGGAAACCGATCTTGATGTTGGCTCATGCGCCATTTACCTTGACAATTGACTATCAGCATCTACTCAAGATTCATCGCACAGCATCTGAATGCATAAATGCGGTTGAAACCTGGTTGCCAACAGTAGAACAATATCACTTGGAGCAAAAAGAAAGGTACAAGCGATACCTGACCGAACACAGAATTGTAGTTGAATTACAGAAAATTAACATTGGCGAATACATAGCCGAAAACGAAGCCAGGAGACTTTCAGACTATTTTGTAGACACGGCTCCTTACCAGGATGCTCTCAGCACAACACAGTACAAGATTTTTGTTGGACGAAAGGGAAGCGGCAAGACTGCCAATCTGTACCAACTCGAGCAAGTGGTCAATGCCGACAAACGAAATCATGTTTGCGTAATAAAGCCTGTGGACTACGAATTCGAAGGAGTACTTCGTTTGCTAGCTGCCAGTCTTCCCAAGTCTGAGACAGGCTATTTGATAGAGAGTCTATGGAAATACCTGATATACACAGAACTTGCTCTCAGTGTCTATAATCAGATCAAGTCGGATCCACCTCATGTCGAACATGATGAGGCGGAATCTAATCTCATTCGGTATATTGATAGTCAACGGGATCTACTCCAAGATTTCGCAGCACGTATGGAGTATGCCATAGAGGAATTGTGTGGCATAGATCCATCACTGAATGTAAGAGGCAGAAGAGCAAGAGTCAGTGAAGTACTACACGGTGGACTCCTGGCACGCCTACACGATTATCTCGGATTGGTTCTAGCACAGAAACACAAAGTATACATACTTGTAGATAACCTTGATAAAGCTTGGAAAAACAGAGACGATCTTCATATCCTGGCAGATTTTCTGTTTGGATTGCTTGGTGCTGTCCAAGCTATTTCTGACCAGTTTGAAGGGTTTCAGAGGGGCGGTCCAAAACGACAGGTAGTCAATCTGTCTCTCATTGTGTTCCTACGCAGTGATATATTCTCCTATATCATGTCCACCGCTCGCGAAGGGGACAAAGTAGCATCCACAAGAATGGATTGGAATGATCCTCTATTGTTGCAGCGCGTAATAGAGGAGAGATTCAGTGCTTCTGTAGGTAGTGATCTGCCGCCGCAGGATGTCTGGGGAAGATTCTTTGTTCCTACGATCAACGAAGTGCCCACAAAAGATTATATCGTCAATCGAATCATCCCCCGACCACGCGATATGATCTTCCTCTGTAAAAGCGCACTTTCGCAGGCTATCAATCACAGGAATAGCAGAATAGAAGAAGACGATATTCACCTGGCCGAACGGGAATACTCTGAATATGTGTTCTACTCTTTGCTTGCGGAGGCCGAGACTCGATTCCCGAAAATGGAAGATGTGTTGTATGAATTTGTGGGGCAGAAAGAGATTATCACTCGTGATCAAATAGCTGAGCTTTTACGAGGGACCAATATCCTCGAAGATGATAAAGTGGATTACGTTATTGAATTACTCTGCGAAACTACCCTCCTTGGGCTTGAAACCGGTCCGGACACTTTTGAGTTTCTGTACGAACCTAGTCGTGAGAGAGTACTCAAGAAACTAGCTGAGGGCATAGCTAGTAAAACCGAACATCAGAGATTCAGAATCAACCCCCCATTTCATTCTTTCCTAGGAATAGATCGAGTTCAAGATATCGAAACCCCTTTACTGGGCAGTGTACATACCAATATCAAGACTCTCTTGACAAGAATGCAAGATGCTCTAGATAGGAAGGATTACGCGGGTGTTCTGCACGCGAGTTCAAATATCTTTGAGACTATGGCAAAAGACATCGTGGATCTTCCGTCTGTGCAAGACCAAACGTTGGCGAGTTTCTTTGCCAGGTATCGCAAGGACTCGAGACTACCAGAGGAAATCCTGGATTACATTCTTGCCACCTATAACGCACGGAGTAAAACCCCATTGGCCGGACACGGAAGTACTGAAGCGCCAGCCATTTCCAGAGAAGCTGCTATTACTCTCGCCGAAATGACTCGAGCGTTCGTTAACATTGAATATCAACTCAAATAGTACTTGTAGAGCGACTTGATATTCAGAAAGCGGTAAGATTTGGATTGATATAGGCACATGGACGATGCACTGCCTACTTCGTCACCCGGCGAAAGACGGCGCCGATGTCCTCGAAGGCGCCCAGAAATGCATCCAGGTCACACCCCAGCCCCACCACCACCGACGGAAACGGCGCCCCATTCTCGTGCCCGCTAAAGTTAAGCCGCCCGTGGAGGAAGCACAGCGGATAGTCCACCAGGAGCCGGAACCAGGCTGTGTCGGTGCGGGCCGGGAGCAGGGCGAGGGCCTGGGGCACGTGCCCGGCGGCGTGCTCGCGCACCAGCTTTTCCACCCACTGACCAATGGTCCGGCCATAGACTGGGTTCATGTAGACCCGGCCGGTCCACTCCTGGGCCAGGCCGTCGTCAGCGACGGTGAAGTGCCGGGCAGCCGGGACGTTGGGCGCTCCGTCATTCGAGCACGGATCCAGGTCAATGCCCCCCAAGACCCGTACCACCCGGACGATGATGTGGGGCGGGGTCAGCCACTCGGCGTTGACGCTGGAAAAGTGGACGGCTAGCCGGTCGTCGGCCACCGCCGGTTCGTCCAGCATCTGGTCCGGGTCGTGGCCGTCCCTGCTGGCCGGGATGCCCCGGTGCTCTGCTCGTTGTGCCGCCACCCGCCGGCTTAGATCGGCGAGCAGTTCCTCGTCGCTGGCCTCCTCGCCTAGGCCGGCCAGGGTCTCGGCCGCCAGGCGGGCCTGGGCGTAGCTGGGCAACTCGGTGCGGAACACCGTCACCGCTGCCTGGTACGCCCGGCGACCGGCCTCGGGGGTGGATAGGAGGGGCGGCGGTGAAGCGTCATCTACCGCCACCGCACGGTCGGCCAAGTCGTCCGAACCACAACCGATGCCCGCTGTGCGCATCGTGTAGGTCGTGCCGCTCCGGGTGACGGTGCGAGCTGCTTGGCTATCTGTGTCATTTGACACAGATAGCGCCTGTCGCCAACGCGAAACGGTTTTGTTACCCACTGTCAGCCGCCGCGCAATCTCCCGGTCGCTCCAGTCCGTCAGCCTGATCAGCCGCTCCCCGGCCTCCTGCTTCTCCCAACGACTCATGGACCGGCCGTGGGTCGCGTTGTCCGTGGCGGCGTAGATCATGGCCTCCTGGTGGGTCCCTGGTTGGACCTCGGCCTCGATCTCGGCTCGCCCCACGGCCCGATGCGCGGCGTGGCGGTGAAAGCCCCCGGCCAGCCACAGCGTACCTCCTTCCTGGAACACCACCACCGGTGGGAAGACAGCGCCGTGCTCCAGGGCCGCTGCGTAATCCTCCACGGTGGCCGGGTCCAGGCCCCGCGCGCGGAGCTGGATGGCCGGGTCGAGGGTCAGATCGTCAAGCCATACCTTCATCCGGCCCTCCACGCTGTGTCACCTCCTGGTCACCAGCATCATCTTGTTGGGCACGCCCCGGCCCGGGCTCCACAGCCTCCAATAGCGCCTGGGCCTGCCACACCACCTCTTCCGCCGGCCCGGCGGCGGTGTAGGCCAGGCGGGCGATCTGGCCGGCCACCCCGATGAGCTCCCGCAACGTCGCCGCTCGCCGCACCAGGCGGGCATAGTGCTCGGCGTGCACGGCCGTGGGCACCGCGTTGAGCAGCGACGTGACGTAGGCCGCCCCACCGGTTTCTGCAAGCCGGCCCTGCCGTTCTAGCTCATCGCAGACGGTGACGACGTCCAGCGGCGCTCCTCGCCCCACCACGACCAGGCACGCCTGAAAGACCCAGCCGTTCCTTTCCACGTAGAAATGCTCGGGCTCCAGAAAGGCGGCAACCTGTGCCAGCCGCGTGCCATCGATGAGCAGCGAGCCCAGGACGGCCTCCTCGGCAGCGATATTGCCCGGCAGGTCTCGGACGCTGTAGGGCACGTGGTCCCGCTGGCTACGCCGACTCACCGCCCCCCCTCCTCCTCCGCCAGGGCGACCAGTTCCTGTGGCGTGGTGGTGAACAGATCCCAGCGCTCCGCCAGCACCGGCACCTGGATCGGGATGTGTTCCTGGTGGGTCAGCAGCAGCGCCTCCCCGGGGGCCATCCGCACCAGCTCTGCCGCCTCGGCCCCGTTGAGCCCGAACAACTGCTGCAGCAGCGGCACCGCCGGCGGCTCCTGGGCAAAGAGCACCTGCGTCGCCGCCGTGTCGCGGATGGTCTGCCCGTCCACGTTGCGGGCCAGGTCCGCCGCGTGCTGCGTCGCCAGCACCAGCCCGGCGTACTTTTTCCGAAAGCGCCGGGCCATCGCCGCCAGTTCCGCCGCCGCCCCGGCCCGCTGCAGCAGGTGCCAGGCCTCGTCCACGATAAAATAGGTCGGCCGCAACTCCCGCAGCACGTGGGCCCACACAAAGTGCAGGGCCTGCCAGATCCGCACCGGCAGCATGGCCTCGCGGATGCCGGCCAGGCCAAAGACCACCAGGTCGTTGGCCGGGTCGACGTTCGTGAGGGCGTTGAAGGCCGGGGCCAGCAGCCCCACAGCGTAGGGCTTGAGGCGCGCCGCCAGGTCCAGGGCCTCCGGCTCGGGGCGGGCCTGGAGGGTGGCATAGTAGTCAGCCAGCAGCGGTGGCCGGCGGCGCCACGTGCCCGGCTCGTCCGGCTGGATGCCGGCCCGGGCCATGGTGGCCACGTAGGCGTCGCTGGCCACGTTGCGCTCGCGGGCCGTCAGGTCGCCGATGGCTACCTGGAGCCAGCCCTCAAAGTTGTAGTAGGCGCCGATAAAGCCCTCCGGGTCATCCGAGTCCACGTCCAGCACGTTGAGGGTCGTGGCCCCGCTCGCGGTCAGGTCCAGGTAGACCCCGCCCAGGTCGGCGCACAGCCGCCGGTACTCGCCCTCGATGTCCACCACGTAGCAGCGCGCCCCCTGCAGCACCGCCAGCTCGGCCTTCTGCTTGAGGAACACCGACTTGCCGCTGCCCTGCTTGCCCACCACGATGCTGTTGGCGTTGACCAGCTGAAAGTCGTCCAGCACCACCAGGGAACGGTCCAGGCGGTGGAGGCCGTAGCACAGCCCGCCGGGCATCAGGTACTGGCGCGACGAGAAGGGGAACAGATGCGCCTGGGCGCTGGCGGTCATGTTGCGCACGTGGCCCAGCATATTCAGGCCCAGGGGCAGCAGCGACAGCAGCCCGTCCTCCTGGCGAGCCAACGCCCGGTGTGCCCGCAGCCCCAGGCCCCGCAGCACGTCCTCCAACTGGGTGGACCACTTGTCCAGCGCCGCTTTCGAGGGAGCCAGGAGCAGCACGTAGAGGGACAGGAAAAAGTAGGGCGTGCGGCCGGCCTCGATCTCCTCCAGGGCGGCCAGGGCATCGCGGGTGGTGGCGTCCTCGGCATAGTCCACGAGCTGGCCCTGGCCGATGCGGTGCAAACGAGCGGCCTCCTGCGCGGTTATTTCCTGGCGCATCCGCCGCCGCACGTCCTCCGGGGGCAGGGGGTGGGAGAAAAAGCCCACCTGGATGGGGGCCGGGAAGCGGTAGAGGGCTTCCAGCCCATGGCGGGACATGGTGGGCGGCAGGTCCTCCACGAACCAGACCCGGCCGAACTCGGCGTGGGAGAAGGCGAAATGGTCCAGGTGGACCAGCAGCCCGCCGGGAGCGACGTCGTCCAGCAGGGTACGCTCCCCCACGGCCAGGGGGGCCTGGCCGGCCTCGACCTGCTCCCGGGGCACGTCACT
>JAHJIN010000533.1 GCA_018823415.1 Chloroflexota bacterium | reverse complement strand
GGGGTATTATACTGAAGCTACTGTCAAAGCCGAAGAAAGCAGAATACCCCTGAGACGAATTGGTAAACCCGAGGACATCGCGAATGCCATCGTATTCTTCGCCTCGAATCAAGCCTCTTGGATTACTGGGCAGCGGTTGTATGTTGGTGGCGGGCACAATATGTGAGGAGGCACGCTAATTATGGTCGGCGGGGTGGTCGCCCGCTACACGCCGCTGCCACTTGACCCTATGGGCCGGGCGGGAGACGTTGTCCTCACCCGGCTCCTCAGCCGATGGGCTCTGGTCAGGAGTACCGCTGGTGGTGCGCTGCGCCATGACAATGACCGTGGCGCAGCGCCAGATATGATCGGTCGCAGCAGTCGTGGTCAAAAAGAAGCGGCGCAAACAGCACAACACGCCCCGGCGCCGGCGGTTCAATCGTCGGCAACGCCTGGCCTCGGCCCAGAGTTGGCTCTCCACCTATGCCGGCGACCACGTTGCCCAGGCGTATCGCCGGCGCTATGGCGTGGACTGGCCCACAGCGTTCAAGGAACTGGAACTACTGGGAATTGAGCTGGACTCGGGGTACCAAGAACTGGTCCGGGAGTCCGTCCGGGGACAAACCGAGGCCAGCAAGCGCCGGCGCAGGGAGCAAGCGGCTCAGACGGAGGAGCTGCTGGCCGGCTACCAGGGCGCGAATTTCGCGTACCTTGCGGGCTACACCAACTGGGGCTTTCCCTATGGCATCACCTGGGCCGAGATGGAGACCTCAGAGCTTGAAGGCTGGAGAACCGATGGCCCAGATTCACCTGGCCCTGGTGAGCCGGGCCGCGCGAGCCCCGGTGCCCCATCCAGCACCAAGCGTCGCTAGAAGAAGCTGCCCCGTCGGGCTGCCCGGAGGAAACTAATGCCAACCGCTGATGCCACTCGCCAGTCCGCGGGCCTGCCCGAGGGAGTCGCGTATCCGCGCCGCTATGGCACAGCCCGCCAGGCCCGGCGTTGGTTCCAGGCCGGGGCCGGGGCCGACGTGGCCGACAGGCCCCCGGCCGCCGCAGCCGCCGGGCACCAGAGCGGGGGGCCTACGGCCGGGGTGGTGTACCAGCGGGGTCATACTGCCGGCCAGGCCCTGCATGCACCGCCGCCGCCGCGCGGCCACCCTGACGACCAGCGCCATCAGCGCAAGACCCATCACGCCGACAATGGCGAGGACATTGAGAGGGGTTTTTGCCATCGCACTGAAAGACTGCAATTGGATCGCTGAGGGCACATCAAAACCGAGGGCGATGTCATATGGATCGTTTACTACGCCCGCCGGCAACGTGACGGCCCCCACGCCGGTGCCATCCAGGTTGGCGCAGTAGATGGTGCTGTTTCCTTGGTTCGTCCAGTACACTTTGCCCGCTGACACGTCCAGCGCAATCCCCACCGGCACGTTCACGTCAGACCCGGAGACGAGCAGTTGCGCATTGTCGCCATTCAGGTCGGCGCGGTAGATGGTGTTGTTGTAGGAATTGGCCCAGTACATCTTGCCGCCCGCGCTATCCACCTCGATCATCTGGGCGCCGCTGGCGGTGACGGGCGATGAGATGATGTTCGTCACCGCCCGCGTGGCTAGATGAACCTTGTAGATACCGCTCCAGTAGTTTGTGACGTACGCGTTGACAGGCCCCTCGTCCAGGGCGATGCCCACCAGCCCCACCGCTATTGTGGCGAGGGTCTCCGGATTGTCGCCGTTCAGGTCGGCTCGCATGACCGAACCCGAATTATAGCTGACGTAGTACATCTTGCCGCCAGCGGGGTCCAGCGCAATGCCCATCGGGCCGATCAGGCTGGCAGGTGTGACGGGTACGGCGTCCGTGCCGTCCAGGTCGGCCTGATAGATGGTTGAATCACTATTGGAGGTGTAGTACATCTTGCCGGCAACCCGATCCAGCGCCACGCCGTGCAGGTTGAATGTGCCGGCGCCGGGCGTGATGGGTTGCACATTCGTGCCGTCTAGGTCGGCGCGGTAGATGGTGGAGTTGCCGCGGTTGACCCACACCATCTTGCGGGTAGCTGCGGCGACGGTGCGCTGCGGTGGTGCAGCGACCAGGGCCAGGCCGGTCAGCAGGCCAACGATCACCAATAGGTGGAGCACGCGGCTCCCGTGCTGAATCAAGTTCTGTGTGTTCATTTCACTGCCTCCTATATATTTGCTTAACGGGGCATCTGCCCCGCTGTCCACTGATCCGTATTCTACCTCTGCCTTGATTGTCTCATCGCGTCTGCTTACAATGTGACAGCATAGCAAAACACAATATCTCACAGCCTGTGAGGTGGCCTAATGGGGCGAGATGCGGCGGCATGTATGCCGCGCGCAGCGGGCGACCGCCCCGCCGACCATACCAAAGGCGGTCGCGGTTGACTTTTCTCCTGTAGCTATCACGGGCACACCCGATGGCTACTCGAGCAAGCCATATACTGTGAACAGCACATCAAAATAGCCTAGTGTCGCGCTTTGGCTGCCACTTTTATCGGATGACCAACGGCAAGTATATGCCGTAAACTCGGTCGGACAGCTTGAGCACAAAGCTATCTCCCTGCAGGTTGCCGCTGTGGACGTGGAGTGGAGCGGCGCCTCCAGCACCCTGCCAGGTGGTTGTCGAAAGTCCTGTGATGAACACTTCGTGGTCGCTGTTTACAGCAATACTGAAGCCAGCATCATTTGAGCCATCTGCGCCATAGAAGGTGTGCCGCTGATAGCCGCCGTTCGTATTGAGCTTGAGGACCGTAATATCGTTTGGGCCGCCTGAATGAGGATGGGCCGGTTCGGTGTTGCCGTCTCCCAACCACGGCGCGGCGGATGCGCCTGTGATGTAAGCATTGCCACTGCCATTCACACTAATCCCATAGCCAATGTCGTTGGCATTTCCACCATAAAAAGTGTTCCATTGGTAGACCCCGCTGCTGTTGAGCTTGAGCACGGCCATGTCTCTTGCGCCGCTTTTGGCGTGCAGCGGGCTGCCCCAAGTGCTAAACGACTCGCCCGCGATGTAGGGGGCACCGTTCCCGTCTACAGCAATGCCATTGCCCACGTCATCGGTCCCGCTGTCGCCGTAGAATGTGTGCCACTGATAAGTTCCGCTATTGCTCAACTTTAAAACGACAATGTCGGTGCTGTATCCTTCTCCACCGCTAAAGGGATGCAAAGGGTCTACATTCCCATCCCCCTGCCATGGATAGGTCACCGAACCGGTAATATACACATTATCCAGAGTGTCTGTCACGATGCCATATCCGGCCTCATCGCCCGCACCTACGCCCGCTCCATAATAGGTGTGCCATTGATAGGCCCCGTTGCTATCGAGTTTCAGGACGACCACGTGACCGTTAGCAGCGGCGGAATGAACAGGAGTTCCCCACTCCCCACCCGAGTAGCCGGTGACATACACATTTCTGGCGCTATCCAGAGCTATCGCCTCGGGCCGTCCCGGTTGATAGAACGTGTGCCACTGGTATGCTCCACTGCTAGCGAGTTTCAAAATGAACATGTATTCGGCATCACCGCCGTGGGGATTCAGCGGCTCGGCATTGCCTGGCCCCTGCCAGGTTCTATCCGAATAGCCCGTGACATACACATTGCCGCCAGCATCTACAGCAATGGCCGCGCCCTCATCATCGCCATCCTCTGACTGCGTCGGGCTGGCCCCATAGAAAGTATGCCATTGATATTCCCCCCGGTTATTCAGTTTCATAACCATCGCATCATAATCGCCGCTGTAGGCGTGCAGCGGACTGCCCCACGTCTTGTTGGTGTAACCGGCGATATACACATTGCCAGCGGCATCCACGGCAACGCTGCGGGATTCGCCGACGCTATCGATGATACCATAAAAAGTGTGCCACTGGTACGTGAGACCGAATGCCTGTAGAGAAGACGCGGCCCGAGTCCCCGTGTGAGGCTCATCTACAGCGTTCACGGCGGAAGCGCTTCCCATCGCTCCCACCAGGACCACCAACCCAATAACCAAAAGTACAGGCTGTAAGGGTTTGCTCGTGTACATTTTTCTCCTTTTCTAAATCAGATCGCTATCACGAAAGCGTATTCAAGATTTTGGCTTGCTGGCAAACGCGCGCCATTCCCGGCTGTCCATTTTTCCCCTGGCCCCCACGACAGCCTGAAACACCCACAACGGGGCAAACATGTGCGTATCTTTGACCGACTGTACCAGGTCAGGCAGACTGGCCCGCAATCCGTCACTCGACGTCGATGGTTTCGGCATGACCCAAGCCTTCCTGCCACTCGATCTGGAGCCGGGTGGGGCGGACCGCCACCACCTCACACCAGGCAGCATCCGGCTGATGGGGCCAAGTCAGTGCGGCCGGGCGCTCGGAAGCGACGCCGGCCCGGCCGCGCAGTTGCCAGGCCTCGGTCGTGACGACCACCTCCGGGTTTTGCTCCAGGTTGAACAGATGGTCTGACGTGCGTGGGACCAGCAGGTACAGGGTGGTCTCCACTGCCTCGCAAGGGAACACGTTGGCCTGGATGCCGGCCGCGCCGTGGGTGGACAGCGTCGCGGTCCGGGCTGCGGATAGGGTCTCTGTCACACGTTGACGCAAATGGCTGAGCATCGCACACTCCCTCACGACTCACCATAGCAAAGGCCGGTTGCTTCCATGCCACAGCATAGCGCAAACCGGCCTGTTTGTCCTCTATCGAAAGTTATGTTTGAGGTTATGTTTTCGGCCTAGTGCTCCAGCAGCCCCAGCTCTCGCGCCCGCGCCACCGCCTGGGTGCGGTTGCGCGCCTCCAGCTTGTCCAGGATGTGGTTGATATGTCCCTTGACCGTGCCCACGGTGACGACCAGCCGCCCGGCGATTTCCTGGTTTGACGCGCCATCGGCCATCAGCATCAGGATCTCCATCTCGCGCGCGGTAAGCCGGTTCTGGACCCTGGTTCGAGGTGTGTCAGCCTCTGGAAAAGCTGCCAGCAGCCGATCCACGTAGGCCAGCAGCGCGTCTGATACCCTGGTCATCGACAAGCGCAAATCGGTTATCAGCAACTGCATGGGGTTGCCTTCATCCAGGAAAAGGCGTACATAGCCTTCCGGCTCGGCCAGGGCCAGGGCGCGCCGCAGGGTATCCTGGGCCAGAGCCGGGTCATCCTGTTGTTGGTAGACGAGGGCCCGGAGCACTATGGCCCGGAGCACCGTGTCCATTCGCCCGGCGGCCTGGGCTGCGGGCTGGATCGCGGCCAACAACTCCCGGGCCTCGTTGTGCCGCCCGGCCATCAGTTGGAACCGGGCCAGGGTCAAATCCTGGAACTCGCGCAGGATCAGCGGCAGATCCTCGTCCGCCGGCTGGGTGCGCCGGGCGGCCCAGCCTTCCGCCCATTGCCAGATCGTGTCGCCAGGAGTGCTGTCTCTCACTGCCGATAGGCGAAGCCAGGCCTGCTGGGCAGCCACCTGCGCCCCCAGGTACGGTCCTCCCACACCCACGGCCAACTGCTGTGCTTCCTCCAGGGCTTGGTCCACAGCGCTCACCTGCCCCCAGGCGTTCTGCACCCCGGCCAGCGCCAGGTAGCCTTCCAGGAGGGCGAACTGGTTCTCGGCCTGGCGGCTGAGTTCGATGCCCCGCTGGATGTGCGGCAACGCCCGGTCCAGCTCGTTCCACTCGGTGTAGACCCGGCCCAGGTGGGCGTGCAGTTCTCCCACGAGCCCCATCAGCTCCCCACCCTGATCCTCTGCTTGGCGCAACGCCGCCTCAAAGGTCTGCGCCGCCTGTCGCAGCCGGCCCTGAAGAAGCTGGTTCTGGCCGAGCCGATTGGTCACCGCCTGGATCAGGAAGGGGCTGTTCAGCGCCCGCGCGGCGGCCAGCGCCTCGACATAGCTCGCTGCCGCTTCTCGGACCTCCCCTTGGAAGCGGAGGCAGTTGCCTTGCGCCTTGAGGGTCAATATGCGCAGCCACCGATCCTCGTCGCTGCGGGCCGCCGGCAAAAGCTGAAGCGCCTGCCGCGCCAGGTCCGGGGAGCATGGACCCGCCCAGTTCACGGAAGCCAGGACGGCCCGCAAGGCTGCGATCTCGCCGCGTACGATGTCTGCATCGCGTACGATGTCTGCGTTGGTCGTCTCGGCCGCGGACGCCAATGCCGTCTCTGCCTGCTGCAAGTAGCCCTCGGACAGCTCGCGGCGGCCCGAGTAAGCCAACGTCAAGGCAGAGGCCAGGCACAGCCTAGGGCGCGCCTGAACCAGCTCTACCGGCAGCGCATCCAACCAGCGATGGAGAGTCACCAACTCGCCGCGCATGATCAGACGCTTGTAGCCGGCTTCGACCAGGTGAGCGGCGCGAGTCGGGTCGCCGGCGACCAGGGCGTGCCGCACGGCGTCGACCAGGGGGCCCTGCTCCTGATGCCACGCCGAAGCCCGGCGGTGCAGGACCGGCACCAGGTCCGGCGATGATTGCCGCAAGCGGCTGCGCAAGGTATCGGCAAAGAGGGGATGGTAGCGGTACCACCGCCCCTCGGCGTCGAGCAGTGTGGTGAACAGGTTGTCGTTGGCCAACTGTTCCAGCAGCGGCTGGCTGCCAGGCTGACCGGTGACCGCGTCGCACAAGGGCGCGGTGAGGTAGGGCAGGATCGAGGTTCGCAGCAGAAAGGCCTGCATCTCGGGCGATTGGCGCTGGAGCACTTCTTCGGTCAGATAGGTTAAAATGTGGCGGTGGGTGCCGGCGAAGGCCTCGATGAAGCGCTGCGCTTGCCGAGGGTCCAGCCCTTGCAGGGAGAGAGCCGCCAGTTGCAGGCCGGCGGCCCAACCTTCCGTGTGCGCGTCAAGGGTCGAGACCGCGCCGGCCGGCAGGTCCAGGGCCATGACCTGGTTGAGAAAGAGGTCCACTTCGCCAGCGGTAAAGCGCAAGTCGGCGGCGCGCAGTTCGAGCAACTGGTCGCGGGCGCGCAGGCGGGCCAGGGGCAGGGGTGGGTCGGCGCGAGTGAGGAGCACCACGTGCAGGGCCGGCGGCAGATAGTCGAGAAAAAAGGCCAGCGCGTCGTGGATCGCCGGGTTATGGATGGTATGATAGTCGTCCAGGGCCAGGACCAGCGGGCGGGCGAGCGCATCGCCCGCCGGGGCGCTCACCAGGTCGTTGACCAGCGCCGTCAGCATACCCTGCAGCGCCCGGCTCTCGTCGCGAACCGCCGCCGCGTCAGGTGATGGCAAGGCCTGAAGCAGGGTCCTGGCACCCCCGCCGATGCCGGGATGGACCTTTTCCAGGGCCGCGAGCACATAGCTCCAAAAGCGTACCGGGTCGTTGTCTTGCTCGTCCAGCAGTACCCAGGCCAGGGGCACATCTCTGCCCCGTGGCGACGCGTGCCACTCACTGAGCAATGTCGTCTTGCCATAGCCGGCCGGGGCCGAGACGAGGACCACACCCGGCGCGCGCCGGAGCCCGGCCTCAAGCCGGTCCAGCAACCGCGGGCGAGGCACTGATTCCGACCGGAGCGGCGGGACGTAGAGCTTGGTCGCCAGGAGCCGTATGGGCACTTTTTTTCTCCGATATTGTTCTCGCCGCCAATGCGGGAGCGCTTGCGTTATTCTATCACATCACATGCCCGTTGGCAATGTCAGATCCTGGTGGGGTGTATCATGCCCCAGTTAGGAATTGTCACAAAATAACCTTGCCATATTGGACCGGTTTCTGAGGCAAAAGAGCCCCTGTTTGTGGAAAGATTACTGCGTGACAGTTTCTTAGTCAAATACGGCAAGTGGGTCTTGGGGTGGGTAGTAGTGAGGCCGCAGGGCGAGTTGACCATCCCGCCGGCGGCGTGGGACAAGTACGACTTTCAAGCCGGGAATGAGGTGACGCTCATCGCTGGCAGCCGGCTCTCCGGGGGTTCAGGTGAGCCGCCCCCAGCTACTGTACGTGTAGGCTGGTGCCAATAACTTCGTTACCAGTGCCACTAACTGTGATCCCAGCGCCATTATCTTTGACGTTCGACATCTCAGAAACTATGAAATTCGACATCTCTACTGTCGAATTTCATAGTTTCTGAGACTGGGCAGGCGTAAAACGGGGCTTATGAGGTGCACCCCACTCTCTGGACCACCCGGCGGCCAAAATAAGGTGGCCGATCTGGGTATCTGGACTGACAGCCTGGACCACCAGTCGTCGGGCTGTGGGTAAGGCGGATGGGTACATCCGTCGGCAACTCGGAGCGCAGCGGAGAGTTGCACCCTGAAGGGTATTATAATCCACTTACCCACAGCTAACTCACGCGGGCGTAGTGCACCTCCGCTGGAGTGCGATAGCCCAGGCTCTGATGGAGCCGCTCATGGTTGTACAGGTGAAAGTAATCGCGTAGCCCGGCCTCCAGGTCTGGGACCGTGGCATAGCCTTTGGGATAGATGTCCTCGTGCTTGACCGTGCGCCACAGCCGTTCGACCATGATGTTGTCAAAGGCCCGGCCTCGGCCATCCATGCTGATGCGAATCTGGGCCTCGGTCAGGATCCTGGTGAAGGCCTGGGCCGTGAACTGCGCGCCCTGGTCCGTGTTGAAGATCGTGGGCCGGCCCTGTTGCAAGGCCTGGCGCAGGGCCTCCTGGCAAAACTGGCCCTCGAGGGTGTTCGAGAGGCGCCAGGCCAGCACATAGCGGCTGTACCAGTCCAGCACGGCGACCAGGTACATGAAGCCCTGGGGTAAGG
>JAHJIN010000532.1 GCA_018823415.1 Chloroflexota bacterium | reverse complement strand
GTCGGCTACCAATTGGAGACGGAGTTGGCGATCTACGACCTGCCGCAGACGGTGCGCGCCATCGTGGATTGGGATGGGACACCTGGGGGGCGCAAGATGGCGCGCCTGGCCGCGCAAGTGGATCAGACCACCCTGGGGACCATGGCGGTGTGTGACGAATTGCGGTCGCGGAGCGGGCAGCGGGTCGAGATCCTGCTCAAGTTCCTGCAGCGGCGGGTGCAATGGCCCAACTTTGGCGGGGGCACGGCCGTGGTGCGACCCGCTGAGCCGGTCTGTCCCAGCGACGAGGAGACGCTCAAGAAGCTGGCAACCGCGCGCCAAGCCACCCAGACCCGCCGCCGCACTGTACAAGCCCGGCTGGCTCAGGTGGAGGCAGAATTGGCCCATTGGACGACTGAGGAACACCCCCAACCCCGCAACGACTTGGGTTTGGGCGTGCAAGATCTGCGCAGCCTGGCCAAGCGGCTGCAGGACCAGGTCGAGCGCGCGACGACCAAGCTTCAGCAGTTGGAGGTCCTGATCGCCTGGGGTCGGGGGGCAGGCCCCGCCCCAGAACGGGCGCCCGAGTACGACCTGAACCTCACCCGTGAAGCGATCTTGACCCAGCTCAAGCTGGACGTCTTCACCGCCTACCAGACCCTGGTCGCTCTGCGCGAGTTCGTAGAACTGGCCCTCCAGCCCGTGCTGCGGGACGAGGCGGCACGCCAGGCCACCGCGCGGCGGCGCCAGGACAAACGCGCCACCGCCCAGGGCCGCGCGGGCGAACCCCTGGGCACCGATGTGGAAACCCTCTACCAGACCAAGGTCGCCAACCTGGAACGCGAAACGATTTTGGAACGGTTGCTGCATCAACCGGGTCGCCATCTCTATCATCCGGATCAACATATCCTGGTCACCGTGCTGCAGCCCTTCTCCGACCGCCGGATGCAGGCGGCTTATGAGCGCTACTGCCTGATCCTCAATCAACGACAAATCCGCGTGCCGGTCGACGAGGGGGAGGAGTGGCTGCTGCTGTTCACCTACGAAATGCCTCCCCCGGCCAGCGACAGATTCAAATGACGCACTGGAAGGGGCGAAAACCATTTATGAGATTTACTTATGAGTTACTACGGATTTTTCCAGGCACATTACTGTGTGCTTTAGTAGCAAATTGGCACAAAACGCATAGGGGGCGAATGCGCCAGGCAGGGCAATCAAATAGCCAGATACTATCTTGCGCCGATAGGCCGGGCATGGTAGAATGTAGTACCAGGGGAGGCTGGCGCGGCGCTGCCTTGACGGATGCCGCCCTCTCTACCTGCGGCGCGCGCCCTGGGGAGTGCTGGACATCGCCGGGCGGGTGGTATACGTGGATACGACGGATTTTGGGACACTGGCTTATGACCAGTTGGGCACCATATCCTCAAAAACGGAGAATTGCCATGACTGAAACCGATTATCTACCCCCGATAGACCAGTTGCTCACCTACAGCACGGGGCGACCGCCGTTGGCTTGGCCCAATTACCTGGCTCTGGGCCTGGGGTCTGAGCACGTCCCCGATCTGATCCGCATGGCGACGGACGACGAGTTGTTCGAGTTGGACGTAGACGGCTCGATGACCTGGGCACCAGTCCATGCCTGGCGTGCGCTCGGTCAGTTACGTGCCGAGGCGGCCTGCGAGCCACTCGTTCGCCTGCTGCATCGCATTGATGACGAGGACGACGAATGGGTTGGGGAAGAGTTGCCGGAAGTTTTGGGCATGATCGGCCCGGCAGCCGTCCCCGGTCTGGCGGCGTTCCTGTCCGACGATGCGCACGGGCTGTGGGCGCGGGTGGCGGCCGCGGCCGCCTTGCAGCACATCGGCCAGCAGCACCCGGCCGCGCGTGACGAGTGTATCGCCATCTTGTCCCGGCAACTGGAATCGTTCGCCAGCCAGGACCCCACGCTGAATGCCTTTCTGATTGACCCGTTGCTGGATCTGAAAGCGGTAGAGGCGGCACCCGTCATGGAACGGGCCTTTGCTGCTAATGTCGTAGACGAATGGGCAACAGGGGATTGGGAGGACGCGCAGGTGAGATTGGGCCTGAAAGCGACGCGCGAAAAGTCCCGGCCCCAGCTATCGGGTTGGCTTGACCCGGCGACGGAGGCCCCATCTGTCGCGCCGGTTCCACCGCGTCCGGCCCGGAGCAAGGACCAGAAAAAGAAAAACAAGCGCAATCAAGCCAAGTCATCGCGCAAGAAGAACCGGAGGAAATAGATGGGCAAACAAACCAGCGAATCCGTGCCGCAAAAGATGCAGGCCACCTATGACCAGATCGTGGCCCTCACCGACGATTTTTGTCGAACCCACCTGAACGAGGAGTACGCCCTGATATGTCGCCGACTGGCGGCCAAGCTGGCTCGCAAGCGACCTTCGCCCCTGGAAAGCGGCAAGGTCAACACCTGGGCGGCGGCCATTGTCCACACCATCGGGCGCGTCAACTTTCTCTTCGATAAGAGCCAGACCCCGCACATGCGCGCCGACGCGTTGGCCGCGGGGTTTGGCCTCAGCAAAAGCACGGTGGGCAACAAGGCCAAGCAGATCATGGATCTGCTGAACATCGGGCTGATGGAGCCAGAATGGACCCTGCCCAGCAAGATAGACGACAATCCCATGGCCTGGATGGTCACGGTCAACGGCTTTATCGTGGATGTGCGCTCCCTACCCAGCCCCCTCCAGGAAGAAGCGTACCGCAAGGGGCTGATCCCGTACCTGCCGGGGGCCGCGCCGCAGTAGGGCAAGCTGTTAGCTTTACGTGACCGCCCGGCGCATCGTTCGTGACCTGGGCCTGCCGATGCTGGCCCAGGACGATTTCAAGGAGATCCTGTTCGACTCGTTGGGCTGGTCAGACCAGGTATGGTCGCGCCGGTTGCATCGCTTCCAGCAGCGCACGACGTCCGGCGAGCGGCACCCCGGCCACGTGGACGAGGGCAACCTGGACGAGTTCCGGGACGCGCTGCGGCGCGCGCCCTGGGGGACGTTGGACATCGCCGGCCGGGTGGTGTACGTAGACACGAAGGATTTTGCGACACTGGATTACGACCAGGTAATGAGTGCTATACAGGGCACCGGCCCCTCTCCCTCGTAGGGAGAGGGGGAAGGGGGTGAGGGTCATCTTGCGCGAAAAGCAAAACCGCATCCCCCCACTACTGCTCGCCGCGGCGCGCGAGTTACGCCAACCGCAAACGTCGGCCGAGGCCAAGCTCTGGGCGCGCTTGCGTGACCGCCGGCTTGGCGGCTTCAAGTTTCGCCGCCAATATCCCATCGCCCGCTTTATCCTGGATTTTTGCTGTCCCGAGTGTTGCCTGGCAGTTGAACTAGATGGTTGTTCCCATATGGAACCGGCCCAACAGGAATACGATGCGCTTCGTACAGCCTGGCTGAATGAGCAAGGGTACCGGGTGATTCGCTTTACCAATCAGGACGTTTATCAGCGTCTAGATCACGTGCTAGAGGCAATCCTAGCCGAGTGTCAGCAACCCTCACCCCCGGCCCCCATATGCGTCAACTTACGGGCCCAGGGCTGGGGTAAGACCCGGGAGGAGGCCCGTGAAACGCTGGGCGGCGGCAGCGAGTTGTAGCGGCCGCTGGCGCCGTGAAGAACGCAGGTGGCGCAGAAAAGGCGTGGGGTCGC
>JAHJIN010000531.1 GCA_018823415.1 Chloroflexota bacterium | reverse complement strand
CCGTGGTCGCGACCCCGCTGTTTGTTTACCTGAATAGCCAATCCGGCCGGCGGCTGGTCGGTCGGCTGGCGCGGGCCTTTACCTGGCCCGGCGTGCTGTTTCTCTTTCCGGTGCCGCTGATGCTGTTGCGCGAGTTCCCCGAGATCGCCGGCGGGAATCCCCTGTTCTACATCGCGTTCTTTATCGCCGGCTTTGTCCTCATGTCCGACCCACGCTTTGAAGAGACGATAGACCGGCAGCGCGTGCTGCTGCTGGTCACGGGGCCGCTGGCCTTTGCCGCCATCCTCGTTGTGGGCAGCGTGCCGGCCTGGGCCGCCAATCTGCCCGGGTGGGTCCTCGTGCTCGCGGACGTGTACGTGGGCTGTTTCGTGCCGTGGCTGGTCACCCTGGCCCTGCTGGCCTATGGCCGGCGGTTGCTGGGTTTCACCAACCGCTTTCTCAGGTACTTTGCCGAGGGCGCGTATCCACTGTATCTCTTGCACCAGACGGTCATCGTGATCATTGGGTACTATGTGGTACAGTGGGACATTCCCGTGGCGGCCAAATTCGCGCTCATCGTCGCCGCCTCTTTTGCCAGTTGCGTCCTCATCTATGACGTGCTGGTGCGGCGAATCAACATCACGCGGTTTCTGTTCGGGATGAAGCCAAAGGCATGATGCAGGATACAGGATGCACGTCCGATTATTCGCGGATGAGCCGCACACCGCCATCGCCGCCGCCACCGGCGTGCGCATCCGGGACCTACCGCTGAGTCGGGAGCGGGTGTTTAGGGCATTGCAAGATCGACCGCCGACGGACGACCGCTGACCCCGAATGTCCGCCACTTGCCAAGTGACGGACATTTTGAAAAAGCCCGTTGCTAGCATTAGGTTTGACCCGGCACCTTGATAACCACATAGTTAGAATAAGGCACGTGGCGCCACCGTGATGCGCAGCAGGCGCCCATCACGCCATCGCACATTCGCAGCATTGAAACGGGCACAGGTGACTTCCATCAGCCGTTGTTGGTCAGGGTAGCGATACGATTCCAACTCCACGGCCACCCGGTCATCGTGCCACGTCACCCGCCCGGCTTTGCGGTAGATCAGCAGCGTCGCCGTCTCCAGGCTCAACGATTGCCAGGCCGGGGCGAAATAGTGCTGGGCCGCCCAGTCGTGGAGGTTGGCCAGCAAGATCTGGAAATCGAGCATGATCTGGTCTTTCTCCAGATCACGCTCCCGGCACAAAGTGGCAGTGTCAATCGCCTCGCGCGCTGCCACGCGCTGGGCGAGCCGGGCGCGCAACTGGCGGGCTTGAGTCTGGTGGTGATGTAATTGCTCCACCAGGCGGCGCTGGCGCTGGCGGAACTGCTCGGTGTTCTGGGCTAACTCGCGCCGCACGCCATCGACTCGCTGCTGCGCCCGTGTCGTAGTCTGGCCCTGATCCTGGCGATGCCGCAGGTCCCAGCGCTGGTGCGCCAATTGCCGTGCCCGGTCCCGCTGCTGCGTGGTGTAGGACTCTTGGAGGTCGGCTAGTCGCCGCCGTAGATGGCGCACGGCGTCTTGGTGGTCGCTCAGTTGGCGCTCCGTCACGGTGACCTGGGTCTGGGCGGCCTCCCAGGCCCGTTGCCGGGTCCGGTTGACCACCTCTTGGTGGGCGTACCCGTAGTTGGCATTGAGATTCGCTCCCTGGATCAGGTCCCGGATGCGCAACTCGTTGTAGGGCCAGTGGCGGCGATGGAGCCACGGGACTTCGCCAGCGGTCAACTCGCCGGTGAATCGCCCGGTGTAGATGCGGGTCGGTTCACTTTGACCGTGCGGGCGCAGCAGCACAAACTGGCGCGGATCCTGGGCCGCGCGCGCAGGGTCGGCCCAGCGGGCAAAGACCGCTCTTTTGGCGGGGTTCCCTGTAACCGGCTCCCAAGCCCCCTCCCGCACAAAGTCGGCCCGGCGGTAGTGGTGCTCCTGGGGCAGGATGCTGAGGTAGTCGCGCTGCGCCGCCGCATACCGTTCACCCAGGGGCTGTCCGCCCCCTTCGCTATCGGTGATTACGCACGCGATGGGCCGCTGCAGGGTCTGCTCCAACGCGGTTTCCAGGTCGACCAGCAGATGGGTCAGATGCGCATCAATGGGATAATCCCAGCCGCCCAGGAGCCGGCCTCTGGGGCCATTCAAGATGAGTTG
>JAHJIN010000530.1 GCA_018823415.1 Chloroflexota bacterium | reverse complement strand
GTCGGCTACCAATTGGAGACGGAGTTGGCGATCTACGACCTGCCGCAGACGGTGCGCGCCATCGTGGATTGGGATGGGACACCTGGGGGGCGCAAGATGGCGCGCCTGGCCGCGCAAGTGGATCAGACCACCCTGGGGACCGTGGCGGTGTGTGACGAACTGCGCTCGCGGAGCGGCCAGCGGGTGGAGATCCTGCTCAAGTTTCTGCAGCGGCGGGTGCAGCTGGCGAACTTTGGCGGCGGTCCGGCGGTGGCGCGTCCCACCGAGCTCGTCTGCCCCAGCGCAGAGGAGATCAAGCAACTGACCACCGAGTGCAAGAAGGCCCAGACCCGGCGCTGCAATGTGCAAGCCCGGCTGGAACAGGTGGAAGCAGAATTGGCCCATTTGACCACCGAGGATCACTCCCAACCCCGCAACTCCTTGGGTTTGGGCGTACAGGACCTGCGTAGCCTGGTCAAGCGCCTGCAAGACCAGATCGAGCGCGCCACGACCAAGCTCCAGCAGTTGGAGGTCCTGATCGCCTGGGGCCGGAAGGAAGGCCCCGCTCCAGACCGGGAGCCCGAGTACGACCTGGACCTCACCCGCGAGGCGATCTTGACCCAGCTCAAGCTGGATGTCTTCACCGCCTACCAGACGTTGGTGGAGGAGTTTGTTGAACTGGCCCTCAAGCCCGTGCTGCGGGACGAGGCGGCACGCCAGACCGCCGCGCGGCTGCGCCAGGACAAACGCGCCACCGCCCAGGGCCACGCGGGCGAACCCCTGGGCACCGATGTGGAAACCCTCTACCAGACCAAGGTCGCCAACCTGGAGCGAGAAACGATTTTGGAACGGTTGCTGCATCAACCGGGTCGTCATCTCTATCATCCTGACCAACATATCCTGGTCACCGTGCTGCAGCCCTTCTCCGATCGCCGGATGCAAGCGGCTTATGAACGTTACTGTGTGATCCTCAATCAACGACAAATCCGCGTGCCGGTCGACGAGGGGGAGGAGTGGCTGCTGCTGTTCACCTACGAGATGCCACCTCCAGCCGGCGACAGATTCAAATGACGCACTGGAAGGGGCGAAAACCATTTATGAGAGTTGTTGCTCAATAAAAGACTTGTTGCCCAATGAAGTTAGTGGTAAAATTGCCCTGGCGTACGATGCCTCAATAACTACATCAGGAGCAGGTCATGTCCACTGACTTTGAACAGGAAATGGCAGAGATGGATGAGCGGCGCTTCAAAGCCCTCACCGGGCTGTCCAAGCAGGAATTCCACAAGTTGGTGCCCGCGTTCACTGAGAGCCATGCCGAAATCCGGCAGGAGACCTACGAAAAAAACCAAGCCAAGCGGCAGCGCCGACCGGGTGCCGGTCAGAAAGGCCGGTTGGACACCATGCGGAAGAAGTTGTTTTTCATCCTCTACTACTTCAAGAACTATCCGACGTTTGACACCTTGGGGGACCGTTTTGCGCTGGACCGCTCCAAAGCCTGTACGAACGCGCATCACCTTACCGGCGTGTTATGCCGGGCCTTGGCCAAGCTGGGGGTCTTGCCCAAACGCCAATTCGACAGTGTCGAAGACATGAAAGCCACGTTAGCTCAAATTGAAGAATTGTTCGTTGATGCCACGGAACGGCCGCATCACCGCCCCCAGGACGACGAAGAACAACGCGAGAAGTACAGCGGCAAGAAGAAGCAACATACGGTCAAGAACACGGTCATCAGCAATGCCCAGCGCGTGATCCTGTTCCTGGGCTACACCGTGTGTGGCCGGCAGCACGATTACGGCTTGTTCAAAAGCGAGTTTCCGCCCGAGGAGGATTGGTTCAAGACGTTCAAAGTGTGGGTGGACCTGGGCTACCTCGGCTTCAACGGCGATTACACGGCTCTCGAGGTCAACATCCCGCACAAGAAACCGCGCAAGTCCAAGAGCCAGCCCAATCCCCAGTTGACCGCCGAGCAGAAGGAAGAGAATCGTCACATCAGTAGCATCCGGGTGGTTGTGGAGCATGCGATTGGCGGATTGAAGCGGTTCACCATCTTGATCGCCAAGTTTCGCAACCACAAGGATGATTTCGTCGATGATGTCGCCCTAGTATCCGCTGGGCTGTGGAACTGGAAATTGTCCTTGCAGAACAGCGTCTGCCCTTATTGAGCAACAAGTCTAATGCGTTGCCCAGCTTGCTGTTCAGCAACGTGGCGGTGATGAACCTGATTGGGTTCAATGCCTCACGCTACGCCTGACGATGTGGCAGGTCGCGCAGGGGCTGACGCAACGCGGGGCCGCCCTGCGCACCGCGGCCAGCGAGTATACCTTGATGGACCTCCAAACCCTGGCGGGGGCCATCTGCAAGGCCCGTGCCCAGGAGATGGCTTTGCGCGCAGCAATCCGCAACGGCGCGTGGACTCTCTGACCGAGTTGCGCCGGCTTAACGAGAGCCTGAGCCCGTTTCCAGCCGTGGCGGCTAGGGTGTGGTCGCCACCCAACACATCCGGATAGTGCGCATGCAGGTTATCTCCCCGCTGGTTGCTAGGGGGCTAGTTGCGAGGCATCGCCTGCAGCTTGCAAACGACGATGAGCCGATGGCTATCGATGAGGTAAGGATAGCTAGTGATTAGGGTCAGGACGGGTGTCGTCGTGGGATCCAGCACCTCTACGGCATTTGGTGGTACCAAAAATTTGAGGTAGACCTTGTATTTGTATCCACGGCCGCCGTTGTTGTACACCAAAACCTCGTTCCCCGGCTCCAAATCGCTGAGATAGCGGAACACCTCACCGTATACGTCGTCGTGGCCGGAGATGACGCAGTTACCCGTTTCGCCCGGATTTGCTGTGCCTGGTGTGTGCCCCACACCCCTTTTGAGCGTATGCCAGTCATCGCCTTCCCACACTGGCACATCTATCCCGATCATCTTGATCACTAGACGCACAGCCTGATGGGAATCGGACGTGGGTGGGAGCAGGGACACCAGCGTCGACGGCATGAGATACGGTCGGAATTGTGGCGGGATCTCGCCCTCTCCCGGCGGCGGCTGACTGCTGCCGGGTAATACGGCGTGGCGGTGGGTCATCTCGGCCGTGGGTGTAGGCTGATGACGTCGTTCGTTCGCTATCTCCGCGCCCAACGTCAAGTTGGCAATGGTAAGAATTACCACCAGCACCCACGCGAAGACGGTGATCAAGACTTTTATGATGGTAACTCGGCTTTTGTGTTTTGACATCACTGGATTTCTGATACACTTGGTTCCGACCGTACACATTCAGCGAGGAAGGGTGACTACCTTGACAATGTTAGATTAGGCGGTGCTGTACGTTGACAATTGCACACTTTATGTTGGCGAGCGACTTTGCGCCTTGAGCCGACTGCGCGTGGATCGGGCACGGTTGATCAACTGGTTGACCACTAATTGCTGCGCCTCCGCTGGTGTGAGTTGGTGCAGCGGCCAGACCGCCTGGAGCAACTCCCGCACGTTGGCCATGGACAAGGCTGGTGGCACCACGACCTCGAGTTGGCGCGCTAGTTCGGGGTCCCGAGCGTAGGTTTGAGCCCATTCCAGCTTGGTTTGGGCGACAAACCAGGTGACCACGCTGCGCGTCACCAATGCTAGGTGATGTTCCCAGGCCCGATACTTCTGGGCCTGCAACTCATCCCACCCCGCCTCCGACTTGGCGTCCTGATTGGTACGTTCGACGAAGTACCGCACGCACTTGAGCCAGGCCAACTGCTCGTGCGGAGTGTCCGCGGGCGCATTGCTCAAGGCATAACTGAGTCGGCCATCGCTATGGCGGCGGATCACCAACCATTCCTCAGCCACCGCATCGCCATGGAGGGTCCACACGCGCCGCATCGCGAACGGGTCTTGCAATGCGCCCCGCTCGGTGTGGCGGACCAGGATGGGCTGGAAGACGGTATCGGCACGCTGGGCCACAGCGCGCACCTCGACGGCGACGGCCCCCGCCAGAGCCGGGTCGGGCGGTTCAACGTGATCCGCTGCGGCCAGCGGCGGCCAGAGACAGCAGGGCGGAGCCAGATAGACCTGGGTCGTGGCCGGCACGTCGGCCATGTAGATGATCCCCGCCTGGTCCATGGCTCGTCGAAACCATCCGGCCCGACCGTACAGGTCATCGCAGGCCACGGCGGCAAAGGACAAGCCCCGGGCTTGCAGGCACTGGATCATGATCCAGCCCAGTTGGACTTTGGTCGCGAACTGGCGGTCGGGCGGCACGCCGACGCGCTGCCGGGCGGCGGCCATGGCCGGAGTGAACCAGTGCTCTTGCAGAAACAATTCGCCATCGACCCAGACCCAGACGGGGTCCTTGTAGAAGGCGATGAACGTGCCCACCTGGCTCATCTCGACCTTGCCCAGGCGCCCGTTGTGTTGGCGGCCCGTCCCGGCACTGTGGGCGCTGGCTTTCTCGTCAGCGCTCTCGTCCAGGAGCAGCACGCCGCCCTCGGCTAGGGCTGGGGTCGCTTGAATCTCGTCTTGCACTTGCTGCACCACCGCGCGCATCGACCAGGGCGACTCGGACATGAAGTACTGCAGGTTTTGTCCATCGGCGGTGGGGGCGAGCACGCGCCGCGCGATGTTGGCATAGGTTCTTTTGGTCGCCATCGTCAACAGCCCCCGCAGATAGGGTAGCGCGGCCCCACTGGGATCGCGAGTTTGGGTCTGAAAACAGCCGCGAAAGCGGGACCAGCAGCACACGAGGCGATCCGCCAGGTCGGCCACGGCGACATCGGGCAAGCCCCAGCGGGCCGCATCAAACACATCAGGAGTCTCGGCTGGGCTCATCATGAATACGCTCCACCGCAGTACAGAATGTGCCTGGATAGTATCATGATTTGCGCAGAAGTCAAGCCGGGACATCAGCTAATCTAACATTGTCAAGCTACCTATCTATTGACACCATTATACTTCTTGGACTGACCCTGGTCAAGCTTCCGCAGCCCCCGAAAGCGACATGCATCGGCAAAGACCGCAAGTGCCGAACCCCGGCAGAACGCACACCATCTCCCCGGGTCCCTCGGGATCGCAGGTGATGGTTGAAGCCTTGGCTCTCATGCATCGTCGGCTACCGGCGGTGAAACCGGGTTTGGCCCTGCGCGACGTGGGTGACTTGCTTGACCTATAACTGGTGCGTGTGGCTGCCGGTGCGACGACGACGCTGTGCGCCGCAGACGGCTATCGAGCGCTCGCTGGAGTAGCTGCGGCACGTCACGGCTATGCCCACGGCCGTGGACCTGGACCGTCGCCGGGCGGTGATTCGCCAGCGAGCGCCCATCGCACCCATCTCCGCCGCCGATTTGATGGAAGCTGCCGAGCGGCGGGGTTGGCCCGGGCGCTGGAGCGGTTGGACACGCTGGTGACCGACGACGAGCCGGCGTGAATCTCCTCCACGACACTATTGCTTTTTCAGGGTACGGCGTGGTATACTGTATAGCGGTTTATAATTTGCATAGCTGGTGACAGTGAGGGTGACCCGATGGCTACCTCCAAACGCTACGACGTCTTCCTTTCCCACCACAGCGCCGACAAACCGGCAGTGGAACACCTGGCCCACCAGCTGCGCGATGCCGGGCTGAAGCCGTTCCTCGACAAATGGCACTTGGTGCCCGGCGAGCCCTGGCAGGAGGCCCTGGAACAGGCCCTGGATGACAGCGGCACCTGCGCCGTCTTCCTCGGCCCCAGCGGCCTGGGCACCTGGGAGAACGAGGAGATGCGCGCCGCCTTGGGCATTCGCGCTGGCCAGCCCGACTACCGCGTCATCCCGGTACTCCTGCCCGGCGCCCGCTTGCCGAAACGCGGCCGCCTGCCCCGCTTCCTGGCCCGTCACACCTGGGCGGACTTCCGCCCCGGCCTTGACGACGCCCGTGCCTTCCACGAGTTGGTCTGTGGCATCCTGGGCGTAGCCCCCGGCCCCGAGGGCGTGACGGAGGCTGAGGCCCGCGGCCCCTTCCGCGGCTTGCAGGTCTTTGAGGAGGAGCACGCTTGCTTCTTCTTCGGCCGCGAGGCCCTGACTCAGCACCTGGTGGAACAGCTCCGCGAGGACCGCTGGCTGGCCGTTATCGGCCCCTCTGGCAGCGGCAAATCATCCCTGGTGCGGGCGGGGCTGGTTCCTCAGGTGCGCGCCGGAGCACTGTCGGCTAGCGACCGTTGGCCCATCGTGATCTGCAAGCCCGGACCGCATCCCCTGGAGACGCTGGCCGCCCGTCTGATGCCTTATTTGGCTGGCGACGGCGACCCGCTGGCGGCGCAAGAGTCGCTCCGGGCGGCGCTGAGTCAGGATGAGCGGGGATTGCATCGCGCGGTCCAGGTGGCGCTGGCCGCCGCGCCAGACACCCAATGCCTGCTGCTGGTGGTGGACCAGTTTGAGGAGTTGTTCACCCTGTGCGCCGACGAGGACGCGCGGGCGAGTTTCATCGCCAACCTGCTCTACGCCTCGGCCATCGCCGGGGGGCAGACGGTGGCCGTGGTCACCATGCGAGCTGACTTTTTCGGCAAGTGCGCGGCCTATCCATCACTGGCAGCCCGGCTGGCGGGGGGAGACGTGCTGGTGGGTCCCATGAGCGAGGATGAGTTGCGCCGGGCAATGGAAGCGCCAGCTGAGGCCGTGGGGCTGCACTACGAGAAGGGCCTGTTGGACTCCATCCTGGGCGACTTGGGCGATGAGCCGGGGACGCTGCCCCTGTTGCAGCACACGCTGTGGGAGTTGTGGCAGCAGCGGCGCGGCGGCTGGCTGACGACAGACGCGTACCACGGGATTGGCGGCGTGCAGGGGGCGCTGGCGCAGCGGGCGGACGAGGTCTATGGGCGACTGACGCCTCAGCAGCAGGAGGCGGCGCGGCGGGTGCTGCTGAGGCTGACCCGGCCGGGCGAGGGGACGGAGGATACGCGGCGGCGAGCGCCGCTGTCAGAGCTGCTGCCCGCCGAGGGCGAACCAGGGGACGTGGAGACAGTGGTGCGGGTGCTGACGGACGCGCGGTTGCTGACCACAGACCGGGACGAAAGGGACCACGAGATCGTGGATGTGGCCCACGAGGCACTGATCCGGGGCTGGCCACGCTTGCAGAGGTGGATCGATGAGGACCGGGCCGGTTTGTTGACTCATCATCGCCTGACCGAGGTTGCGCAAGAGTGGAGGAGGCACGAACGAGATGAGAGCTTTCTCTACCGTGGGGCACGGCTGGACCAGGCAGCCGAGTGGGCGGCGCACGGCAAGGCCTTAAATGTGCTGGAGCAGGAGTTCCTAAATGCGTCCACCGAATTAGCTCAACAGGAGGCCGCCGAGCGCGAGACACAGCGGCAGCGGGAACTGGAGGCCGCGCGCAGGCTGGCAGAAGAATCCGAGGCCCGGGCCCGTGAGCAAACCCATGCTGCCACCAGACTGCGTAGACGCGCCCTCCTAGCGATCATCCTGGCGATGCTAGCAGTGGTTATGGCTGGCATCGCTTTCTGGATGAACTGCAGTGCAGAGCAAGCACGTCAGATGGCCCAATCGCGAGAATTGGCGGCGATAGCCATTAACCGACTGGGAGTAGACCCGGAACTCAGTTTGCTGCTGGCCATGAAAGCCATGGAAAAAGAACATACCTTGCAGGCCGACGACGCCCTACGCCAGGCGGCAAGTTCACCTTGGCGGGTCACGCTGCGCGGGCACACCGGCCCTGTCAGTTCGGCGGCCTATAGCCCGGATGGGCGGCGGATCGTGACCGCAGGTGGGTACGGTACGGTACGGGTATGGGATGCCGCGAGTGGGCAGGAGAAAATGGTGCTGCGGGGACACATGGGTGCTGCCATTTCGGCGACCTACAGCCCGGACGGGCAGTGGATCGTAACCGCCAGTAATGACAATACGGTGCGACGGTGGGACGCCGCGAGCGGGCAGGAGACGGGAGTGTTGCGAGGACACACGGGATCCGTCCGTTCGGCGACCTATAGCCCGGATGGGCGATGGATCGTAACCGCCAGTTGGGATGGAACGGCGCGGGTGTGGGACGCCGTGAGCGGGCAGGAGACGAGAGTGTTGCGAGGACACACGAACATCGTTAATTCGGCGGCCTATAGCCCGGATGGGCAATGGATCGTGACTGCCGGTCAAGACATGGCAGTGAGGGTATGGAATGCTGCCAGTGGGCAAGAGAAAATGGTACTGAGGGGACACACAGGCTGCGTCTATTCAGCGGGTTATAGCCCGGATGGGCAGTGGATCGTGACTGCCAGTGCGGACCACACGGCGCGAGTGTGGGATGCCGCCAGCGGACAGGAGATAAGAGTACTGTGGGGACATACGAGCGCCGTCAATTCGGCAGTGTACAGCCCGGATGGGGAGTGGATCGTAACCGCTGGTGGAGACAATGCGGTGCGAATATGGGATGCCACGAGTGGACTGGAGAAGCTAGTATTACGGAGCCACGCAGATCCGGTCTATTCGGCAGCTTACAGCCCAGATGGGCAATGGATCGTGACGGCCAGCGAAGACAATACGGCAAGGGTATGGGACGCCACAAGCTGGCGTGAGCGGATAGTGTTGCAGGGACACACGAGTCCGGTCTATTCAGCAGCTTACAGCCCAGACGGCCGATGGATCGCAACCGTCGGTGGGGACAATGCGGCACGAGTGTGGGATGTCGCCAGTGGACAGGAGCAAATGGTACTGCAAGGGCACACGAGTCCGGTTTATTCGGCAGTCTACAGTCCGGACGGGCAGTGGATCGTGACCGCCAGTGCGGATGGTACGGCGCGGGTATGGGACGTCGCGAGCGGATTACAGAAAATGATGTTGAATCACGACGTTTCCGTCTGGTCAGCGGCTTACAGTCCGAATGGAAGATGGATCGTAACCGCCAGCGGGGATAGTAAGGTGCACGTATGGGACGCTGCGAGCGGGCAGGAGCAGAAAAAGTTGGAGGGGCACACAGGCGCTGTCTATTCGGCGGCCTACAGCCCGGATGGGCGATGGATCGTAACCGCCGGTGAGGATGGTACAGCGCGAGTATGGCACGCTGCGAGCGGGCAGGAGCAGAAAATGTTGGAGGGGCACACAGGCGCTGTCTATTCGGCAGCCTACAGCCCGGACGGGCGATGGATCGTAACCGCCAGTGCGGATGGTACGGCACGGGTATGGGACGCCACAAATGGGCAGGAGATGATAGTGTTGCGAGGGCATGGGGCACTTGTTTATCTAGCAGTCTACAGCCCAAATGGGCAGTGGATCGTGACCGCCAGTGCGGATGGTACGGCGCGGATATGGGATGCTGTGAGTGGACAGGTGATAAGAGTATTGCAGGGACATTGGGGATCTGTCCGTTCAGCGACCTATAGCCCGGATGGGCGATGGATCGTGACCGCCGGTGAGGATGGAACGGCGCGGATATGGGATGGCGCCAGCGGGCAGGAGAAGATGATGTTGCAAGGGCACACGAGTCCGGTTTATTCGGCAGCCTATAGCCCGGACGGGCGATGGATCGTGACCGCCGGTGAGGACAGTACGGCACGGGTATGGGATGCCACGAACGGGCAGGAGATGATGGTGTTGCGAGGGCATGGGGCCCTTGTCTATCTAGCAGTCTACAGCCCAAATGGGCAGTGGATCGTGACCGCCAGTGCGGATGGTACGGCGCGGATATGGGATGCTGTGAGTGGACAGGTGATAAGAGTATTGCAGGGACATCGGGGATCTGTCCGTTCAGCGACCTATAGCCCGGATGGGCGATGGATCGTAACCGCCAGTGAGGATGGAACGGCGCGGATATGGGATGGCGCCAGCGGGCAGGAGAAGATGGTGTTGCGAGGGCACACGAGTCCGGTTTATTCGGCAGCCTATAGTCCGGATGGGTGGTGGATCGTGACCGCGGGGGGAGATGACACAGTGCGGGTATGGGACGCTGCCAGCGGCCAAGAGCAAAGAGTTTTGGAGGGGCATACAGGTGCTGTCGATTCGGCAGCCTACAGCCCAGATGGACGGTGGATCACAACCGCCAGTGAGGACAACACAACGCGGGTATGGGACGCCGTGAGCGGACTGGAGAAGATGGTATTGCAGGGACACACGAGTCCGGTCTATTCGGCAGTTTACAGCCCTGATGGGCGATGGATCGTAACCGCCAGTTGGGACCACACGGTGCGGGTATGGGATGCTGCGAGCGGACAAGAGCAGGCTGTGTTGCGGGGACACATGAACGTTGTCTACTCAGCAGCCTACAGCCCGGATGGGCAGTGGATCGTGACCGCCAGTGGAGATGCTACGGCGCAGAGATGGCCGTGGCCGAACGTGGAAGATTTGTTAGCTATGGTCCGGTCTCGCGTATCTCGCGAATTGACTTGCCAGGAGCGGGTGCAGTATCTGCATGTGAACCTGGACTGTAGTTCCCAGGCAACCATCGTCCCCTCGCCAGTGGCTGCTGGCAATACGCCTGCGCCATAGCTCTTTGCAGGAGTGCCTCGGAGGACACGATGACCGATCAGCACCCACACCATATCTTCTTCAGCTACAGCCCGGAAACCTATGACTTTGTGGAGCCCCTGGCTCGGCGGTTGCGCAGTGATGCCCGCCTTTCCTTCTGGTTCGGTCCCTGGCACAGCGTCCTCGGCGTGCCTATCCAGGAGCAAATGGAAGAAGCACTACGGGAAGCACAAGCATGCGCGGTATTTATCAGTACAGGCGAGGTCAGAGGCTGGCAGAACGAGCAGGTGCGCACGGCCATTCAGACCCGTGTGGAGGACGAGCCTGCTTATCGCATCATCCCGGTCTTGGTGCCCGGCGCTGTCCGCCTCCACAAGCAGGATCTGCCCCCCTTCCTACGGCGGTACGAAGCGGTCGAGTTCAGCGGCCCGGACGACGAGCACGCCTTCAAACGCCTGCTGGCCGGCATCCTAGGCATCCCCCCGATCCAGGTCGAGGGCTACCTAGAGGCGGAGGCGACCAAAGAACATCGGTCTCTACCAGCATCCGGCACGTTCGAGCACGGCCATGCCCTAGTCATCGGCGTGGCGAACTACCAGGACGTCTGGCCCCTGCCGGAAACTGTCCTCAACGATGCCCGTGACCTGCGTGCCCTGTTGACGGCGGCGGCCTCATGTGGCTACGCTCCAAACAAGGTCACCCAGCTTCTCGACGATGAGGCCACCGGCGCTGGCATCCGTGCAGCTCTGGCAGACCTGGCCGTTCGGACTGGTCCGGGCGACACGGTTGTCGTCTTTTTCTCCGGCCACGGCGCCCACAACCCGGCCGGCAGTGAAGGTCAGCAGTACATTCTCCCCTACGACTGCGACTCGGCTGATTTGCCAGATACTGCTATCCCCGGCGACGAGATGACGGCCCTGTTGCGCGACATCAAGGCTGACCGCCTGCTGATGCTCTTCGACAGTTGCCATAGCGGTGGGGCCGGTGACCCCAAGGGGATGTTGCCACAACTCAAGGGTGGTCTGAGCGAGGGCTATTACGCGGCCCTGGCTCAAGGCAGAGGGCGTGTCGTCATCGCCTCCTCTCGGCCTGACGAGTTCTCGTGGGCGCTGCCGGGGAGACGCAACAGCCTATTCACCCACTACCTATTGGAGGCCTTGCGCGGCAAGACTCGCACCCTGGGCGATGGCTACGTGCGGGTCTTTGACCTTTTCCGCCATGTGGCCGACTGTGTCCCCACCCAGGCCGACCAACACCCCATCTTCAAGGCAGCGGCGATGGAGGAAGATTTCCCGCTGGCACTGGTCAGACGACAGTAACAAGCAGATTCACTACCCTACACCTCTCACCGCGGACAGACGGGTGAAGGGATGTGGGCAAAAACGGACGGGCAGATAGAGGTCCAGGCGCAATAAGCGGCGGAGCCAGCGCCAGCCGTAGTGGAACAGGCTGCAGTCCCGGCGGTCGGCGCGATCAATGAGCGGGATATGGCCAGCAAGCACGGCCATACAGCCCAGGTACATGAGCCACAGGTAGGCCAGGGCGATGACCAGCAACAGGCGGGCCATGCGGTCGGGGTCGCGTAACTGGCTTTCCTGCAGTTGGACCCCCATGCTTTTGTCATCGCGGAACAGTGGCTCCGTCCAAAAGCGGCGGTCGTACCAATAGCAAGTCTCTTCCAGCAGATCAAAGCCAGTGACCAGATACATCGTCGTGTGCTCTTTCGCGTTCCACACCACGGCGACATTGACCAGCCCTCATTGTCCTTGGGTCCAGTGCACGCCCTCCAGCCAGAGCGTTTCCCCAGGCTCGACCTGTGGAACTCGGCCAAGAGATGTGCTTCGCTCTCGATCCAGATCAGGTCATCCCGCCCCGCGCGAAAGACGAACTGCCAGTGGCGGTCTTGCGCCGCCTGCGGCAACACCGTGTGCCCGAACTCGCCGTCGCCCAGGAGCACCACTGGGGCGTCAGCAGGGGCAGGGCAGGCCGCACGGGCGAGCACTTGCAAGTACGTGATAGCGGGGAAGTGCCCTTTTTGCCCCCGGCAGACAGCCCAGGTCAGGGGCAAGGCCCGCCCTTGATAGCCGCACGAGGCCATCAACATCTGGCAATGTCGCCCGGCGGGGCTGCTGTCCAGGATCAGCGGCAACATGTGCCGCCGATGGGCCTGGAGAAACGGCCGGATGGCCGGCGCGTAGTAGTCCTCCACCACTACCGTGTCGTTCTGCACAAGGCGACGTTGCCGTTGCAAAGCTGCGGTCTTGACTGTGCGCAGCGGCACTTCGCTCGTCACCAAAGACTGCTTGACACAGACAGCCCGGGCGCGCACCAAGCCCGTGAGCATCAGGCTTAAGGTGCCCAGCCGATAGCGGTGCGCTTCGCCCAATTGCAGCGTGCTGGTCACACGACGGCGGATAGCGTGGTACATCCGCAGACCATCGCTCATCGGGGCCTCCTCGTGACACAGACGCGGGAGCACCACCGGTGCGCCGGTCCCGCCGGCCCGCAGTTGGCGTATTACCTCCTCCGCCGTCCCATCAGGCAAAGTCTCACCGAGGAAGACCAGGCCCGGGTGGAGTTGGTGGCCCAATCCCTGCCGGGCGGAGCCGGCCTCCACGACCCGCAGGCCAAGGGGGTCCAGGGCATCGGAAATGGTATGCCGGGACATGGGATCGGCGTGCAGGATCAGCGCGACCGGGTGTGGGGGCATGGCGATGTCATCTTTCGGCATGGTTCAGAACCCTGGGAAGTTAGATTCACACTTTTGTTTTGTGGGGTAACTTTTCTGGTACAATTTTTCTATGATTTAGGTTGAAAGGTACCCGATCTAGCCCAGAATTGGCCTAAATAAGGCATTGACGGTCCTTTTACAGTCATTTTGAGGATCGTTAGCCCGAAAGATGACACAATGCCAAGCGCTGGCCCACCTCGGGTTCCACATCGTCGGGCAGCCAGGCGAGCAGCACGTTGAGTGCGGCAAGCACCGCCTGGTGTTCAGTTGATAAAGTGCAGTCGGATAACTCGATCGGTGCGGCCATCTCCACCCCCGCCAGCAAGATGCGAGGATAGTGTACCATAGAAAAGCGGAAGCGACTTATTGGACGCGGTTGGGGCCGCTAAAGATTACCTGTTTCCCTCATGCTGACCTCACACACCCCTGAAGGGGAAACCGCATTCATGGCCACCCTGGAAGCCGGGTTCGTGACAGCGGCCGCGCAGTAGATGAATTTGCCCCACGAAAGAGCCCCCGGGAGGCCGGGGGCTCTGCATAAACAGCGGGCATATGGGTTGCGTAGTTGGTGCTATCGATATCTGTGTTTCTTGGCCTTGATCACTTTCACTGTGTCGTCATGCTGGGATCCTTCGATGATGTCACTTAAACATATTGTCCCATCATTGTATTGAAAATGGATTCTCCAGCCAGAAGTTTTGTCCACATAAGATCGATAGATTGCCTGTTTTATTCCCGTTACTTTATGGGTCCGGGTCTTTGGAAAAGTATGTGTCCTGTGACACTCTCTATCTTCTAGTTCGGCCAAGGCTTCAACAAAAGCGATCTTCAGTTTATCACTGGGGAGATCCGCATTAGCACTGTGAATGATACCCCACTCATCAATAAGAGTCTGGAATTGGGTCATAGTCTTCTTCTCCTGCTTCATGCAATTCAAAGAGCAGGGATTGGTATAATGACTTTGCCGCTGATATGAATGCTCTGGGCAATTCGCTGCGATTAACAACCTTTATCAAAGTAACAATGATTTGATCGAAAAGGGGATCGTCGTCTACTGTCAGTATCACCCGAATTCCTTCACCAAGTCGAAGCGTGTAAAGTGACGTCTCCAAACCTCCGTGTAGCTCAATATGATAGGGCTGATAGGTTTGTCTATAGAATTCTGCCTCATCAGTGAAGAGCATTTGACAGTACCGATCTATACGCTCAGTAATCCTCTGCCTGTCGGTATCACTGAACTTGTTCAGATCTTTCTCGAAAGTATCTGTATGATTGAGGAGTAGCCTGGTGATTCTAGGAGGAACTTCCCAGAATGGGGGCATAGGAATATCTGTATCAACATCAGTTATGCTGAAGGAATAGCCGTCTTTCTGTTCTGAAGCTGAGAAGTTGAGACTGCTCAATGCAGTGAAGAATTGGTCAGCCTCTCCTTGTTCAGATTCAAGACATCGAGCAGTGAGAAGTGCGGCATTCACACCTGCTGGATATACAATACCGAACTCTTCCATAGCCGTTACTCCGAGTCGTCGTCGATCATCTTGGAAAGGAACTTGTCTAGATTATCTTGTAACGCTTTAACAAAGATGGACATTTTCTCCGCAGGTATAACGATACGAGCTACACAGGTAGCTTGAATATCATCGATTCTCTCTAATTGGGCCTCCTGTTGTTCGGGTGTGCCGAGAATTGCAGGCGGGAGTATCTCAAAGAAAGAGACGATAAATTCTTGCTCACCATGTTGAACGATGAGATTTGTTACATATCGAGTTATAAGATCTTCTGGATAGTACCATTTGATGGGCAGACGTTTTTCCATGGCCTCTCCTCGCCCTCAGTGTCTGTTTGCCAAAGACTGTGGCGCCATTATACCACAACCGCTCGCTGGTGACAATACCCAGTTGCAACTGCAAATCCCCGTCTATCTAGTACCAGAGTCCCCGGGACCTCGGGGGCTCTTGCTTTTGATGACATGGTTGGGGCTACAGGTTCGCGCCGTGGTGATAGCGACTCAAGCCACATCCCGATTCGTATTGCTGTAGCTTTGGTCTAAATTGCGGGTGACTGTTCGATTTTTGGTAAGAGCTAGTCTGAAAAGCTACCGGGCGGCAGTTGCCATCTAGCAGTTTTTGAAGTAGACTTCCTGAATGAAAAATCAGGAGGTATTGACGCTGATGGCCGAGCCACCCCAGAGGAAGTCGTATCCCAGCGATCTGACCGACGAAGCATGGCAGAGAATCGCCCCTTACGTGCCCGCAGCCAAGCCCGGCGGTAGACCCCGCCTGCACCCGATGCGGGAGATTCTGAACGCCATTTTCTACCTTGTGCAGGCTGGTTGTGTATGGCGCATGCTGCCCCATGACTTGCCGCCCTGGAAAACGGTCTACCACTACTTCCGGCTCTGGCGCCAGGATGGGACCTGGGAGCAGATCAACACCGCCTTGCGGGAACAAGTGCGCGTGGCCGCGGGTCGTGACCCGGAACCAAGTGCGGGGATTCTGGACAGCCAATCGGTGAAGACGACCGCGGTCCCTGGGGTGCGGGGCTATGATGCGGGGAAGAAGATCAAGGGCCGCAAGCGCCATATCCTGGTCGATACGATGGGTTTGTTGTTGCTGGTCGTGGTGCATGCGGCCGACATCCAGGACCGCGATGGGGCCAAGTTGGTGCTGGCCAAAATCAAGGGCCGGTTCCCGCGCTTGCAGTTGATTTGGGCGGATGGGGGGTATGCTGGCCAACTCGTGGACTGGGTCAAGACTGTCTGCCATGTGGTGTTGGATATCGTCAGACGCCCCAAGGGCATGCAAGGGTTCCAGGTGTTGCCACGGCGCTGGGTCGTGGAGCGGACCTTTGGTTGGCTGGGGCGCTACCGGCGGCTGAGCAAAGACTACGAAGAGTTGCCGGCAACGAGTGAGGCCGTGATCTACGTGGCCATGATCCACTTGATGGTCAGACGCTTGGCCCGTCAACCGCAGCCGGCGGCATAGTTGAACGAGCGGCATCTGACTATTGCTCCGCGATAGCGAGGCCCGTCCGGTGCGGCTGGGCCGCGGCGCCAGCGCGCCGGACCCGGGGGCGGGGTCCCTGGGTCTAGCCGCTTGGCAGGCAGAAAAGGCTTGAAAATGGCTGAAAATTACTTGTCGCAGGGTCTGACTGCTGGGCAACTGAGCCGTGCTCATTGGTAAAGTGGTTTCCTTTGCGACATCATGGTTAACCAGGCTGACTTTTCAGACTAGCTCTTAGACAAATCCTGTTCAAAGATGTCCGTCAACTCCTCGCGCAGGGTATAGGCCTGTTTCAAGTCTGGCGAATGGGCAAAGACGCGATCCAACAACTCCGGTTCTTCTGGGGTCAGGTGGACTGGCTTCTTCCTGAAGGGC
>JAHJIN010000529.1 GCA_018823415.1 Chloroflexota bacterium | reverse complement strand
CTGGTCCACGTGCTGCTGCTTGGTCCCCCGCAGGGAGCTGCGCTTGACGGTCAGGGTCAGGCCCGACGGCTTGATCCAGCCTTGGCGCAGAGCCTTTTGGCTGATAGCCTGGTCGGTGTACGTCAGCACGAAGCGACCCGCTTGCTTGTCCAGGTACTTGGGGAGGCGGGGTGGGCCCAGGAACTTGGCTGAGTCTCGGCGGTACTCGGCCCGGGCACGCCAGAACGCCTTCCAGTTCTGGGCCAGCAGGCGGAGCACCTGTTGGGAAACCTTGCGGGGGAGGGTCTGGTACTCGGGGGCGTCCTTCCCGCAGGGGGCTGCGCCGAACAGGCGGTACAGTTTGCTGTAGGACAGTACTTTCCCATCAGCAAAGAACCGCTGCCGCATCTCATAGTTGGCCCGGTTGTAGAGGTTCTTGGCGGCAAAAGCCGCCTGGTCCACCTCCGGCCAGTCAGGATGAGTTTTCTTGATGACATGCTGTTCTACGAGTTGCACACGCAGTGTCCTGTGGATCAGTCGTTAGCCTAGTTCCTGTCTGGAAACCCCTATCCGGACTTGATTTCGAACCTCCAGAAGTGGTATGATTGCGACACCAAGAATCATACATCTGGAGGTCGAAATGCTGAGATTACGTTATTCACCGGTGAATCTGTTCGAACCATTGCAGGCGTTTCCGGACATCTACGTTGACTTGGCCGATTTAGCGATGGACCCGCTGCTGTCTGCGCTGGACCAAGTGATGGACGATGAGAAATTGGTGCTGTTGGCGTGGAACGATTACGCCACTCGCCGGCCGAATTGCTTGACCACTGGTCGTCCTTCGACACCGGTAGAAGTCTTGCTCCGCTTGCAGGCCGTACGGCGGTTGTATGGCTGGGCCTATCGCCAAGTCCGTACCCAGGTGCGCGGGAGTCTGGCGCTGCGCCAGTTTACCCGCGTGTATGGCCACAAGGTCCCCAACCATGCGACGATGAGTGACTGGGGCCGGGCGCTGAAGCCCGCGACGACCCGGTTGATTCACCAGCGCGTGGTGGAATTGGCCGTGGAACGTCAGGTGACTACCGGTCAGCAGTTGCGGACGGATGGCACGGTGGTGGAGACCAACATTCATTATCCCACGGATAGCAGTCTGTTGGCCGATAGTGTGCGCGTGCTGGGCCGGATGCTGAGTGCGGGACGTAAATTGGTCGGTGCGGTGCCGGGGGTGGACAAAAGCCGCTTCGTCAACCGCAGCCGCAGTAGCCAACGATTGGCGCGGGAGATTGCGAACTGCGCGCGCCGGGCCAAAAAAGGGGCGCAAACCAAGCCGCAGATGCGCAAACTGTACAAAAAGTTGCTCAAAACCACCCAGCAAAGCCTGGATCACGCCCGCCAAGCGCTGCCGGTGCTGCAGCAACATGGGGCTGAGGCTGGCCAAGCTCTGGCGGACAGTCTGAGCCATTACATCCCCTTGGTCCAGCGCGTGATTGACCAAGCCTATCAGCGCGTTGTGCTGGGTAAGCAAGTGCCGGCGGCCGACAAACTGGTCAGCTGGTTCGAGCCACATACCGCCATCATCCGGCGAGGCAAACCCGCGCCACGCGAGACCGAATTCGGCCGCAAAGTGTGGCTGGATGAAGTAGATGGCGGGATCATTAGCGATTATCGCATTTTGGCCGGTAACCCGCCCGATGACCAACAATTCACCGCGAGTTTGTGTAATCACCAGCAACTCTTTTCTCATCCCCCAGGTACGGTCTCGACCGATCGCGGGGTCTATTCGCCAGCCAATGAAAAAGCCGCGCGCACCGCTGGGGTCAAACAGGTCTGTATGCCCCAACCAGGTCAGCGCACGCCACAACGCGTCACCCACGAGCAACAAGCATGGTTCCGGCTGGTTCGGCGTTTTCAAGCCGGTATCGAAGGACGCATCAGCGTCGTCAAACGGGCTCGCCAACTGGTTCGCTGCTTGGACAAGGGCGAAGCGGGTTTTGAAAAATGGGTCGGCTGGGGCTGTATCGTTAACAACCTCGTGGCTATTGCTCAGGCTACTCTCAAGCCACGGCGAAGACGACGACCTGCGGCATCCGGGGCCTGACATGGGGTTTCCAGACAGAAACTAGACTATGCCTTCCGTGAGCCCATGAAAAACCAGCCGAGGAGGCTGGCTTTTCATGGGCTCCTTATGACCGGCGATTGACCGTTGATCATACGTATGATATAATTCAGCCGAAACGTATGAATCGTACGAAATGCCTGATGGAGGAGCATGATGAGTGAACTGCAGGTGAGTATGACCGAACTGCGCCAGAGCCTGGGCCGGCTGGTCAATCAGGCAGCCTACGGCGATGGACGGATCGTGCTGGTAGCTCACGGCCAGCCCAAAGCCGCGATCATTGGGGTGAAGGATTTGCAGCGACTGAAGCGACTGAGCGAAGACCGGCCCGCTCAACCCGATCAGTATGCCCAGGCGCTGGCCGCCGCGGACCTCTTGCGGGAACGGATCCAGCGTTGGCAAGACGCTCACGGCATCACTCCCGAGGACTCTGCGATCACCCTGCGCCAGTTGCGGGAGGAGCACGAGGATGAAGCCGCTAGTTTGCGCTGACGCCAGCTTGGCGCTCAAGGTCGTCCTGCCGGAATCAGACAGCGCCCGGGCACGCGCGCTATGGGACGAGTGGCAGGTGCAACGGACGCTGGTCATCGCGCCAACGTTGTGGGG
>JAHJIN010000528.1 GCA_018823415.1 Chloroflexota bacterium | reverse complement strand
GTTCCCATCGCACTTGCTCCACCTGCTGGATGTCCCAATCCATCTGGGCCACAAAGCGATACAGGCTACACGCGCTCTTGCCATCGGGTATCGCCCGACTCAACCCCGCCAGGTTGCGACTGCCCAGGTAGATCACCAAACCCAAACGTTCATAACTGTTTATAGTGGCTTTCAGCATGGTCTCTCTGGCTCCTTAGGATTGGTCTCGCAACCTAATCCTAGCCGAGAACCATACTTTTGTCTACTCGGCTCTAAAAGTGCATGACTTTAGTTATGATTCAATACGGGGGCTTGACTAGCACGCCAAAGCGTGGTAAAGTACAGGTTGGGTATAAGCAATCCGTGAATAGAAGGAGCGGCCGTTGATCAACCAAGATCGCTTGCTCAATACGTTTCTGGACCTGGTCAAGATCGACAGCCCGTTTGGCGAGGAAGGCGAGGTGGCGCGCTATGCCGCTGGTCGTCTGCGTGGGCTGGGCTTTGAAGTTCATACCGATGACATGGACAATGTCTTTGGCTATTTGCCAGGCACCGGCGAGCCGCTGCTGTTGAATGCACACCTGGACAGCGTGGATCCGTGCCGGGGCATCAAGCCTCAGGTGGGAGCCGATGGCATCATTCGCAGCGATGGTAGCACCATCCTGGGCGCAGACGACCGGGCCGGTGTGGCCGCTATCCTAGAGACCGCCCACGTGGTGACCGGCACCAAGATCGCCCATCGTCCCATCGAGATCGTGCTGACGGTGCAAGAAGAACGCGGACATGCCGGGTCCAAACACCTGGATTACGCGCGTATTCGGGCCAAGCAGGGGCTATCTATCGACGGCACCGGGCCGGTGGACTCGTTCTCTATTGCTGCCCCTTCGCACAGCGGCATCACGGCTGCCATCTATGGCAAGTCTGCCCACGCCGGCGCCGCGCCCGAAGCAGGCATCAACGCCATCCGCGTCATGTGCGAGGCCATCGCCCGTATGCCCCTGGGTCGTCTGGACGCTGAAAGCACCGCCAACATTGGCACCATTCAGGGTGGAACAGCCTCTAATATCGTGCCCGACCGCGTCGAGATCACCGGCGAAGTTCGCAGCCACAGCGAGCGCAAGCTGCAAACCCATACCCAGCAGATCGTCAACGAGCTGGAAGACGCGGCAGTGGCCGCCCGGGCCCGCGCCGACGTGCAGATCACTCGCAACTATATGGCCTTTCGGCTGCAAGAAACCAATCCCCTGGTATCACTGGTGGCCCAGACAGCCGAAAAGATGGGTCTGGAGCCCAGCTTTGTGGCGACTGGCGGCGGCAGCGATGCCAACGAGTTCAACGCGCATGGCATTCACACCCTCATCGTGAGCCCCGGCGTCATGAACGAACACACGACCACGGAATACGTCGCCTTGGGAGACATGGTCAAGTGCACCGAACTCCTGGTGGCGATCCTGGGCGTCGTCTAGTCGAACCCACCAGATCGGCGTACCTAAAGGAGTCAAACCGTTGATCAACCAAGATCGTTTGCTCAATACGTTTCTGGACCTGGTCAAGATCGACAGCCCGTTTGGCGAGGAAGGCGAGGTGGCGCGCTATGCCGCCGGTCGTCTGCGGGGCCTGGGTTTTGAGGTACACACCGACAAGATGCACAATGTCTATGGTTACTTGCCGGGTGTGGGTGAGCCGATCCTCCTGAACGCGCACCTGGACGGCGTGGATCCGTGCCGGGGTATCAAGCCGCAGGTGAGCGCTGATGGCGTCATTCGCAGCGACGGTAACACCATCCTGGGCGCCGACGACCGGTCAGGCGTGGCGGCTATTCTGGAAGCGGCCCATGTGGTGACCGGGGAAAAGCTGGACCATCTGCCCATCGAGATCGTATTCACGGTGCGCGAAGAACGGGGGCTGCACGGGGCTAAAAGCCTGGACTATGCGCGCATTCGGGCCAAGCAAGCGCTGGCCGTGGATGGTGGCGGTCCAAACAACATCTTTGTCATTGCGGCACCGTCACAGAATGGTATCCAGGCGGCTATTTTTGGCAAAGCCGCGCACGCCGGGGCCGCGCCCGAAGCGGGTATCAACGCTATCCGCGTGGTGTCTGAGGCTATCGCACAAATGCCCCTGGGGCGCCTGGACGACGAGACAACATCCAACATTGGCGTCATCCGGGGCGGCACGGCGTCCAACATTGTGCCGGATCGGGTCGAGATCACCGGCGAGGTTCGCAGCCATAGCGAGCGCAAGTTGCAACAATACACCAAGCAGATCATAGACGAGATCGAGCACGCGGCTGCAGCGGCCAAGGCCCAGACCGACATCCAGGTCACCCGGAGCTATCCGGCTTTTCGGCTCCGCAAGTCTAGCACATTGGTCAAGCGAGTGGCCGCTGCCACCAAGGCGTTGGGCGAGGAAGCCGAGTTTGTGGTGGCCGGCGGCGGCAGCGATGCCAATATCTTTAATGCCCACGGCATTCAAACCCTCATTGTCAGCACCGGCATGATGAACGTCCATACCACCGAGGAATATGTCAGCGTGGCTGATATGATGCGGTGTGCCGACATTTTGATTTCGGTGCTCACCAACGGCCTCTAGCCAGCAAACAGCGTCCCACCGAGAACCGGCGGGGCGCTTTTTTGTTGCCTGGAGGTTTGTTTAGCCCTCTCTAAATTGTTTGTCAGCCGGCCGCAAGCGCCGGTACCCCTCGTCAAAGCCCACCCGCAAGAGCCGGTCGGCGTTGCGCAAATACGTTTCGCAGAATCGGTCCACGGGGATGGGGATGCCTTGGGCCTGTCCCGAGGCGCTGATCACGCACAGGAACTGCCCGGCAGCGATGTGGCCCGGGGCCAACAGGCTGGCCCCACCGGTCTGCGGGTCACGATGCAAGACGCGCCGATAATATCGTCCCAGTGACTGCAACCACGGCCGCAATGCCAGAACGTGGATATAGAGCGGGCGGCAGCGAATCTGCAGTCCCCGCTGAAAGGCCGGTCGGGCCAGATCCACCTCTTCGATGGGTCGAATGTCTAGCTCCAGATGGGCATTCAGCCACAAGGTCAGGGCGTACAGTGCCGTCTGACACATGACCACAAAGCTGCTCAGAAAAAAGTCCACGGCTGTGGCCGGGGGGTCGCGGCCCACCGACCAGGCCTGATGGTGTAGATCGCGAATCTGCTGGGCGGCATAGTGAGCGAAACGATAGTTGGCGATGGCCCCAGTGGCATCCTTTAACCATAACGAGGGTGTGTCAGCCGCGCAATAGTGATCGACTACCGGCTGCACGTATGACAGATCATAGAATAATGGCCGGTCAAAGCGTGATTCGACCGCCTGTGTCCAGGGGGTGGCGTTTACTGCGTCGGGTCGGTAGCACAAGATCAGGCTACCTTCGCAAATGACACGCTGGATATCACTGGTCACGTGGCACCTCCTTTTCGGCTCATGCGCGTGGTGGGGTGTGGTTGTACCATCGTCCTGTGATACGTGGTCTGGGTGCCGGACCTTGGGCCCGGCGATTGACCGGTTCTTCCTACCGGGAGTGGTAAATTGGTACCAGGTCTACTTGACGCCCGGGGCATTTTGGTGTAAAGTCTGACCACCAAGACCAGGAGTCGCTCATCTCATGTTGGCCTTGTCCGACATTGCCCTGTTGGCCGCACTGGACCAGGAGTCCCTGGACCGACTGGCTCGCGAGATTGTGACCCGTCGCGTGGACCGCGATGAACAGATCGTGTTCGAGGGCGAGCCGGCCCACTCGGTGTATTTTATTGCCCAGGGCCAGATGCGCGTGTATCGGCTGTCGCGCGAGGGCCGGGAACAGGTTTTGGGATACCTGGGACCGGGCGAAGCCTTTCACTTGGCCGCCGCGCTGGATGGCGGCCCGCACCCGGCCACCACGTCAGCCTGGACGGCCGGCGTGCTGTATGTACTGAACCGCGCCCGCTTTGTGGACCTGCTGCAACGAGAACCGGCCCTGACCTGGTTGTTGCTGCAACAGTTTGCACGCCAGCTCCGACACTTGACCGCCCTGGCGGAAGAACTGGGTGTGTGGACCGTACGGGCGCGACTGGCGCGACTCTTGTTGGAACAGGCCTCGGTCGCAGGGGCGCCAACGCGTCGCTTTACTCACGAAGAGATGGCCGCTCAAATCGGCACCGTGCGCGAGGTGGTGGGCCGCACCCTGCGGGCCTTTGAAGACGAGGCCCTCATCCACACTCAGCGGCACCGCATTGTGGTGGTGGATGCAGCGGCCCTGCGCGCGATCGCTCAGGGCTGATCCAGATTGCGTACGCGGCCATCGTCTGATATAATTCCCCCGCGTCAACCATTGTCAGAGGTTTGCCATGCGCACCATCGTTGCCAATGCCGAACTGCCAGATGCCCCGGGCGAGCACGAACTCGCCCGCGTGCTCGGCCTGGAATTGGATGACACATACACGTTGCTGCGGGGTCTGACGCTGCCGCGGGCCACTGATGTGATTGACGCTGTGCTGGTGGGGCCGTTTGGCGTGCTGGTCATGGCTCTCTTTGAATACGAGGGGTGCTATGCCTGCGATGGCGACAGTTGGTTTCACAGCCCCGATGACGGTCAGTCGTGGCGCACCAGCATCGAAAATCCCATCAAGCAGGCGCTATACGACCATATTCAGGTCAAGGCTCACCTGGACCACGCCGGTCTGCGCGATGTGCCGCTGGAGCAGGCGGTGGTATTTCCCAGCGCCAACACCCGCGTGGTATCGCGCGACCCGGCGGCCCCGCTGTTGGATCTGGACCAGTTGCAGCAGCACGTGCGCCAGTTGCGCGACCAGACCTACCTGAGCGCTACCCAGGTGGCCGGCGTGGTGCGCGCCCTGGGGCCAGGCGTCGTGGCCCAGCCGGCACCCTCCACGACTCGACCGGCGCCACCCGTGCGCCGCGCCGCCAATTCGCTGGGACTGTGGGGAGTGGCCCTGGTCCTCTTGGTGTGCGGCAATCTCGCCATCTGCCTGGGTTTTGTGCTGGTCTGGCTCTGGCGCAACCCACTGTGAATCCTCAACCTAGATCGGAGAATCGCTTGCAAAACAAGGTCTTGCTTTTCGTCGTGTTTGTGTGTGGCATGAGCACCATGGCCGTGGAAATGTGCGCGTCGCGACTGCTGGCTCCCTACTTTGGCACGACGCTCATCATCTGGGCCAACCTGATCGGCCTGATCCTCATCTATCTGACGGTGGGCTATTACCTGGGCGGCCGGCTGGCCGACCGTTTCCCGCGCGAGACGGTGCTCTATACGCTGGTGGCGGTGGCCGGGTTTGCCATTGGGTTGGTGCCTTTTGTAGCCCGGCCCATTCTGTACCTGGCCGCCATAGGCTTTGCCCAGTACTCGGTGGGCTTGTTCGTCGGGTCTTTGGTGGGCGTGCTGCTCTTGTTCTCATTGCCCATGATCTTGCTGGGCTGCGTGTCGCCCTTTGCCATTCGGCTGCAATTGCACGGCGTGGCGTCGGGTGGTCACACGGCCGGCAGCATCTATGCCCTGTCTACGGTGGGCAGCATCCTGGGCACCTTTTTGCCGGTGCTGGTGTTCATTCCGGCCATCGGCACAGCCACCACGCTCCTGGGCTTTGCCGTGGTCTTGCTAGGGGTGGCGACCGGGGGCCTGGCCTGGGGCCGGGCCTGGAAACGGGCCAGCGCGGCCGGGCTGCTCTTGCTGGGACTGGTCATCCTGGGGTTTGTGTTCCCGCCCGGCGTAGTGCGCCCAGTCCAGGACATGACCTGGGGCCGGTTGCCGATGGATCTGTTGTACGAGGACGAAAGCGCGTACAACTATATCCAGGTGGTCCGCTGGGGCACCAGCACCAACCTGATCCTCAACGAGGGACATGCCATCCACTCGATCTATGACCCGAATCAATTGCTCACCGGCGGGCCGTGGGATTATTTTCTGCTGACGCCGTTTTTCTACCCGGATACCGACCAGGATGACGTAGAGAGCCTGTGCCTGTTGGGCTTGGCCGCCGGCACCACCGCCCGGCAATTCACCGTGGTCTTTGGCGAGGACGTGCGCATTGATGGGGTTGAAATTGACCCGCAGATCATCGAGGTGGGGCGCGAGTACTTTGCCATGACCAGCCCCAACCTGAATGCCATCGCCCAGGATGCGCGATACTTTATCAATACCACCGACCAAAAGTACGACGTGGTGGGCATCGACGTGTATCGCCAGCCCTACATCCCGTTTCAACTTACCACGGTCGAGTTCTTTACCGAAGTCGATCGGCACCTCACGGACCGGGGCGGCGTGGTGATTAACGTGGGGCGCACGCCGGGCGATGACCGACTGGTGCAGGTGCTGGCGAGCACCATGCGCACCGTGTTCCCCAGCGTGTACATCGTAGACATTCCCGACCGCTGGAACAGCGTGGTGTTTGCCACCAAGCAGCCCACGCAGGCCGACAACCTGGTGGCCAACCTGCGGGCCGGCCACCTACGCGAACCTCACTTGCAGACTGTTCTGGCGACCGCCTTGCCGACCCTGCGGTCGGTGGCGGTCCCCACGGTGCGTCCCTTTACCGACGACTGGTCGCCGGTGGAACAGGTCATCGACCTCATTGTGTTGGGCTATATGGCCGGCGGGAACCTGTGATTTGCTGGTAAAGGTCGCTGGTTGATTGTCCT
>JAHJIN010000527.1 GCA_018823415.1 Chloroflexota bacterium | reverse complement strand
TGCTGGCAGCCGGGCCGACTCTGCTGGGCTTTGGGCTATACAACGTCAGCCTGACCTACCTGGCTTCCAGCGTAGCCAATCTCATCGTGACCCTGGAACCGGTCTTTACCGCTGTGATCGCCTTCTTTTTGCTGGGCGAACGCCTGGACGGCACGCAGGTCGTGGGCAGCCTGGTGATTCTGATCAGCGTGGCCTTTTTGCGAGTTCATGAGGGCCGGCTTGATGCTAACCCCCCAGGTCCGGCTGGTCGGCGATGGGTTGTGGCAGAAAGCCTCGCGCTCGTCACGGTGTATGGGCTGGGTACAGCGTTGGCCTGGCTGGCCTGGGCGCCCCTGGCCGTGGCCTATGTGGGGGTGATCGTGGTGACCAACCTGCTATTCATGGGGCTGGTCTGCCCGTATTGCCGCCACTGCGAGACGCGCACCTGTCACAGTGGGTACCATCACATCGCCCGGCGGTTTCGCCGGCGCGAGGGGCATACCTTTGGCCACCAGTTCCGACGCTATGTGACGGTGATGTATCCGGTGTGGTTCATCCCGCCCATCCTGGGTGTGTACCAGTTGGTGACAGCGCCAGATTGGTTGACGGTGGTTGTGTTGACTGGTTTTTGTTTGGCTGGTTTTGGGATATTGCCGTGTGCGTCCCGGCGGTTCTGCGTCGGGTGCGCGAATGCTGCCGAATGCCCGCGTGGGCACGGCTAGATGAGTGAGACATGGAAGAGCGAATACAGAAACTATTGGCCGGGGCCGGGGTAGCTTCGCGTCGCGCCTGTGAAGAGTTGATCCGCCAGGGCCGGGTCATCGTCAACGGCCAGACGGCCCAACTGGGCCAAAAGGCCGACCCCGCGCGCGACCGCATCACGGTTGATGGGACGGCGGTCCAATTCCGGCGCCGGCATGTCTATCTTGCCGTGCACAAGCCGCCCGGGGTTCTATGTACGACCCATGACCCCCAGGGCCGGCCCACCGTGTTGGACCTGATCCCGCACTTTTCAGATACCCGGTTGTGGCCGGTGGGCCGCCTGGACCTGGATAGCGAGGGGCTGGTACTCCTCACCGACGACGGCGAGATGACCTACCAACTCACGCACCCTCGGTTCGAGCACGACAAGGAATACCGGGCCCTCGTGGTGGGGCGCCCCACGCGCGAGGCTGTGGCCCAACTGCAACAGGGTGTGGTGTTGGATAATCGGCGTACTGCCCCGGCTCAGGTTCAGGTGCTGCGCCAGGACGGCCCCTCTACGTGGTGGTTACGTCTGGTGTTGCACGAGGGGCGCAAGCGGCAAATACGTCGGATGCTGCGTGCCGTGGGATATCCGGCCAAGCGACTCATCCGGGTGCGTATTGGCTCCCTGCACCTAGGCGATCTGGCGCCGGGGCAATGGCGCCGGCTTACCGCGCCCGAAATCCGCGATCTGACCCGATCACAGCCCTAGCGCACTTGACGTCCATCCCCGGGACTGGTATACTTGGTATGCCACTGGATCGCCAGGCGCTGCCGGGTCGGCCAGTGAGTCATCAGAGCGACAGGAGGAATGTGCATGGATAGGCAAGAAGTTTTCGAACGCATCAAAGCCATCATCGTAGAACAACTAGGCGTGGACCCGGATCAGGTGGTCGAGTCGGCCGACTTTCGTAATGACCTCAAGGCAGATTCGTTGGACCTGGTGGAACTCATCATGAGCATGGAAGAGGAATTTGGCGAAGAGATCTCGGACGAAGAGGCCCAGCAGATTACCACTGTCGAGCAGGCAGTGAACTATGTGATCAAGCGTGCCAAGGACAGTGGCCGATAGTCGGCGCACTGACAAGTTATAGTAGACTCGATGCGTCGGAGTCCACCCGGGCTCCGACTTTTATTTGGAAGGTTCGTGCCCCTGGCAAATTGAGCCCGGTATGCGGGCCTTGATCCTGGCCGTGGACGGGTAGACAAACGAGGAACAGACCATGACACCAGTAGGCGTTGTGACTGATAGCTGTGCCAGCATCCCGGAGCAGCTCATTGTCGCACATGATATCCAGGTCGTCCCATACAACGTCCACATCAAGGGGCGCGCGTTCAAAGACCTGGTAGACCTGGGCCGGGCCGAGTTTTATCGCTATCTGGCCGAGGCCAGGGGATTTCCCCAGACGGCCAACCCGGGGCCAGGTGATTTTCTGGCCGTGTACCAGAAACTGGCCGCCACCACGCGCGAGATCATTTCCATCCATATGACTTCCACTGGCAGCGGGGCCTATCAGGCCGCGCGGGTCGCCAGCGAGATGCTGGTCGAGAGCCGGCCGGATGTGCAGGTGGAGGTCATCGACTCGCAGCAAACGGCCATGTGCTATGGGTGGATGGCCCTGGAAGCGGCGCGCGCGGCCCAGGATGGGCAAAACTTGGCCGGCATCGTGACTCAGGTGCGCGACATGATACCCCGGGCCAAGATGGTCATGACGGCGGACACCCTGAAGTATCTGTACATGGGCGGGCGCATCGGGCGCGCCAAGCACCTGATGGGCAGTTTGCTCAACATCAAGCCGCTCATTGGCATGGACGACGGCGTGATCGTGGCGTTGGGGCAGGCGCGCAGCCGGTGCAAGGCTTATCAGCGTATGGTCGAGATCGTGGCCGGGATGGGCGACCATCTTACCCAGTTCAAGGTCGCCATTACCCACGTTGCCGCCGTGGATGAGGCGGCCAAGGTGCAGACCCTGGTGCAAGAGCGCCTGAGTTGCCAGGAGTTGCTCGTTGCCGAGTTGAGCCCGGCCCTGGGGGTCCACACCGGCCCGGGCACCGTGGGCATGTGCGTGATCAGGCAATAGGGCGCGGGGCGGGTGCAGCGGCGCGGGGAGTGTTGCCAGGGTCAATAGTTTGTGCTATACTAGCACTGTTGTCATCGGGGCCCTTAGCTCAGTGGTTAGAGCGGCCGGCTCAAGACAATAGATCCAAATCGAGGTGAGGGTTATGCAATTCAGCATGGCAGTTTTGGCACACTAGAATACATTTGTCGAGTTCCGCCAACACTGACTCTAGCGTGCGATTGGACATTGATCGCAGATCAAGTTTGAAATCCTTTTTTGGCAAGTCAGTGTGGTGAAAGGCAAGGGCGGCGAGGTTCCGGCGATAACTACATATGGAACAACAGCCGCCGGCAACTCGTACAAGCTCTAGTTTTCTGGCGAGCCCTCTGCTTTTCTGAGAAGCATAACTCTGATGGTGCCTATTCTTACAGTCAAGTGAGCAGAACTTGGTCTGTTTACCGCGCAACAAGGCACCGCATACAATGCAGTTAGACTGTGTTTTCATAACTGTATTGTATCCGCGATGCGATCTACTGCCAAGGGCTGCCTGTGGAGTAATCCTCAGGTGAAACCTGCCAAATTCGGGGAAGCCTGCGTCGCAAGATATGGTAATCCCGAGCCAAGCCTCCAGGTGAGGAAGGTGTAGAGACTAGACGGTAGGCACCCTGGTTGACCAGGGTGAAGGGATAGTCCAGCCCACAAACTCGAAAGGGGCAGCGAAAGCTGTAGTGGGATGCATAACCGGTTGGTCACAGGTTCGAATCCTGTAGGGCCCACCAGATCATAAAAAGCCATCGAGATGCCTCGATGGCTTTTTTGTGTCCAGGAAAATGTTGACAACCGACGCATTGTATGTTACCCTTATAAACGGTTCCAGCCCCCGGCAATGACTAACCCTATCCCGGAGCTACGACATGAAAGCCAAGACCCTGTACACCATCGCCCGGGTCAACTTTTCGTTTGACCAGAGCCAGACCCCCCACATGCGCGCCGATGAACTGTGCCAACCGCGGCCCGGGACGCCTGCGTCGCCGCCCTGGTCGAGCCGTTGGAGCACGCTGCCGGGCAGGACCCCACGCTGAACGGCTTGCTCATCGGCTCCCTGATCGACCTGCACGCGGTCGAGGCCGCGCCGGCCATGGAACGCGCCTTTGCCGCCGACCAGGTGGACGTGTCCATCCTGGGCGATTGGGAGGAGGCCCAGATCCTGCTGGGGCTGCTGGACGCCCGCCAGACGCCGCGTCCCAACTTTCAAGAGGAGCACCCGCTGCGTTTGAGCAGTCAACTCCTGGCCGAAGATGAACAGCGCCAGGCCGAGCAACGCCGCAGCGAGCGGCAGCAAGCGGACCAGCGCCGGGCCCGGCAGAAGCAGCAAAAACAGGCGCGAAAAAAGGGCCACCAGCGGAAACGGAAACGGCGCTGAGCCGACATTCTTCCATCCAGCCACCATCTGGGAGAGGGCGATGAATGATCTGATCCGCGACCGCGCCCGGGGCTGTGCCGTAGGCGCGGCGATAGGCGACGCATTGGGCATGCCCCTGGAGTTTGGTCCCCGTCGCCACGCGGGCCGCCTGGTGCGCGAGATGACGCCGGCCCGGCTCCCGGCCGGCTCCTTCACCGACGACACCGAGATGGCCCTGGTCCTGGCGGAGAGCCTGCTGACCCAGTGTCCCCTCGACCCGGTGGACCTGGCCCAGCGCTTTGTGGCCTGGTATCGGGCCCGCCCACCGGATGTGGGCGTTCACACCAGCGGGGGCCTATCGCGCATCGCTGCCGGCGAGCCCTGGGATCAAGCGGTAGCGGCGGTCCAGCGGCAGCACCCCGATTCGGCCGGCAATGGCTCGGTGATGCGCTGCTGGCCGGCGGCCCTGGCCCACTGGAACAACCTGGAAGGCCTGCTGATTGACAGCCGGCTGCAGAGCTGGATCACGCATCCCCACGTTGAGTGCGCGGCCGGCAGCATGTTCACCAACGCGGTCATCTATTACCTGCTGCGTGGGGTTCCGCCGCGGGAAGCCGTGGCGCAGGCGCTGGATGCCGTAGAGATACCGCCGGCTCTGGCCGCGGTCATCCAATTGGCGCCGGCCCGCCGCCGGGACGAGTTGGCGAATAGCGGCTGGGTGCGCCACACTCTGGAGAGCGCGGTCTGGGGGTTGCTGACCACCGACTCGTTCGAGGAGGCCGTGGTCCAGGTAGTGAATCTGGGCAATGACGCGGACACGGCCGGGGCGGTGGTGGGCGCGCTGGCCGGGGCAGCCTATGGACTGGCGGCGATTCCGGGCCGCTGGTGGGAAGCGCTGCGCGGCGAGTGGCCCCTGGGCAGTGGGCACATCTGGCGGACGGATGATCTGGTCGCCCTGACAGACCAATTGACGCCATGTGAGTAGGGTTGGACCACATCGAGACGCTTCGAGCGCGCCATCGAACGCCTGGGAACTCTAGGGGCAGCCGGCCGGACCGCTGCCGGGAGCGTCAATGCGCCCGGTCGCGTCACCGACACCGGCGCGACCACCAGACCATAACCCGAGTAGGAGAAGACAATATGGCCACCAAGAAACGATCTCAGTGGGTCGATGTCAAGACCGAACACGGGCTACCCGCCGATCAGATTATCTCGGCCCTGCAGAAAGAGATTCGCCGGGGCCACACCGAGAATGCCGTCCTGCTGGCCTATGAGATGATACTCACCAGCCCCGCGCTGGAGGATTATCTGTGGCAGCGGCTGATGATCATCGCCGTGGAGGATATTGGCCTTGGCGAGCCGCAGGCGCCTCTGCTGCTCCAGGCCTTGGCCCAGATGGCCAGAACCTTCGATCGGGACGTGGGTGAGCGCCAGTTGTTTGCCGTGCACGCGGTCCGGTATCTGTGTCGGTGCCAGAAGGACCGCTCCAGCGACGAAATGCTGAACTGGGTCCAGCATGCCGTGGCGAGCGGGACCGCGCGACCGAGCATCCCGGACTATGCCCTGGACATGCACACGGCGCAGGGCCGGGCGCTGGGGCGGGGCCGACGGCACTTTTATGAGGAAGGGGCGCAGTTGGCCCCCGAGTGGCCTGAGCGTGATCGGACGTATCGCCGGCGGATCATGGAAATGCTCGACCAGGACGAAGGGAATTCCTGACTGCCTACTGGCTGCCGGGACGAGTTGTGCCTGCGGCAGCGGCGGGGTGAGCCACATCCTGAAGCGCGCTATCAGGGGCTTGCTGATCATTCACTCGTTCGCGGCGGCCATGGTCTAGGTGGTGTAGCCCGGTAATGATGCGGCTACGGCCGGGGCCGTGGTGGGTGCGCTGGTGGCTCGCGGCATCCAGATGCGTTTGGCGGCGTTGGGGCAGGGCGCCCAGGTCGCAGTGACGCCGCACGTGTTGCGGCCGAGCGAAGCCCCTCAAAGCGTAGCGAGGGGCACCTTTGCCACCCGGCTGCTGCGCGAGGTCGAAGCCGACCTGGTGGCAGCCGTAGGACGAGCTCATCGCCTTCATCTACCGTATGGTCGAGCGCAACTCGGACCTGAAGTTGCTGCTGGAACTCCCTACTGTCGGTGGCGCGGCCGGTAAGCCGGTGGACCCAGCTATCCTGCGTCGGCAGGTGGACAGCGCCTTCCGCCAGGCCGGATACGAGTGGGGCGCGGCCCGCGAGGTGGCCCGGGATCTCCTGAACCTGGTCGATCGTGGCCTTTTTCTTTTTGACCGACGCCGGCGAGCTGGAGCCACACGGGAACCCCCCGCGCCAGATTTCCGACCTGTGTGAGCCCTCGCTCATTACCGGCCAAGCCCGGCGTAGCCGGTACATCATGGAGGAGTAGCCATGACCCGCGTGCGTGAAGAGGTCCAACAAGCCATCGCCGCCCTGGAGGCCCAACGGGCCAGCCTGGGCGACGCGGTGGTGGATGCCGCCATCGCGGCCCTGGACCGTGCGACGCCCCCGTCAGCCCCGGCTGGCGAGCGCAAGCTCGTCACCATGCTCCTGGCCGACATCGCCGGATTCACTGCTCTGGTCGAGCGCCGCGACCCCGAGGTCGTGCGCGACCTGGTGAACGCCTGCTTTGACCACCTGGTGCCTATCATCGAGCGCCACGGCGGCGCCATTGACCAGTTCATCGGCGACGCGGTCATGGCCCTCTTTGGCGCGCCGGTGGCCCACGAGAACGATCCCGAGCGAGCCGTGCGCGCGGCCCTGGAACTGCGCGCGGGCCTGGCGGCCTTTAACGCCGCGCACGATACCGACCTGGGCCTCCACTGCGGCCTCAACACCGGCCTGGTCATCACCGGCGGGCTGGGGTCGGCCGGGCGCGAACAGTACTCGGTCATCGGCGATGCCGTGAACCTGGCGGCACGACTGGAAGAACTCTCGGCGCCGGGCGAGATCCTGGTGGGGCCCGAGACGTATCGCCAGACCACAGCGTTGTTCGAGTACGAGGCTTTGGCGCCGGCGGCGGTCAAGGGCAAGGCCGATCCGGTGTCGATCTACCGGGTGCTGGCGGCGCGGCCACGGGCCGCCCTCTGGGGGCCAGGCACCCGGGGCGTTGCTGGCATTGCCACCCACCTGATCGGGCGCGCGGCCGAGCTGGCCCAGTTGCAGGCTGCCGGCCGGGTGCTGCTCGCCGGCGGCCCGGCCCAGGTGGTGACCATCACCGGGGACGCTGGGATCGGCAAATCGCGCCTGCTGCACGAATTCGAGCACTGGCTGGCCGACCAACTCCCGGCCGTCGCCGGGTTCCAGAGTCGGGCCAACCCCGAGCTGCGGCACCAACCCTACGCGCTCATCCGCGACCTGCTGGCCGGGCGTTTTCAGATCCAGGACAGCGACGCGGCGCCGGTGGTGCGCGCCCGGCTGGCCGCGGGCCTGGGCGCGGAGGCGGCCGCGGTCATCGCACCGTGGCTGGGCTTTGACTGCGGTCTCCCACCCCCGGGCGGACTCGACCAGGCCCAGCAACTCCGCGACCGGGCCTGGCCCGCGTTGCGCGCGTTCTTCCAGACCACAGCGGTGCAGGCCCCGGTGGTCATCCTGCTCGAAGACCTCCACTGGGCTGATGCCAGCTCGCTGGACGTGATCGACCACCTGGTGCGGGCATTGGCCTCGGCGCACGTGCTGCTGATCGGCGTGGCCCGGCCTACCCTGTTCGAGCAGCGACCGCAGTGGGGCGCGGGCTGGCCGCACCACACTCGGTTGACCCTGACACCCCTCTCGCCCGCCGACAGCCGCCAGTTGCTGGCCGACATCCTGCACAAGGCTGGCGCGGTCCCCGCGACCCTGTGCGAGCTGGTGGTGGACAAGGCCGAGGGCAACCCCTTCTACCTGGAAGAACTGGTCAAGATGCTCATCGAGGACGACGTGATCGTCGCTGGCCCCGACCGCTGGGTGGTCGAATCCGCGCGCCTCACGAGCGTGTGCATCCCCGCCACGCTGACCGGCCTGCTGCAGGCGCGCCTGGACAGCCTACCCGCCGCAGAGCGCACGACGCTGCAACAGGCGGCGGCAGTCGGGCGCACCTTCTGGGCCAGTTCCGTCGCCTATCTGAGCGCTGCCATCGCCGGCGCGAGCGAGAGCGCCGCAACGCCGACGATGGTCGCGGCGGCCCTGGCGGCCCTGGGCGACCGCGAGATGGTTTTTGAGCGGCAGACCTCGGCCTTTGCCGGGACGCGGGAATACATCTTCAAGCACGCCATGCTGCGTGACGTGACCTATGAGAGCATCCTGAGGCGGGTGCGCCGGGTCTACCATACCCTGGTCGCAGAATGGCTGATCGGGCAGAGCGGCGAGCGCGCTAGCGAGGTGATCGGGCTGATTGCCGATCACCTGGAGCTGGCCGGCGAGACGGCGCGGGCGGCCGGCTACCTGCGCCAGGCCGGGGAGCAGGCGGCGCGACAGTTTGCCCACGCCGAGGCCGTGGCCTATTTGAGCCGGGCCCTGGCGCTGACGGCCGAGACCGACCTTGCCGCACGCTATGACCTGCTGCTGGCCCGGGAGCGGGTGTACGACATGCAGGGGGCACGCGAGGAGCAGACCCAGGACCTGGCGGCGTTGCAGGCGTTGGCCGAGGCCCTGGCCGATGACATCCGCCGGGCCACAGTCGCTTTGCGCCGAGCCAATCACGCCTATGTGACCGGCGACCATGCCAGCGCCGGCGCCGCGGCGCAGGAGGCCCTCCGGCTGGCCCCGCAGGCACCCGACCTGACGGCAGCAGGTCATCTGGCGTGGGGGCAGACCCTCTGGCGACAGGGCGAATACGCGGCGGCCCGGGTCCAGTTGGAGCAGGCCCTGGCCCAGGCGGCGTTGGCCGCCCCCGACGCGGCGGCGGCGGATTCGTGGCGCCGGATAGAGGCGCAAAGCCGACGTAATCTGGGCAACGTCTGCTGGTACCAGGGCGACTATGCCGGCGCCCGGCAGCACTATCAGCACTCGCGGCAGATCAGCCAGAAGATCGGCGACCGGCGCGACCAGGCTGGCGCGCTCAATAACCTGGGCCTGGTCGCCCTGTCGCAACGGGACTATGCCGCGGCCCAGGCCTACTATCAAGAGGCGCTGGACATCTATCGCGACATCGGCGACCGGCACAGCGAGGCGGTGGCGGTGGGGGGGCTGGGCGACATTGCGCTGTACCAGGGCGACTATGCCACGGCCTGGGCCTGCCATGAGGCGGCGCGCCGCAGCCATGCCCAGGGCGGCACTCGCACCGGCGAGGGCATCGCCCTGGGCAACCTGGGCCTGATCTGCCAGCACCAGGGCGACTATGGCGCCGCGCGGCGCTATTATGAACAGGCGCTGGCACTCTGCCGCGCCATTGGCTTTCCGCGCGGCGAGAACTGGTGGCTGGCGTACCTGGCGCTGCTGGCCCACCACGAGGGCGACGACGAGGCGGCCCTAGCGTACGGCGAGCAGGCGCTCCAGATGGCGCAGGACCGGGGCGACCAGCCGTTGTGCGGCTATGCCTGGCTGCACCGCGCGCACGCTCTGGCGGCGCTGAGTCGCTGGCCGGCGGCCGCCGACGCCTATGGTCAGGCCCTGACGATCCGGCAGGAGCTGGATCAGCCACACCTGGCGGTGGAGGCCCGGGCCGGCCTGGCGCGCGTGGCTCTGGCCCGGGGCGACCTCGCGGTCGCGGTGGCCCAGGTGGTCGAGATCCAGCGCTACCTGGACGATCACCCGCTGGATGGGACCGAAGAGCCGGGCCGGGTTTACTGGACGTGCTACCAGGTCTGGCAGGCCGTGCAGGACCCGCGCGCCCCGGCTCTGTTGGAGGCGGCCTACCACCTGCTGCAAGAGCGCAGTGCCCGAATCGGCGACGCCGGGCTGCGGCGCTCGTTCCTACAGAGGGTCGCCATCCACCGGGCGATTATCGACGAGTGGCAGGAGCAGCACAAGTGAAAGCGATCCGCATCGAGCAGCCCCACCAGGTGCACCTGGTGGACCTCCCCACGCCTCAGCCCGGCACCAGCGATGTGCTCATCCAGGTACAGGCCAGCGGCATCTGCGGCACCGATGTCCATATTCTCCGCGAGGAGTACCTGGGGGATTACCCGGTCATCCCCGGCCACGAGTTCGCCGGCGTCGTGAGCGCAGTGGGGGCCGCGGTTACGCGCTTCCAGGTGGGCGACCGGGTAGCCGTGGAGCCCAACATCGCTTGTGACAACTGCCGCAACTGCTTGCACAACCGGCAGAACTATTGCCTGAACTGGCAGGCCCTCGGCGTGACCCGGCCCGGCGGCATGGCCGAATACGGGGTAGCTCCGGAAAAGGCCGTGTTCGACATTGGGGATCTGCCCTTTGAGCACGGCGCCTTTGTGGAACCGCTGTCGTGCGTGCTGCACGGCGTGGAGCGGGCCCAGGTCCGCCTGGCTGATACGGTGGCCATCCTGGGGGCCGGGCCCATTGGCCTCTTGCTCCTGCAGGTCGCCCGGCTGCGCGGTGCAGCCCACGTCACGATGGTAGAGCGACAGCCGACCCGGGCCGAGTTGGCCGTTGCCTATGGCGCCGACGCGGTTTATCGTGATCTGGACGACCTGGAACGCGACGGCTATGACGTGGTCATCGATGCCACCGGCGCGGTGCCGGTGATGGTCCATGCCATCGACTTCGCCCGGCGGGGCGGCACGGTGTTGCTGTTTGGGGTGCCCCCGGCCGGCGCAGCCATGACGCTGGCGCCGTTCCAGCTCTTTCACAAGGGCCTCACCGTGCTGTCGTCATTCACCTCGGTGCGCAACTCGTACCAGGCGGTGGCGCTGCTGCAATCGGGGCAGGTGGACGCAGCCGGGCTGATCTCGCATCGTCTGCCCCTGGCCGAGTTCGAGCACGGCGTGGCGCTGATGGAGCGGGGCCTGGAGGACGTCAGGAAGGTGCTGATCCAGCCCCAGGCTTGACGAGCGCGGCGAGTGTAGCGGATCCGGCTGCCAGGCCGGATGGCACCGAGGAGGCCAACGTGATGATGACGAAATCCCGCCAGTTGAGGGTGCTCCTGCTCGCGGTACTGCTCGGGCTACTGGGCAGCCAGTCTGCACAGACCAGCAGCGGGAACCAGTCCGACCAGCCGGCCTACCTGGTCTACAACGAAGCCCGCACGGTCTACCTGGGCAACCTAGCCCGGCGCGACCATGGCGTGCCGCCCCTGCGCTGGAACGTCCAGATGACCGAGGCCGCCCGCTGGTTCTCGTGGGACTCGGTGGAGAACCGCCCTGATGGCTACTGTGGGCACCAGGACACGCTCGGCCGCTGGCCGTCAACCCGGGTGCCCGCCTTTGGCTACCGGGGCTACTGCGGCGCCGAAAACTGCTTTTGCGGCTATGTGACCCCGGAAGACGCCATCCAGGGCTGGCTGGGCAGTGAAGGGCATCGGGCCAACCTCCTGGACCCCAACTCCCGCGAGGTGGGCCTGGGCTACTATCGCCGCGCGAGCGACGGGCGCGGCTATGTGACCCAGGACTTTGGCCAAGACCAGGTCTTGCCGCCGGTGGTCATCGAATACGAGGCCCTCACCACCACATCACCCACGGTCAACCTCTACATCTATGACCGCGCCACCGGCGGTGGGTTCGCCGGGCTGGGGCCGGCCACCGAAATGATGGTGTCCAACGATGCGTGCTTCACCGGGGCCACCTGGGAGCCGTACACCGCTGCCAAGACCTGGACGCTGAACCCGGGCACCGGCTGGCGGCCCGTGTACGTCAAGACGCGCGATGCCGTGGGCCGCGCTACCGTGGTCAGCGACACCATCTATCTGGGCGCCAATGTACCCTTGGACGAACTGCGTCTGGCCCAGGCCGCCTCCACCACGGATCGGGTGATCGTGTACCATCTGGATGGTGGCGGCCGGCCCGATGTCCAGTTCAGTCAGAACTGGTTCACTGACGACACGTTTGACACCTTTCACCTGTGGTGGGGCAATGGCGAGCGGGTGAACGACGCCGCGGCCCAGGCCGGCACCGCCTTTCGCCTCCGACCCGGCGATGGCGAGTCCTTTGCCTGGGTCTATACCACCGAATTTTTCCAGGACACGCCGTTCGTCGCCTACTTTCGCCTCAAGGTCAACGACAACACCTCCACTGCCGAGGTGGCCCGCATCTCGGTCACGGGTGGGGGCACCGAGTATGGCCCGCTCAGCCTCAAGGGCACCGATTTTGCTGCTGCCAATGTCTACCAGGAATTTCCTATCCCCTTTACGTTCCACACCAATCCAGCCGATGTCTTTTTGCTCTTGAACTTTTGGCGCAGCGGCGCGGCCGACGTGTATGTGGATGGCGTTTCGATCTTTACGCCGCCGCAGGCCATCCAATCGCCGCTCACCTGGATCGTGCCCGGCGGCAACTATCGGGGCGGCCAGGTCTGGCTGCGTTATACCGCCGGCGCTGGCGATTTCTCGGCCATCGCGGATGCGGTCCTGAGCCTCCCGCGCCTGTCCGTTTCGCCGGCCGTGTTGAGTTGGACGGTCGATATCGGCCAGGGCGAGCCGCCAGCGGCGCAGACCCTGGCCATCGGGCAGAGCTGCGGGCCGTTCACCTGGGGCGTAACCGAGACGGCGCCCTGGCTTCAGGTGCAGCCGGTGGGGGATACGGTGTCGGTGAGCGTGGACCCGACCGGCCTCGTCACCGGCACCTATCAGGCCAGCATCACTATCACGGCCGCGGCCGGGGCGCGAAGCGTGGGCAGCCCGGCTCCGGTGCCCGTCGCCCTGACCGTAGTGGATTATGCGCACCGCCTCTACCTGCCCCTCGTACTGCATCCCTGATCCAACCATCACGGGCTTGCGCCACGTCAACGGTTCGGGGCCATCGAATAGAACCGGCGTGCCGGATTCCATTGCCAAAACATGCCATCTGTGGCATCATATGGGCATGGCATTCACCCGCCTCGTGGAAATCGTCGGCACCGAGTTGGTCTGGGATACCGTTTTGCTCCTGGCCGGCGATGTGGGTCCGACTCATGTGAACCCGTGTCGCTGAAGGTTACTCGCCCAGTAGCGCAGATAACCGGGCCGAGTGCGCGTGGCAGATGGCCACGGCCAGCGCGTCGGCGGCATCGTCGGGCTGGGGGATGACATTCAGGCTCAGCAGTATCCGTACCATTTCTTGTACCTGCTGCTTGGTGCCCTGTCCATAGCCCACCACCGCTTGCTTGACTTGCAGGGGGGTATATTCATGGGTGGGGAGGCCGGCCTCGGCCAGGGCCAGCAGCACCACGCCCCGCGCCTGCCCCACCGTTAGGGCAGTACGTACATTGCGGGCAAAGAACAACTCTTCCACGGCGCCCTGGGTGGGCTGATGCCGGGCGATGAGGGCCGTCAGTTCGTGATAGATGGTGCGGAGTCGGATCGGGAGGGGGGTGCCCGCCGGCGTGGTGATGACGCCATAGTCGATGGCAATCAGGTCGGAGCCATCCTGACGAATGAGGCCATAGCCGGTGATAGCTATGCCGGGGTCCAATCCCAGGATCACTGTATCTCGATGGCTCATGGTCAATCAGCCACAATGAGGCGGGTACGTTCGATGACCTGGATGGTAGCGCTGTCGTCCATGGCCTGGATCACTTCTTCCGGGCGACCAGCCGGGCCGTTGCCAATGCGCAGTCGCATGCCCACGGTACAGTGTTCCTCGTGCCAACGATACAGCCACAGGTCTTCGATGAGGGGGCGCAGGTCATAGTCTTTGGTCTGCCCGTCGCGGCGCTCGACACGTGTGGGCAGGTTGGTCGCATCCAGCAATTGCTGGAGTTGCTCGCCGATGGCGCCGGGCAGCACTGCCGAGCAAAAGGCCACGCGGTACTCGGCAGCCCGGATCTGCGATTGCAGCGAGGGCAAGCGCGGGTTGATCTCTTCGACGCCCACCAGTTGCACGCCGGCCGGCAGCACCGGGTCCATCTGACGCATAAAGGCATAGGGCGTCAATCGTCGGCTCAGATACAGGTCCATCAACTCGCCTTCGCTGAGATAGCCCACCGGCAGCGGCGCGCCGATGGCAATCCGCGGTTTGGGCCTGAAGCCTTGCGAATAGGCCAGCGGGATGTTGCCACGCCGCAACGCGCGCTCCCACAGGCGCATGGTGTCCAGGTGTGAGATGTACATCACGGCTTCTCGCCGGGCATAGGTCACGCGCAGACGTTGAATTTGCACCTTTTGCCTCTAATGCTCTACTAGATCGCGCCGCCATCGCAGCCGCCATCGCGGTCACAGGCGCCGCACCCACCGCATGGCCCGCCGTGACAGTTGGGGGTGGGCTCGCCGGTGTCCATTCGCCCGGCTTCGCGGGTCAGGAACGCCGTGCTGCACCCGGCGTTCAGGTGTGACCAGGGCAGCACCTCGTCCAGTGCGCGCGCCCGCCGGGCGTAAAAATCCATGTCCAGGCCCACGGCAGCGAATGCCTCACGCCAGCGGCCCAGGTCAAAGAACTCGCTCCAGGCATCCAACCGCGAACCGCGCCGCCAGGCATCTTGCACGGCAGCGGCCATGCGCCGGTCGCCCCGGGCCAGAGTCGCTTCCAGCAGGCTGGTAGACGGGTCGTGCCAGCTCAGTTGGATGTTGCCCCGGCGTAGTCCTTGTCTTAGCAGGTGTTGCTTTTCTTCCAGCGTGGCCTCGTCGTCCAGCGTGTGCCATTGGCAGGCGCTATGGGGCTTGGGCACCAGCGTTGCCACACTCACGCTCACCCGCGCCCGGTTGCCATGCTGTTCCCGACCCAGCCGATAGACCCGGTGTACCAGGTCCACAATGCCTTGCACGTCGTCCATAGTTTCGGTGGGCAGCCCCACCATGAAATAGAGCTTGAGGCCGGTCCACCCGGCGTCAAAGGCAGCGGCGGCGGCGTGCATGATCTGGTCGTCGGTGACGCCCTTGTTGATGGCATCGCGCAGTCGTTGCGTGCCGGCTTCAGGGGCAAACGTCAGCCCCACGCGCGGTCCCTTGCCGCCGGGTTGCTGGGTCAGCAAGCGCGCCAGCGCAACGGAAAAGGCATCGATGCGCAGCGATGGCAGCGAGATGGTCAGATGGCGCGGCCCGGCGGCGTCGGCTGGATAGCGGGTGATCAACTGGCCCACCAGTTGCTCGATGCGCGAATAATCGGTGCTGCTGAGGGACAGGAGCGCCACTTCGCTGTGGCCGGTGTGGACCAGGGTTTCGTCGATGACGGCCAGAATCTCGTCCACCGGGCGCTCGCGAACCGGGCGATAGATAGTGCCGGCCTGGCAGAACCGGCAGCCCCGGGCGCAACCCCGCATGATCTCGACCACGGCCCGGTCGTGGATGGCCTCGACAAAGGGCACGATGGGTCGGGTGGGCGGCGGCGGCAATGGGTCTACCACACGTCGCCCGATGGCGCCCCGGGCCGCCGGGTCGATGGGGGTAATGGCAGCCACGGTCCCGTCGTCGTGGTAGGTCACGTCATAGAACGAGGGCACGTACACGCCCTCGATGGCGGCCAGGCGGCGGAGCAGGTCGCGCCGGACCACGGCCGGGTCATCGCTTGACGGCTGCCAACCGGCATAGATCTGGGTCAGTTCTGCGGCCACCTCTTCGCCCTCGCCCAGCACGAACAGGTCAAAAAAGGGCGCCAGGGGCTCCGGGTTGTACGCGCAACTGCCCCCGCCGATGACCAGGGGGTGCCGCGCGTCGCGGTCAGCCGAGCGGATTGGCAGGCCGGCCAGGTCCAGCATATTCAGGACCGTGGTATAGTTGAGCTCGTAGGGCAGCGTAAACCCAATGATGTCGTAATCGGCCAGGGGGTGATAGGATTCCAGACCATACAGGGGCAGGTGGGCCTGGCGCAGGGCCTCTTCCATGTCGGGCCAGGGCGCAAAAACGCGCTCGCACAATACACCGGCTTGGCGGTTCCAGACCTCGTAGAGGATTTGCACCGCCAGGTTGCTCATGCCTACCTCATAGATGTCGGGGTAGGCCAGGGCCACGCGCACCGGTGTGGTGTCCCAATCCTTGACAATGCAGTTCCACTCGTGGCCGGTGTAGCGGGCCGGCTTGGTGACATGGGGCAGGATGGCGTCAAGCTGTGGTTTCACGATGGTGTAGGCGTGACTAGAAATCAACGGGTTGGCCGGCGTGGGCGTACCGGTACAGTCGCCGCACGTCCTGGGTGTCCGGCATCCGGGGGCTGGTGAGCAGCGATGTGTCGCCCTCGGCATTTTCGACCAGCTTGGGCAGTTGAGCCTCCAGGTCAGGCTCGGATATGTCCAGGTCGTGGATCGACGTGGGCACACCGATCTGGGCGCTCAGGTCGCGCACGGCCTGCACCAGCGCCTGGGCCAGGGCTGCGTCGTCGCCGCCGGGCAGCCCCAGGAACCGGGCGATCTGGGCGTAGCGCGACGGGTCCTCGCGGGCGATGTATTCGATAGTATAGGGCAAGAACAGCCCAACGGCCCGGCCGTGGGGCACGTGGAACACAGCCCCCAGCGAGTGGCCCAGGGCGTGGGCCATGCAGGACATGGCGTTGATAAAGCCCAGCCCGGCGATGCTGGCAGCATTGTGCATCTTTTCCCGGGCCTCGACGTCGGCGCCGTTGGTCATCACGCGGGGCAGGTAGGTCATGATCAGTTCGATGGCCTTGAGGCACAGGCCTTCGGAAAAGTCATTGCGCCAGGAGCACGTATACCCCTCGATGGCGTGGGTTAGGGCGTCCATCCCAGTTTCAGCGGTGAGGCGCGGGGGCAACCCCATTACCAGCGCCGGGTCCACGATGGCCAGGTCGGGCGTGTTTTCCGGCGACCCCAGGCTTAGCTTGACCTGGTTCTCGGTGTCCGTCAGCACAATGCCCCAGGTAGACTCGGCGCCGGTGCCCGAGGTGGTGGGAATGGCAACCAGGCGGGCCTTTTGGCGCAGGCCATATTCTTCCAGCGGCGAGATGCCACGCGCGTCAATATCTGGGCGCTCATAGAGCACCCACATGCCCTTGGCCGCGTCCATGCACGAGCCGCCGCCCAGGCCAATGACCCAGTCCGGGCCATAGTCACGCATCTGTTGCGCCCCGCGTTCCACGGTCTGGATGGACGGATCGGGCTCTACCTGGTCGAACACGCGATAGGCTATGCCGGCCTGTTCCAGGTACGGCGTGACCAGGTCGAGCAAACCCAGGCTCACAATGTTCTCATCGGTTACGATAAAGGCGCGTTGGCCGTCGAGTTCGGCCAGCCAACCCAGGGCATCTTGACCAAAGACAATCTCGGGGCTGCGAAAGAACCACATGGCTACTTGGCCTCCTCTACCGAGCGATTCTAATTCTCGCTCATGCGTCTAGCAGTCTGCGGTGAACGTGGTATCCACCTGCGTGCAGCACTTGACCAATTCCTGGGCGGCCTTGACGCTGCGCATGATCATGCTCATGTTGCCCTTGAGCTTGAGTTTGCGGACCATCAGTCCCTTGAGTGGATCCAGCCGGGCCTCGATGACCTCGCGCCAGGTGTTGGCCGGGGCGCTCATGCGAAAGGCGGCATCCCTTTCATCGACGCTCGCGAGCTGATAAGCGCCGCGACATTCGCCGTGCCACAGGTCCATATACAGATACACGGTTTCTTTGAGGTTGCCGGCGGGTTCGACCACAAAGATGAAATCGCCTTCCCAGGTTTTGGCTGCCTCGCGATAGCTCGCGCTGGCATTCAACTCGGCGCACAAAGCCTTGATCCATTCGTCCGACGGAAACGGGATTGCCATGCTGTGACCTCCTCCAGAAAATGTATTGTGCCATAGCCCGGCGCCAGGTCGCCATCACAACGAAACGCCACCGATCTGTCATGGGCAAGGCAAGCTCGGCGGCGTGTCTATCCTCCAAACAAACGCAATGTGTGGGGCAGGTGTGGCAAATCGATGCTCTTTTACAGAACGCTTGGATTATAACACACTCGCACATGTGAATCAAGCACAATAGGCTGCCGCGCCAGCATGTTAGAGGCCCACGCCATCAATGACCGTGCCGCACTGCGCGCACCGGCCATCCTGGATGCGGTAGTCGGTGATGCGGAATCCCCACCGGCCGATGACGCGCTGCCCGCAACTGTAGCAGAACGTATCTTCGCCATCCGAACCGGGGACGTTGCCAATATAGACATAACGCAGGCCGGCGCTCAAGCCAATGTCCCGGGCGCGGATCAGCGTGGCCAGCGGCGTGGGGCCGCGATCGGTGAGCCTGTAGGTGGGATGAAAGCGGCTCACGTGCCACGGCGTTGCCACGCCCAGCTCGTCGGCGATGAACGCGGCAATCTGGCGCAGCTCGGCGTCGGAATCGTTCAGGCCGGGGATGACCAGCGTGGTCACTTCGACCCACACGCCCAGCTCTTTCATCAGCTTGAGGCTGTCGAGCACCGGCTGGAGGCGCGCGCCGCATTGCTGCCGATAGAACTCGTCGGTAAAGGCCTTCAGGTCCACGTTGGCGGCGTCCATGAGCGGTGGCTGGCTGTCGCCGCAGAACAGTCGCAGCATCTCGGGGGTCATGAACCCGTTGGTTACAAAAACGTTGGCCAAGTTAGCCGGCCGGGCCAGCTTGGCGATGTCCCAGGCATACTCGAAAAAGATGGTGGGCTCGGTGTAGGTGTAGGCGATGGAGCGGCACTCGTATCGCTGGGCGGCCGCCACGATAGCCGCCGGCGTGGCCGACGTGCCGGCGATCAGGTCGCGGTCCCGGGGCATCTGCGAGATGTCCGAGTTCTGGCAGAACGAGCAGCGCAGGTTGCAGCCCGGCGTGGCGATGGAAAAGGCCCCGGTGCCTGGATAAAAGTGGAACAGGGGTTTTTTCTCGATGGGGTCCACCGCTTGCGAAATAGTGCGACCATAGACCAGGGTATAGAGCGTGCCGTCGCGATTTTCGCGAACGTGGCAGATGCCGCGACCGTGGTCGCGCTTGCCCGGCGCGATGGTGCAGCGATGGGCGCACAGGTTGCAGCGCACGCGGTTCTCGTCCAGCGGTTCGTACAATAGGGCCTTGTGGACCATCTCGGATTCTGGCATGGCATTCCTCCTTGCACTAGAACACGCGCATCGGTGATGGCCAATCCTGGTTACGGGAGTAGCCGGCTTTACTCAAAGAGGTGCACGATGCGGGTGATGAGCCGGCCCGTCAGGTTGTAGCTGGGCGCAATGGCCCCCTGCGGGCACACCTCGATGCAGCACAGGCAGCCGATACAGCGGTCCAGGTCGAACGCTGCCGGCCGGCCCGGCGTGATGACCTGGGCCGGGCAAGCTTCACTGCACCGGCCGCAGCCAATACAGGCAGCAGCATCGAGCCGCGGCTGGTGACGTACCGTCAGCCGCAGCGGCGTGCCGATCTTGCTGGATAGGCCCAGCAGCCGGTGGGCGCCGGGCAGGCGCACCGGGCCAAAGTCCAGGGCCGAGGCTGCGCCCATCACCTGGATCGCGTCGCGGTCGCCGGTGCCCAGGTCCCGGGCAGCGGCCTGTTGCAGGTGCAGCACCCGGCCCGGCGCACAGCCCATCGCGCCAGACAGCACCGTGTCCAGGGCCACCGGGTCCGCCGAGGCGGCCACGCACTCGTATGGGCGTGGAATACCGCGGGTGCCGGGGCCATTGCCTTCCAGGCCCAGCACGCCGTCCATAATGGTGAGGCCGGGCCGGGTCAGCGCCAACACATCCACCAACGCCTGGCTGAATTTGGTCAGGCTGACCGCACGATAATGGATGTCGCGCTTGCGAGTGCCCGAGATGATGCCAAAGAGGTTCTTGACGGCGCCGGTGTAGAGTGTGAACACGTGCGTCTTGAGCTTGGGCAGGTTGATGATCAGGTCGGCTTCCAGGACCGGCGTGGCGATAAAATAGTCGGCGCCGTTGAGGCGCTGCCAGGTGATCGGCTCAAAGGGCACCAATTGTGCGCCGGTGCGTTCGGCCACCTCGACCATGCCGGTGCCCTGGTATACCCGGGGCGTCGCTTCGGTGGAGCCGGCGGGCGAATCTCCAATGCGCACCACCCCGCCGGCCTCCTGGACCAACTCAGCCACCGCCTGCACGATGGCCGGGTGCGTGGTGACGGCCCGGTCTCTCGGCGCGTCGTTGATGAGATTGGGCTTGAGCAACACACGCATCCCCGGCCGCACGAACTGGGCCATGCCGCCCAGGGGGTTCAGGGCGGCCATCACCGCCTGGCGCACGGCGGCCGGGTCATAGCTGGCACACGATTGGACAGAGACGATGGACATAGGCAACCAACCAGATCAATAATGTGCGGTTCATTGTAGCCGGCCGGTTCCTATTTGTCAACTTGATTGGTGGGCTGTTTTGTGCTATACTGAGCTTGAGAAAAAGCCCCTGTAGCTCAGAGGATAGAGCAGCTACCTCCTAAGTAGTTGGTCGTGGGTTCAACTCCCGCCAGGGGCTCCACAGGAGGACAATCCAAGCACATCCACCAGCCCAGCATGGATTTCTCGGTGACAATTGGCGCATACCATGACACACTGCTCCAACTCGGGCATGATTTTCTCTACACTCTTGCCATTGATCAGGCTAATTGGCACATCCTTTTTGTCGGGATCAATGTGGTGGAATTCAAGTGCGGCTACGCACTGGGAGTAACCACATATGCAGCATTTGCCACCGCAGCGTTCTACAAGCGTGACTTTGATTTTTTGCTTTCTCTGCTGACTGATCTCATTAAAGCACTTTTTGCACGTCGAATACGTTCCACCACGGCGGTTTGATCTCTGATAAAATTCGCGTTCGTCCAGGACACGATGACATACTTTGCACTCTTTTTCCCCGCCTTGGTTGATTTCCAGCCGCAGATCTCGTGTATTGTGCTTGCCAAAAGGAGAACATTGCAGGCAAAATCGTCTCTTACTGAGGTTTCTAGGTTTACCATCTATGTTCACCCAGGTGGGTATATCGGAACCACAGCGTAAGCATTTTTTCATATGTAGCCTCCGGTTAGTCAGGGACAATTATACCATAAAGCTACACAGTACTCAAACGCTATCTTGAGACAGGAGATGCCCAGATGAACGACAACAATTCGATCAGTTTTCACAAAACCCTTCTTCGCTCCCTTCTCCTCGGGGCCCTCCTTGCCGGGGGCAATCTATCGTTGGGAGGTTGGCGGCTGTAATGGCCGCCGGTGTATTCGCGTCATCCAAAGCCTCCCCCAGCGGGAGGTTTTTTGCTTTGTAGAAGGGAGCATAACCATGAACGAGACCTATGACCCGGCCGCCATCGAACCCCGGTGGTGGGAGCGATGGACGGCGGACAAGGTGTATCGCACGCCGGACGCCCTGGACGACGACCGGCCCAAGCGCTACCTGCTGGAGTATTTTCCCTATCCCTCCGGCGACGGCCTGAGCGTGGGCCATTGCCGCAACTATGTGCCCACCGACGTATTCAGCCGCTACTCGCGCATGAGCGGCTGCGACGTGCTGCACCCCATGGGCTGGGACGCCTTTGGCCTGCCGGCCGAGAACGACGCCATCCTGAAGGGCCTGCACCCTCGCGATACCGTGCCGCGCTACGCGGCCAACTACAAGCGACAGATGAGCCTGGTGGGTATCGACTATGACTGGGACCGCGAGATCAACTCCAGCCACCCGGACTATTACCGCTGGACCCAGTGGTTCTTTCTGCTGCTGTACCGGCGGGGCCTGGCCTATCGCGCCGAGGCCCCGGTGAACTGGTGCCCCGGTTGCGCCACGGTCCTGGCCAACGAGGAGGTGGAGGCCGGCGCGTGCTGGCGCTGTCATTCAGACGTGGAGCCGCGCAGCCTGCCGCAGTGGTTCTTTCGCATCACCGAATACGCCGACCGGCTGCTGGCCGACCTGTATGACTTGGACTGGCCGGCGCACATCAAGGCCATGCAACGCCACTGGATCGGCCGCAGCGAAGGCGTCACCTTCACCCTGCCTATTGCCGACGCCCCCTCTCCTGCGCAGCGGGAGAGGGGGCCGGGGAGTGAGGGTCTGCAAGTCTTTACCACCCGCATTGACACTATCTATGGCCTGACCTTTGCGGTGTTGGCCCCGGAGCACCCGCTGGTCGAAATGCTGACCACGCCAGACCACCGCGCCGAGGTCCAGGCCTACGTGGCTCAGGCCCGCCGCCAGAGTGACATCGACCGGCTGAGCGCGGACCGGCAGCGCGATGGCGTGTTCACCGGCGCGCATGCCATCAACCCGGCCACCGGCCGGCCCATCCCCATCTATGTGGCCGATTATGTGCTCATGACCTATGGCACGGGGGCCATCATGGCCGTCCCGGCCCACGACCAGCGTGATTTCGAGTTCGCGCAACGCTACGGTCTGCCGGTCGTGATGACCATCGCGCCGCCAGTGTGGGATGGCGAGCCGCTGACGGAGGCGTACACCGAGACCGGCGTCATGATCCACACCGGCCCATTCGATGGACTGCCGTCGGACGAGGCGGCGGAGCGCATCGCCGACTGGCTAGAAGAGCGAGGCGTCGGCCAGCGCACCGTCCAATACCGCATGCGCGACTGGCTCATCAGCCGCCAGCGCTACTGGGGCGCACCCATCCCGATCATCTACTGCGACGACTGTGGCACCGTGCCCGTGCCGGCGGCCAACCTGCCGGTATTGCTGCCCGACATCGACGCGTACCAGCCGTCCGGGACCGGCCAATCGCCACTGGCCGCCGTGCCCGAGTTCGTCCACACCACCTGCCCAACGTGCGGCGGCCCGGCCCGGCGCGAGACGGATACAATGGGCGGGTTCGCCTGCTCGTCATGGTACTTTTTGCGGTTCGCCAGCCCGCACTATGACCAGGGGCCGTTCGACCCGGCGGCGGTGCGCCGCTGGCTGCCGGTGGACCGGTACGTAGGCGGCGCCGAGCACGCGGTGATGCACCTGCTATACGCCCGGTTCTGGACCAAGGTTATGTTCGACGCCGGGCTGATCGATTTTCAGGAGCCGTTCACCCGGCTGATGAACCAGGGCATCGTCCACGCCGCCGACGGCCGGCGTATGAGCAAGAGCCGGGGCAACGTCATCACGCCGGACAGCGTGGTGGAGCGCCTCGGCGCCGACACGCTGCGCGGATTCCTGCTGTTCATGGCCCCCTTTGAGCAGAACGTAAACTGGAGCGAGGACGGCCTGAACGGCGTGCGCCGGTGGCTGGGACGAGTATGGAGCCTGGCGGCAGAGGACGTAGGCGCGACCCTCGTGGTCGCCCCCGGCCAGGATACCGCAACCCTGCGCCGCATCACCCACCAGACCATCCGCAAAGTCACGCAGGACATCGAGGGGTTCCGGTTCAACACCATGATCGCGGCGCTGATGGAGTTCACCAACGCGCTGGGCACAGCGCGTGACACCGCCGTCTACGGCTCGCCGGCCTGGGAAGAGGCCATTGACGCGCTGCTGTTGCTGTTGGCTCCGTCGTGCCCCTTCATCGCCGAGGAACTGTGGGCGCGGCGCGGCCGGCCCTACAGCATCCATCAGCAGCCGTGGCCGGCCTGGGACGAGACCCTGGCGGCCGAAGAGACCGTGGTCGTGCCGGTGCAGGTGAACGGCCGGCTGCGTGGCCGGCTGGAGGTACCGACCGACGTCGCCCAGGACAAAGACGAACTGCGCACCCGGGCCCTGGCTGCCGACGACGTGCAGCATCACATCCAGGGGCACGAGGTGGCCCGGGTGGTCGTGGTGCCGGGCCGGCTGGTAAACATTGTCACCTGCTGAAAAATGACCGCCGCCGGCGAACCTTTGCCCGGCGGCGGTCTACTGGAATACACCCGGTGCAAATCTCGACATCAGCAATTCCCGCTATGTAGCTCGGGGACCCAACTGCCAACTGGCCCGGTGGCAGTTCCAGAGTTGACCCGGCTGCTGCAAGCGGATGATCCAGCAGGTAAACCAGGGCCAGTGCCGAGATGGGCAGAGCCCATCGGGCCGGAGGCGCACTGGTCCCTGGGGCCCCGCAGGGGCTGGATCAGGCGGGTCCCAAAATGGTCACCTGCTCGATTCTGTAGCCATACAACAAGGCGCGGTAGATGTCGGTCATGCTGGCAAACTCCAGGGTGTAAAAAAGGGATCGGGCATGAGCCCACAAACGCTTGCGGCTCCCTTCCTTTTTCAACACGGCCTGAAACAAAGCGTCGGCCCGCTGTTGTACCTGGCCGTCCCGGACCAGGAAAGCGAGCATCATCAATAGGGCAAAATTGACCGACAGGTGCTCCTGACCGTGACCATAGTTGTGCTCGAAATGGTAGCCCTGGTTCTTGAGGGTGTTGCAGGTTTCACGCTTCGCGTCGATTTTCCACCGTGCCCGGCCGCCGCGCATGATCGCGCCCACGTTCCACTGGTACAGGATGAAGTCGGTAATCCAGCACCAATGCTGCACCTGGTCGCCCTTGATTTCCCAGTACTCCAGGAAATTGACCAGGATATCCGGATTGGATTCGTTCAGGGGCACCTGATTGATAAAGTGGAAGCGCTGGGTGATCGGCCCGTCATCATATTCGTAGGTGCTGGTCTGCCCCGCTGCCTGGGCGGTCCGCACCTGGTCAAACAGAAAGGGGTGGTCGCCCTCTTTCACGCCCAGAATGAACCGCATATCGTGCTTGTGCAGTTCGCGGATATGGGGGGCATTGCTACTCAAGGCATCTTCCACAATAATGAGCGGCAAATCGGGATGATCCTGCCGCACTTGGGCCAGAAAACGCTTGGCGGCGTTGCGCTCGCAGTCGTTTTTCGTCGCCCCATCTGGCTTGATGATGGGCTCGGGGGCCAGGGGAATGACTACTGGAGAATCGGGATGCACGATGGCGCCCCCCAGCAGTTGATGACTGTAGGTCACCTCGCCAGTTTTGCGGCTGTGCCGTTCCAAACACGAACTACAATGCACTTTCTTGGAAGAGAAGTACTGGGTCCCGTCCAAGGACAAGAGGTAGTAGCGCCCCAGATATTGCATCCCAGCCAAGCCCGAGTGTCGTTCCAGGCGCGCGAAGACCTGCTGGAATAGGGGCTTGAGCTCGGCTGGGGCCACGGGGTCCAGGATGGTGCGCATCTGCGTGTCACACGGCACCTTTTCCAGGCCATAGATGTGCTGCAGATTGGCATCGCGGCTCCGCCGCTCATCAAACTCTAGCAGGGAACTGTCCTTCAAGGAGAACATCGCAAAGGCCGCCATCAGGGCATCGGCCAACGAGATAGAGACATTGGCGGCGCGATGGTCCTGGATCTGTTCCCCCCCGCGGCGCACGAGCTGGACGAGACTGTCAGCGGATAAGGCACTGGGAATGGCCATGAAGCAACCTCTCGGCGCTAGACTGGGCCTCTATTATAGCCGATTTGGGGGCGCTGATCTACCCCGACCGGCCGGCCGTTTGCTAGAACGACTTGCTGAACCATGCCCATGACGCAAGAACCAAATCCGCTCCGGGCATAACGGGAATTGCTGTCTCGACATTGACACCGGTCGTCGGTCCTGCTATACTCTACACGTAAGCACCAAATGCTGGAGGTGTCTGGTGGAAGGAATAGATTGGTCGGTGGCGTTGACGGCGGGGTTGCTGGCGATCCTGGGAGCAGTCATCCCGGCCGCCATCTATATCGTGATCATCTGGTGGCTGGACCGTTTTGAAAAGGAGCCGTTGTGGTTGCTGGCCTTTGCCTTTTTATGGGGCGCGATCCCGGCCAACGTCTTTGCCGCGTTGTTCAACACCTTGTTCGGGCTGCCGCTGATGCTGATCGACCCGCTCATCGGCGAGCTGGGCACCGCGGCGGTGGTGGCGCCGTTTATCGAAGAGACGGCCAAGGGGCTGGCGCTGATCCTGCTGGTGCTGATCTTTCGCCACGAGTTTGACGATGTGCTGGACGGAATCATCTATGGCGCCATGATCGGCTTTGGGTTTGCCATGACCGAAGACTTTGACTATTTCATGCGGGCCTTTGGCGAGGGGGGCTGGGAGCAGTTGTTCTTTCTCATCCTGATCCGGCCCACGCTCTTTGGCATCGCGCACGCGGCATACACCAGCGTGACCGGGGCCGGGGTGGGGCTGGCACGCATCTCGGGCCGTAAATGGGCTTGGTTCGTGACCGTGCCCGGGGCCTGGGTGGTGGCGATGAGCCTGCACGCCTTTAACAACGGCGTCACAGTGCTGGGCCTGCCGGGCTGCTGCTTGGCCCTGAGTTCCAACTGGCTGGCGGTGCTGGTGATGCTGGGCATCATCCTGGTGGCGCTGATCTGGGAGGCGCGCTGGATCCGCGAGCAGTTGGCAGAAGAGGTGCAGCGCGGCCTCATCACGGCCCAAGAGTATCACTTCATCTCGAGTTCGTGGCGGCGGCTGGGAGCGCGGTTCCGGGCGCTTACCAGCGGCGGGTTTGGGGCCTGGCGCGAGCAGGGCCGGCTGTTCCAACTGGCCTCAGACCTGGCGTTCAAGAAATACCAGCTCGGCCGGCTGGGCGACGAAGGCCGCACCGCCGCCGACATTGTGTATCTGCGTGCCCAGATTGCCGATCTCAAGGGCACGCTGGATGTGGAAGCGGCCATCACGTGCGCCCGGTGTGGGCAGCCTCTGTCGGTGAACCGACAGTTTTGCACCGCCTGCGGCACGTGGGTGCAGGGAGCGGGTTACGTGCCCACAGCGCCACCGGGCTGGTTTGACCGCCAGAGCGCCGGCGTGCGCGTGCTTGTGGTGACCGTGCTGGTGCTGCTGGGCGCGTGCTGCGTGTTCATGTGCCTGGGTTTCAGCACCCTGAGCTATACCCTGGGGATTACCACGACGCCCACACCATTCTAGCTCCCGGCGATCCCCAAAGGAGAGAGCGCGTGTTTCAACTGGTGGTGATTGGCATCCTGTTGTGGGCCGGCGTGGGGCTGGTGGTGAGCCTGCTGGCTGTGCTGATGCCGCTTGTGGTGGCGTTTCTGGTGTTGGGACAGCCCGGCCTCGACTCGAATGTGTTGACCGTGCTGGCCGTGGTGGGTGCGCTGCACTGGCTCATGGCCTGGGTAACGGTGACGGCCTGCGGTGGCCTGTTCTACACCGGCAATTGGCTGCTCTACCAGGGCCGGCGCTCCGTGGGGCCGACGGTGCTGTTGATGGCGTGGACCCTGTTCGCGGTGCCCAGCCTGATCCTGACGCCGCTGACGTTGGGCCTCTTGCCAGCCTGGCCGCAGGTGATGGTGGCGTTGCTGTGCCTGGAGGCGACGCTGCTGGTGCTGGCAGTGGTGTTGGCTCTGGGCCTGCGCTTTTACCTGCACAGCGCTGGGGTATGGGGTACGTTGCGCTGACTGCGCACCGACCGAGAAAAACAAACGCCTCTCACCGAGATCGCCGGCGAGAGGCGTTTTTGATGGCGTGGCTTGATCGTCTAGAGGTCCTTGGTCTTGACGAGGGTGATGGGCACCAGGACTCCGGTCTGCGTGGTGCTCCAGTTCCCTTCCAGCCGATTTCCATCGGTAGACAGCGTGAGCATCAGGTTATAGGTGATGCCGTCGATGGTCGCGTGGACGGTCACGTTGCGGCCGTCGATTTGGCTTTGCTTGATAGCCTCGCGCGTGCCGCCCTCGGACCGCAGCGTGCCCTTGATCTTGCCGGTATCTTTTTGCTCGGTGATGCGGAGTGAAAACTGGCCGCCTTCCCACTTGGCCACCACGTTGGGCGGCGCCGGCGGCCCGGACTGCACGTGGATGACCTGCATGGGCGTATCGACGCGGTTGTCCAGCGTGTCATGGGCGCGCACCTGGACGTTGTAATTGCCGGCCGGCCCCACGCCGCGCCACCATAGGTCCACGCTCACGTACGTTTGCCCCACGGCGGGATTGGGCGCTTCCCACTTGTCCACAACCTTGTCATTCATCCGCAAGTTGATCTTGGTCACGCCGCTGCTGTCTACGGCTTCTATGTGCGCCTTGAGGTCGCTGCCCTGGCCTAGTGTGGTGGCGCTGTACGTCACCTGTACCTGAGGCGGCTGGTTATCGATCACGCGGATCGTTACCTCGCCCGACTGACCCACCTGGCCGTTGGTATCGCGGGTGCGCACAAATAGCTTGTGTTCGCCCACCTGCGCCGACTGCCATGACACGCGCCACTGGTAGGGCACGTTGTGATAGTTGCCGTCGCTGGTATAGACCGTGTCCTGGCTCCCTTTGCGTACCACCAGTTCCAGCCGTTGGATGCCCAGTGCCCCGTTGACTGTCGCCTGGAGCTGCAACGTCTGGTTGACATAGATGTCGGTGGGCGAGCCGGGATAGTCGATGCGCACGGTGGGCGGCGCGGCCTGCTGCTGGACGGTGATGGTCCGCTGGTCCGAGTAGCCGGGATTGTTGTAGGGGTCGTAGCCAATGATCTGGAGCGTATAGTTGCCGGGTGCGGTGGGCGTCCATAGCAGCGTATCATTGCGGATAAGCGTGGGGTGCTGGTTATAAGAGTGATAGCTCATTTGGGTGCCGTTCACGTACAGCCCGGCCCGGGCCACGCCGGCGTTGCTGGCCGCTGTAAACTGGACCGATACCACCTGCCCCAGTGTATACTGCGTGCCGTTGGCCGGGGCAATGACCTGGACCACCGGCGCCTGTGGCGGTGGCGGCGGCGTCCGGGTGGGCAATGGGGACGGCGGCAGTGGGGTGACGGTGGGCGGGGCCGGCATGGGCGTGAACGTGGGCGATGGCCCCGACGTGGGGATGGCAGTATGGGTGGGGGTGGCAGTGACTATTTGTACCCACGGCGTGTAGGTGGGCACCGGCGTGGGCACTGTAGGCGATGTGCAGCCGGCCAGCACACCGGCCAGCACGGCCAACTGGACCGCGATGCCAATACTGATGAACCGTCGCATGTGTAGCATGGTTTTTCCTCCTTGTGTGGTAATTGCAAGTCAGAAGGGCCAACCGGGGAACCAGCGCTCGCGCACCTCACCCACCAGGTAGAGCGAGCCGGTGACCACGATCAGGTCGTCGTCGCCGGCCCAAGCCAGCGCCTGTTCCACGGCCTCAAGCGGGTCCGGCTCGCTGGTGATTTGGCTGCCCCAGCCCTGCTCGCGCAGCGCATGGGCCATGAGCGCCGGGTCGATGGCATCCTTGCCGGGAATGTGCGGGGCCGTGGTGATGATGTGATCCGCCAGGGGCGCAATGGGCGCCACCAGCGGCACCACGTCTTTGGTGGCCATTGCGCCCATGACCAGGATGCACCGGCGAGCAGGGAACAGCGTGTCCAGGGCGTGGCGCAGGCTGGTCATCTTTTCCGGGTTGTGAGCGCCGTCCAAAAGCACCAGCGGCCGGCGCTGCACGATCTCCAGACGGCCGGGAAAGCGCGCCTGCTCCAGGCCGGCCCGCACGGCCGGCTCCGCCAGGTCGATCTGGCCGTATCGCTGCGCGGCTTGCAAGGCCGTGATGGCGACGGCGGCGTTCGCCACCTGGTGCGCGCCCAGCATGGACACGTGGAGGTCGCGCCACAGGTCTCCATCGAGCCCGTGGAAATCAAAGCGACTGCCGTTCTGATCGAGTTGGCGTATGACGTATTGCGTGTCTTTTCCCACCTGGAAGAATGGTGCGGCCTGGCGCTCGCTCTCCTCACGCAAGATGCTCAGTAGCTCTGGTTGCGTGACCCCGGTGACGGCCGGCACGCCCAGCTTGATGATGCCGGCCTTGTGCCAGGCAATCTCGGGCAGCGTGGAGCCCAGCGGCAGCAGGTGGTCGTAATCAACCGTGGTGATGGCCGACACTATCGGCTCGACGAGGTTGGTATAATCGTAGCGCCCGCCCATCGCCACCTCGATCACGGCGTAATCCACCTGCGCCTGGGCGAAATACACCAGGGGGAGGGCCACCCATACGTCGCTATACCGCAGCCGTCCCACCACGCTGTCCTCGCGCATCTCTTCAAAGAGGGACCGGCACGCCTCCACTGCCTCGGTCAGTTGGGCCAACGAGGCCGGCTGGCCGTTCACCACCAGCTTTTCGGTGGGCGACTGGAGATAGGGCGACGTGTGCAGCCCGGTGCGATGGCCGGCGGCCTGTAGTATCGCCGCCAGCAGGGTGACCGTGGACCCCTTGCCCGACGTGCCGCCCACGTGCAGGATGGCATAGCGGTTCTGGGGGTTGCCCAGCCGGCGCAGCAGATAACGCAGGCGCGGCATCCGCTCGCGCATGCGCGCCAGGTGCTCGGCCGTCGTCAGGTTGGGATTGACGGCCGGCCCGGTCTTGAACGATTCGATATAGGCCCGAATGTCCTGGTCGGCGGTCGGCGGTCGACGGTCGCTCACTCGTATACCTTTTCATCTTCCTGGTCGGCGGCCGGGGCGTCGGCCTCCAGGTCGCGGGTGTCGGACGGCTGGCCCAGCAGCTCTTTGTAGTATTCGTGCTGGATGATGAGCTTCATGATCTCGTTGGTGCCGGTCCAGATGGTGATGAGCCGCACGTCGCGGAGCATGCGTTCGATAGGGTACACGTCGGTGTAGCCGATGCCGCCCATGATCTGCATAGCGTGGTTCACCACCTGCCAGGCCGCGTCGGTGGCAAAGGACTTGGTCTCGGAGACGAGACGGCGGCAGCGAGCCGGGTCGTCGCCGGCGTCGATGGCCCGGGCCGTCAGGTACGCCAGGCCCCGGGCCGCGTCCAGCAGCGTGATGGATTCGGCCACCTTGAAACTGACGCCCTCAAAGGCCCGGATGGTCTGCCCAAAGGCGTGGCGCTTGTCCGAGTAGCGGGTCGCCACTTCCAGCGCCGCGCGCCCCATGCCGATGGCCCCGGCCGCGCTGGTCAGGCGCTCCGGGATCATCATCTGGTAAAAGATGGCCGCGGCATCGTTTTCCGGGCCGAGGCGGTTGACGACCGGCACGCGCACGTCGTGAAAGATCAGGCGGCCGGTCCCGCCGCCCCGAGTGCCCATGAGCCCATAGACGTAGCGCGTCTCCACACCCGGCCCGCGCTCCACGAGAAAAGCGCTCAGACCCTTGTGGGCCGGGGCATCCGGATCGGTGCGGGCATAGGTGAGAAAGAGGTCGGCGCCGTCGGCCCCCACCACAAAGCGTTTCTGGCCGCGCAGGATGTAGGCGTCCCCATCGCGAATGGCGCGGGCCGTGGTCCCGAAAAAGTCCGAGCCGCCGCGTGGCTCCGTGAGACCCTCGGCCACGCCAAACTGCCCGGCCAGGGCCGGGCGCAGCCAGCGCTCCTTTTGCTCCGAAGTGCCAAAGAGGTTTATGGCCTCCCCCACGATGCTATATAGCGAATAGAGGCAGGCCAGGGCGGTGCCCAGCACGCCCATCTCCTCCAGGGCCACGATCTCGTCGGCCCAGGTGAGGCCCCGGCCGCCGTATACCGGCGGAAAGCGCAGGCCCAGGAGCTTGCGTCGGGCGGCCTCGGCGATAAACTCGCGGGGATAGCAGACCTTATCAGCGTCCATGTCCAGGATGAGTTGCCGGGGCACCCAGCGCACGAAATCGCGGACCTCGTCGCGCAGGGCGCGCTGTTCGTCGGTGAGGATGGCGTCGAGCATGGGGTTTTCTCCTGGGTACGTCGTTGGTGTAGGGGCGCGATTGAATCGCGCCCTTACGAGAATCGCAGGCGCAGGAACGCCAGGGCGAAATCGAGCAGTGTGCGGGCGCGTAGCCAGCGTTGCGCCCACGACCCCGGTTCCAGGGTGCGGTATCGGGCGTGGCGCAAGTGCAAGTCCCACATGCGGTGCATGAGCGCATAGTAGGCCCGATCTCGGCGGCCGGGGATGTGCTGCCGGGACCGGCCCCAGCGGAACGCCTCGTCCAGGGCCGCCTGGGCCTCGTCGAGCGCTGCGTCCAGATCCGCCGGCGTGTCGTCCTCATCCGGATCATCGAGCAGCACATAGGCGCGCTGCCGGGCACGCAGGTACGCGAACTGGGCCCGGGTCAAGTCAAAGACGGCGCGCTCCCGTCCCAACGCTTCTGGCTGAGTGCTCGTCTCGGCCGCCGCGGTCAGGTGCGCCCCAGCCTCGTCCAACAGCGCCAGCGATTCGTCCAACAGGGCCAGCTTGGCCCGGCGCGTGGGCAAGGGCGCGGTCATGAAATCCAACGCGTCGCGCGGCGGGTCGTCCAGCAGGGTACGCAGACGGGTGTTCATGCTCATGGACACCTCGTCCGGGGCCAAGTCCAGAACCCGTTGCCAGGCGGCCTCGCTGGCCCGGACGTAGGCGGCAGCTGCTTCAGCGGCCTCAGCGTCAGATACGGCGCCAAAGGCGGCCGCGCACCAGTCAGCCACTAGTTCGTCCGGGTCCGCGTCGGCGTCCCAGGCCAGCCGGGCAAAGAGCCACAGGTTGATGGGCATGCTCACCCAGGGCCGGTCGGCGGTCATGAGGGTCTGAACGGTGTGAATGCCGGCGTCGCGATAGAAACGCATGTCGGCGGCCAGCACCGTTGGCAGCGGCGGCAGCATGGATTTAAAGAGCACCGCGTCGGTGTAGTATTCGAACACGCGATGCTCCGGCGCGCCGTCCCGGGCGAACGCGGAGATTTGCGCCTGGCAGTGGGGCGCGTACGTATCACGATTGAGGACGCAGGCGTCGTCAGAGATGGCGTGGGCGTAGCAGCGCTCGCGGGGGGCATAGAGCAGGCAGACGTTGGGATACGGTTGCACGCTGGTCGGCGGGGCCACGGTATCGTGGTAGGCCAGGAAGGCCAAGCGCGCGTTCGGGTGCGCTTCCGCCAGGGCCTCGGCGACGAGGACCTCGGCGACGTCGTTGGTGGCCTGAAGCGCCTGGTCGGTGGGGGAGAGGCCCACGCAGGCCGGGCACTGGCACCACCCACCGCCGCCAGCGGCCCTTTTGTCGGCTGCGGGGCCGCTGGCAATGTCATCCGGCCACAGGTGATACACGTCCACGTCCGGGTGCTGCTGAAAATAGCGGGTCGCGTTGTCGCGGATGAGGCGGCGTGCCTCCGGGTGCGAGGGGCAAAAGTTGTGATCCGGCGTGCGCTGCGTGCCGTCGAACCGGAACGCCTCGGGCGTGGCGTGGAACGCGCCGCGCGGCAGCAGATCGGACAGCCCGTGCCCGCCGTATTCCACCACCAGGCTGCGCTCGCGGATGACCGGCAGGGCACCCTCAAGTTTGGCGTACCAGAAGGCGTCCGGCTGGCCGCCCAGGTCCGGTGGCGGGAACAGGTGCAAAAAGATGGTGTTGAACCGGTTTCGCGCGGCCCAGATGACCCAGTCCTCCAGGTGGTCCAGGTACAGGTGGTGTCCCAGGATGAGGCACCGGCCGGGCAGGCTGGGCTCCTGACGGACGGTGCCGACGGGCAGGCGCAGGGCGGATTGCGCTGGGATGCGCGCCCCGGCCGGGCCGGGGTACAGCCATCGACACCCCAGTTCGGCCAGCATGTCATATACGGCAAATAGCAGGCCCCGGGGGCTGTCGCCCTCTAGCAGCACGCGACCGGCGCCGCCGTTCGTAACCGTGCTCGTAAAGCCGTCGCCGCTGCCCTCCTGGTAGCGCAGTTCAAAACGCGGCGCGTGCGACGAGATAGCCGTGACCCGGCGCAGGGTCGTGCCGCTGATCTGCGCCAGGCCGGCCTGCAACTCGTGGGCTGCGAGCTGGGCCGTGGGGTGTTCGGGCAGCGGGCCGCCGCGCAAGCGCCGGCGCGCGTTCGCCGGTTGCGCGGGCGGCTTGACCACGATGCACCACTCGCTATATCCGCCGCTGATAAACGTGACGTATTCGGACATGGGGCCTCCACTCCCGCCATACTCAGCATACCATATCGAGAGCCGGTGGTCAAGGCCGGGTGTACCCGCACCCCTCCCCCGCTTCGCGCCCCTCCCCTCTCCCAAAGTTGGGAGAGGGGAGGAGGTGGCAGCAAAGCCGCCGGGGGTAGGGTGAGGGCCTGCTTGTCAGGCGGCCTGGTTTGTGGTACTATGAAGACAGCAAGGCAACCGTTCGTCCAAGGAGATTCCATGACCCCCAAGCGCAAAACCGCGCCCGATGCCCCCTGGTGGCGCGACGGCGTCATCTACCAGGTCTACCCACGCTCCTTTGCCGATTCCAACGGCGATGGCGTTGGCGACCTGCCAGGCCTTATCGCGCACCTGGACTATTTGGCCGGAGCCGACGCGGCGTCGGGCGACGACTCGTTGGGCATCGACGCCATCTGGCTCTCGCCGGTGTATCCGTCGCCCATGTACGACTTTGGCTACGACGTGAGCGATTACTGCGGCATCGACCCGCTCTTTGGCACGCTGGACGATTTCGACCGGCTGGTCAAAGAAGCGCACCGGCGCGGCATCCGCATCGTCATGGACCTGGTGCTCAACCATACCTCGCACCAGCACCCGTGGTTTGTGGAATCCCGGTCCAGCCGCGATAATCCCCGGCGCGACTGGTACATCTGGCGCGATGGTCAGGGCGACCGGCCACCCAACAACTGGCAGTCGGTCTTTGGCGGCCCGGCCTGGGAGTGGGACGAGCGCACCGCGCAGTATTATCTCCATCTGTTCCTCAAGGAGCAGCCCGACCTGAACTGGCGCAACCCGGCCGTGCAGGACGCCATGTGGGATGTGTTTCGCTTTTGGCTGGACCGGGGCGTGGACGGCTTTCGGCTGGACGTGTTCAACCTCTATGTCAAGGATGCCCAGTTGCGCGACAACCCGCTCCGGTTAGGCCTGCGCGCCTATGACCGCCAGATTCACATTCAAGACCGGGACCAGCCCGAGATGCACCCGCTGCTCCGCGACCTGCGCGCCCTGCTGGACGACTACCCGCAACGTATGGCGGTCGGCGAGACCTTTAGCGAAGAGCCGGTGAAGATGGCCGCCGCGTATTATGGGCAGCAGAACGACGAGCTGAACCTCAGCTTTAACTTTGATTTCACCCACCAGCCGTGGCGCGCGCGCGCCTTTTACGACGCCATCGCCCGGTGGGAGGCGGCTCTGCCGCCGGGGGCGTGGCCCTGTCACGTGCTCAGCAACCACGACGTAGAGCGCCACGCCTCGCGCTATGCCGCTGGCTCCAACACGGACGTCCGGGCCAAGGTGGCGGCGGCGTTGCTCCTCACCATCCGGGGCACGCCGTTCCTCTACTACGGCGAAGAGCTTGCCATGCGGCAGGGGCGCATCGCCCGGGCACAGATTCAGGACCCGCCGGGCAAGCGCTACTGGCCGCTCTACAAGGGCCGCGACGGCTGCCGCACGCCCATGCCCTGGGACGACTCGCCGCACGCCGGGTTCAGCATCAACCCGCCGTGGCTGCCGGTGAACGCTGATTATCGTCAGCGTAACGTAGAGGCACAGCGCCGGGACCCGGACTCGGTGTTTCACTGGTATCGCCGGCTCATCGCGCTGCGCAAGGCCAGCCCGGCCCTGCGCCGAGGCGATTATGTCCCGCTCATCCGGCGCCCGGTCCACGCCCTGGCCTACCTGCGGGTGTCGCCGGAGCAAACCCTGCTGGTGGCCCTCAATTTCGCCTCGCGCCCGGTGCTCGCCGTCCTGGATGAACCGTTGCCGGCCCGCGACTGGCAGGTGCTCCTGTCCACCGCCGACCGGCCGGACCTGGAGCTGCTGGGCAACTCGCTGGCCCTGGCCCCCTACGAAGCGTGCGTGCTGGGGATGGCATAGGAGACGCCGTGAACGACGCCCAGCGTGCCATTATCCAGCGCGTGGCCGCGTTCCTGGCCACCCACGACGCCGAGGCCTACCTGGTGGGCGGCCCGGTGCGCGACATGCTCCTGGGCCGGCCGCCCCATGACCTGGATTTCGTCATCACGCGCGGCGATTCCCTGGCCCTGGCTCGCGCCCTGGCCGACGAACTCGACGAGCCCTTTGTGCTGCTGGACGAGCGTTTTGGCACCGGCCGCGTCGTCATCCGTCATCCGGCCCCATCTACCAATCTACCAATCTACCTGGACTTGAACCGACTGCGCGCCCCCACCCTCCGCGAAGACCTAGCCGACCGCGATTTCACCGTCAATGCCATCGCCGCCGCGCTGCAATGGGCCGACGACCCGGCGCCGGCCCATCTGGTAGACCCCTTTGGCGGCCAACGCGACCTGGACCGGCGCCTGATCCGCGCCGTGTCGGCCCCGGCCTTTCGCCACGACCCCTTGCGCATGCTGCGCGCCGTGCGCCAATCGGTGGAGCTGGGCTTTGACATCGACCCGGCCACCCTGACCGTCATCCGCCACCATGCGCCGCTCATCGACCAGCCCGCCGCCGAGCGTGTCCGCGACGAGCTGGTGCGCTTGTTCGCCCAGCCGCACGCCTATGGCGGCCTGGAACTGCTGGACCAACTGGGCCTGCTCACGCGCATCATCCCCGAACTGGGCCTGTCCCGGGCTGTGCTCCAGCCTGATGTGCACCAGTGGGACGTGTTCCAGCACATGCTGGAGACGGTACGGGCACTGGAATGGCTGGTGACCCAGCTCCGGGGCGAGCCCGCCGTCTTGCCGTGGTCACCCAACCTGACCGTGGACCGGGCCCTATTGCACGCCGACCGGGTACTGTCCCACCTGGATGCGCCCAGCTCGGCGGCCGGCACGCGTCTGGTTCTGCTCAAATTGGCAACCCTGCTCCACGACATCGCCAAGCCCCAGTGCCGCAGCCTGGATGTGGGCCAGCGTATCCGGTTCCTGCATCACGAAACCGAAGGCGTGCCCATGGCTGCCACCGTGATGCGCCGGCTCCGTTTCAGCGCCCGTGAGGCCGATGCCGTGGCGCGTATTGTGGCCTTGCACATGCGCCCGGCGCAGCTTGCCACGGCCAAGCACGTCACGCCGCGCGCCATCCAGCGCTTTCTCCACGCCGCCGGGGATGCGGGCATTGACGTGCTGCTCCATTCCCTGTGCGACCACCTGGCGACGCAGGGCACACGCACCCGGCCCGACGAATGGGCGCGGCACGTGGCCTTTACCGGCGAGGTGCTGGCCCTGTACTGGCAGCGGCGCGAGCGCGCCGGGCAGCTACCGCGCCTGCTGGATGGCCGCGACCTGATGGCGACCTTTGGTCTGGAGCCGGGGCAGCGTGTTGGAACGTTGCTGGCCGGCCTGCGCGAAGCCCAACTGGCCGGCCTCGTTACCACCCACGACGAGGCCCGGGCCTGGGTGGCGACGGAACTGGAGGGGGAAAAAACGTGAAGCAAAGGGCCTCGTTCCCGTTCCCATTGGGCCACAGTCCAGCAGGGTTGGCCGGGCGATGGACCACAAGCGGATTGGGCCTGCTGGCCCTCGCCACGCTGCTGGTGGTGGCGTGCGGCCTGATCCTGCTCGCCGGCTGCAGCCCCGGCGGCGACGCGCCACCCGCGGACACCTTTCTGGAACGGCAGCGCGCCGCCGTCATCCCCTCACGCCAGGCCGATCTGGACCGGCTGACCGGCGTGCCACGCTACACCGTCACCGCCACCCTGGACGCCGCCGACCTGACCCTGACCGGCCGGCAGACCATTCGCTATATCAACAGCACCGACAACACCCTCAAGGACATCATGCTGCGTCTGTACCCCAACCTGCCCCAGTACATGGGCGGCCTGGGCATCGACGAGGTGTGGGTGGGCGACCAGATCCTCGACTGGACGTATGAGGCCGACGACACGGCGGCGCGCCTGTTCTTGCCCCAGCCGCTCGCACCCCGAGAGATGATCCACATCGACGTGGACTTTCATGCTCAGGCCCGGGCCATCGACCAGGAGTACGTGCTGTTCGGCCAAGCCCGGGGCCTGCTCTCGCTGCCCAGCGCCCTGCCGCTGCTGGCCGTTCATGGGCCAGACGGCTGGCGCGTGGACGTGGCCGAAACGCACGGCGACGCGACCTTGACCGACATCGCGCTCTTTGAGGTGCGGCTTACCGCGCCGGAGTTGCTGCCCATCGTGACGACCGGTGTCGAGATCACGACTACCCGGGCCAGCGGCACGCGCATCACCCACCACATCGTCAGCGGGCCGGCCCGCGATTTCTGCATCTTTGCCGGGCCAGACCTTCGGATGGCGCAGACCCAGGCCGACGAGGCCACCGTATTCTCGTATTATCAACCGGTCGATAGCGCCGCCGGTCATTCGGCCTTGTGGGAGGCGGCGGCAGCGCTGCGCATCTACAACCGGCTCTTTGGCCCCGGTCCCCTGGCTGAGTTCAAGATCATCGAGGCCCCACTGGGGGTGCGGGGCATGGAGTACCCGGGCCTGTCCCTCATCGGCGATGGGCTGTACGCGCCGGGCCAGCTAGAAAACCAAGAGTTCCTGGTGGCTCATGAGGTGGGCCATCAGTGGTGGTACAACCTGGTAGGCAATGACCCCTTATTGTACCCCTGGCAGGATGAAGGTCTCACCGAATACAATACCAGCTTTTACTACCACCTGATCTATGGGCCAGCCCAGGCCCAGGAACTCAAGCGCGTGCGGTGGACCATCCCGGCTGAGTCGTTGGTCACGCGGGGCCGCGATGCCCCCATCGGCAAGCCGGTGTCACAATATCCGGCGTCCGATTATGAGGCCGTGGTCTATGCCAAAGGCGCGCTCTTTTTCGATGCCGTGTACCAGGCCATTGGCGACGTGGCGTATTTCACGGCCCTGCGCGCCTATTGTCGCGACTATGGCTATCGACAGGCTGCACCGGCTGATCTCGTGCGCGCCTTTGAGGAGGCCAGCGGTCAGGACCTGGGCGACCTGTATCAACAGTGGGTGCAAGGGGAATAGACTGGGACAGACACACGACGGCCCCTCCAAAACGGAGGGGCCGTCGGTCGTGCCATGCGCAAAGGAGGAGGTGATGCGCACTGGAATAAACAGTTTGGGCCGGGCTAGTAGGCCTGTTCTCCGCCGGGGATAGGACGCACCCCACCCAGATCCAGGGGCCGGTCAAAGCCCGCCTGCACAGTGGCGTCGGTGGAATAGCCGTATCTCTCCCAGCTTCCCACCACCATCCGGTCGATAAACTCGAGCCGGACCACGCCTTTGACATACTTGTAGCCATATTTCGACGGCGTCACCAGCCGCAGGGGCCAGCCATTGTCTATGGGCAGATCGGCGCTATCCTGACCATAGGCCAGCATGACCCGAGCCGCTCGCAACTCATCCAGCGATAGGGTGTCGTCGTAATTGTCGGCGGCATAAAAGCGCACATGCGTAGCCTGCGCGGCGGGCTGCACCAGCTTGAACACCTCTTCCAACGTGACGCCGGTGTAAACCGCCGGCGCCGACCAACATTCCACGCATTTCATACGCACCCGTTCGGTCACCGAGGGCAGCGCCTTGACCTGGCCCAGTGTCAGCGTTTGCGGCTGCTCCACCATCCCGTCGATGCGCAACTGGTAGGCGCCCTCGTCGATGCGGGGCCGGCCGTGAAGCCAGCGGATTTCCCACTTCCAGCCGGGTTGGGTCGCTTCGGGCAGGGCCGTTGCCGCCACACCGCCGCCGGGCGCGTTGGTGGTCGGTGTGGCGCTCTGGCCGGGCAGGCAAGCGGCCAACAGCGCGCCGGCACTCCCCAGCAAAAACCCCACAAATCCACGCCGCCCGATTGTAGGCCAGGTGTCCATGTTTGCCCTCCATTCTACGCTACGCTTATTATAATATAGTTGAGTATTCTTGTCAAGTATTTGCGAAAAAAAAGGATGGCAACTAGGCTACCCAGCCCCAGGCAGCAAAGATGCCAGTGAGGATAAGCAGCAGCAGCAGAGATGGGTACACGATCAGGCGATGGACCCAGGGGTTGCGGCCCCAGAGGCCTAGCACCATAAAGCCGGGGAACAGGGGAAGCACCAGCCGGGATGCGCTGATCAGGGGCTGTGGGAAACCGGTCCTGCTCAGGATGATCCACAATGACACGGCCATGTACACGCTGTAGGCCAATGGCAGCCGACGTAGGGCAACGACGGTGAGTACCATGAACAGCACGATGCTAGCCAAGTCCAGCACATCAGCATAGAAGAATTGGCCGGTCACGATGACCCACACGCCATCCCATAGTGCCTGGCCCGGCCAGGTAAGATGGTATAAAGTTCCCCGAACGAGCTGGAACGGAGTCAGCGGGGAGTCGGCGCCCACAACACCATAGACATAAGCCATGAATGCGATCATCCCCAATGGCACGGCAGCCAGTCCCAACAGGTCCCGCGATAGCAGGCGGCGGGAGAAACCACGCTGGTGCACGTACTCCACGATCAGGGGCAGGAGCACGATGGAGCCTTGAAGCCGGGCCACGCTGGCCAGCAGTCCAGCCACACCGGCCAGTCCCCATCGGCCGCGCCGGGCCGCATAGAATGAAGCTACGCTGAATAGGAGGAACAACGACTCGGCATACCCGGCCAGGAAGAAGAATGCCGTGGGGAACAGGGCCAGGTAGACTACGCTGCGCCGGGCCGTGGCTTCGTCCAATTCCCAGGCGGTGAGCCGGTAGAACAGCCACAGGGCCAACAGGTACGCCATGGTGGAGACCACCAGCCCACCCAACATGGCTTGGCCCCCCAGCACATCGCCGGTCAGTCGCATGAGCAGCGGGTACAGGGGGGGTCTGTAGATGGTGCTATCGTCCGGTGCATAGCCTCGGGTGGCGATGAGAAGGTACCAGAGGGTGTCCCAGCGCTGCCAGGCGCCCAGCAGCGGGCCGGCCAGCCACCCGGTGATGGGTTCGATGCCCAGGGAGAGTCGTTGGATCACATCAGGGGGCATGAGCGGCGGGAGCAAGGTGTAGGCGATGGCAGCCACGATGGAGATGGCAAGGCGTAGAACAAGCGTCATGAGGAGCACCAGGCGCATAGGACCGGTGGTTGGTCGGGCCGCTACAGCCTTCTTTTCGCTGTCGATCATTGGTTTGCCTTCAGAAGTCGCGTGCGTGTTCATGTGAAGCTCACAGGACGATGTGGAACTCGACTTTCATCATGGTCTCAATTGGTAGACGTGAACGGGATTCGCCTTGTAGATCAATTCCAGGTATTGGGGCTGAAGCGCCTGCAGGATCAGCAGGTCAGAGCGGATGGTTCCATGGGGGTCGAACTGCTCGAGCCACTCGGGCGCATAGTCCTCCACCAGAATATGGGTGATGCCCTTTTCGCGCAGAACCCGGTACACCGCTTCGGGTGTGCGGGCCTGTGCCAGGGAGACGATGTAGCTCCAGGTTTCCAGAGACGCATCGGAGACGTAGGCACGCTGGAGATAGTAGCCACATCCATCACCGATCATGAGGACCTTGGCTGTTTCTGACGTGTGTTCGTTGATATAGGTCATGCTGTTGTAGTCCGGCAGGTTGCGAGACAGGTAGCTATGCCGACTCTCTAGCCCCAGCACAACGCCCAGAGGCTTGGCATCCAGCCAGAAGAATATCTGCTGTAACACGATAGTAGCCATCGCATAGCAGATAATCGGGTAGAAGACCGCCCGGTTGCCCCATGGACCGCGCCATCGTTCTAGCAATCGTTCTAGCATTACACCAGTGAGAAGGCAAAGAGGACCCAGGACTGGCAATAGCAGGCGGCTCTGCTGTGAGAACAGCGCCCAGGCCACAACCTGCGCGTAGCTAAGCACCAGCAAGAGGCTGACGCTCCGATGATGCCGAACGAGCAAGACTGCGAACAGGGGGATCCACAGCAGCACACTGGAGTGGGCGAAAAGCGATGTCCCGAACTTGCCGCTGTCCGTTAACAGGTTCCAGGGCAAGAGCAAGTAGTCTTGCCAATCATGTCCGGCGCCGTATAGACTCAGCAGGTATGCAAATCGCTCCACGCGAGAGGGGGGCCATTCCGGTCCGCCAAAGAACGCCGGGTAGACTGGATTCCCTAACCACAACCAGTTTCGGACGTACCAGGGAGCCGCCACCACTGCCGCAACGCTGCCCCAGAGCAACACGTCGCGCAGGATTCGCCGGGGGCTTTTCCAATTCCAGAGCACGGTACGTGCCAAAACGACGCCACCTATTATGAGGAGCGTGAAGGCGGCCGTATACTTGCTGCCCAACGCGATGCCGCAACCCGCCCCACACATAGCCAGCCAGCTCAGATGCCGGCGTTCACCGTGGTCGGGTCCCTGCCACCACCGGAACAGGGCAAATTCGGCCAGCAGCACGAAAAACGTCAGCCCCAGGTCCACGTATGCGATCTGCATAGAGAAACAGGCCAGCGGGGTAACCAAGAACAGCACCACACCCAGCCAGGTTGACCGCACGGTGAAAAAACGACGACCCAGGGCATACAATGCCAGGGTGCTCAACAGGCCAAACGCAAAGTGCAGAACCTTTGGGAACACATCTGTGCCCAGCAAGACCCCAATAGCATAGAGCATCTCCACGTTGAGCGGATAATTGGCCGGTGAGATCTCGGGCAGGGGGAAGAATCGCCCCCGAGCGATAAACTGCTTGGGGGCCTCCACGTGAACCACCAGGCCGTCGTAGTCAGCGAGGGGTGCCAGGGCCTGGAGCAGACCGAAGACTAGGATGAAAGCGATCGGGAACAGCAGAATCAGCGGGACGTGCGAGGACCGCGCATCTTCGCGGAGTTCCTGCCCGGCCTGTGTGCAGAGAGCCTTCGCCCGTGAAACTTGCGGCAGGGCCAGGCCCACGAGAACGACCATGACCACAATCCAGGCGAGCGAGTTTAGCCAGCCTATTATCCCCAGAGCCATGACGCCGTACATCAAGACGCCCAGGCCCAGGCCCGTGGCAAACAGGAGTTCTTCCAGGGCAGAGAGATCGGTAAGACGCAGCAAGCGCAGGGGCCACAACCCCAATGCCGCAGCAAGTCCTAGTATCGCCAGGGCCAGGCCAATGTCGAACAGCCGGTCCAGGATCATGAGCGGCGTGCTTACAGTCCAGGGCAAGCTGGAGAAGTATGCGTGTGCCAACACCAGGAGCGACCCGCCTAGCAACAGCATGGCAAATTGCCAGACCCTGCGCCATCCGATTCCCAATCGCTTCGCCACGTCGGAGGTCCTCACTCGACCGTGTCATTGGCTGACCATGGGGTGCCAGAACGCGAGCACGTGGCTCACTATCCCCACTGTGTGGGCCTGGCGGTCACGACTGCCTGCACCACTTGTTACCGAGACCACGCGTCAGCAACAGACATCACACCCCGTCGAATCATGTGTGGGGCAGACACACGACTTGATGGGCTTTTTCTCGCCGGTAACGTGTCCCACATTTCTCGCACGTTGCCTGGTCGCCATCGAATGCCAGTTTCTCAGCGCATTGACACATCCAGCCGGCCAGGCGGCCCGGGTTGCCCACGACCAGGGCGTACGCCGGCACGTCGCGCGTCACCACGGCCCCGGCGCCGACGAAAGCATAAGCACCGATCTCGTGGCCGCACACGATTGTGGCATTGGCCCCAATGGTCGCGCCCCGGCGCACCACCGTGGGCTTGAACTCGTGCTTGCGCGAGACGTGGCTGCGGGGATTGATCACGTTGGTGAAGACCATGGATGGGCCGCAAAACACGTCGTCCTCCAGCACCACGCCGGTGTAGACCGCTACGTTGTTCTGGATCTTGACGTTATCCCCAATGGTCACGTCCGGCGCCACCAGCACATTCTGCCCCAGCACGCACTGGCGGCCGATGCGCGCCCCGGCCATCACGTGCGCGAAGTGCCAGACCTTGGTCCCCTCGCCGATCTCGCAAGGCTGGTCGATCACCGCCGTGGGATGCGCGTAGAACCGGCTCGCTTGTGCCCCTGCCAACGAGACAACCTTATCTTGGTCGAGCGAGCGCTGGCAGGCATTCAGCACCTGCAGTACTCGACGGCCCTCTTCCCCGTCCGTGAGCGGCGTCGAACGGGTCCGCATGCAGTCCAGAAAATGCTGGCACTCCAGGCGCAGTGGTTCCGTGTCGTCTACCGCAACTGGGATCGCTTCAGCCTTGTGTGGGGTAGGTACCTGGTCCCGCCACTCGATCTGGTGCGGATAGAGCAGCAGCTTCTGCCCGGCTGGCGCCACGTCGTTGAAGACGGCCATCTGCCGGTCGCTCACCACCACCAGCCGTTGCTCCTTGTAGGGGTGCAACCAGCTCACGAAAATGTGAGCGCGCAGCCCGGAAGCGAACTCCAGCACACTTACGGTCACGTCGGCGATGTGCTCGTGGAGATAGTTACCGCCTCGCGAGACCACTGTCTCAGGCAAGTCTCCCGCCAGGGCCAGGATGGCCGAGACATCGTGCGGGGCAAAGCTCCACAGGATGTTTTCCTCTCGCCGGATGCGACCCAGGTTGAGCCGGTTGGAGTAGATGTAGTAGACCCGCCCCAGCTCGCCGTTCTTGACCAACTCCTGGAGCTTCACGAAGGCGGGATGGTACCGCAGCAGGTGGCCCACCATCAGCACTCGCCGCCGCTCTGCAGCCAGAGCGATGAGCTCCGTGGCCTGTCCTTCCTCCAGGCAGAGGGGCTTCTCCACCATAACATCCTTGTCGGCTAGCAACGCCTCCCTAACCAGGCGGTAGTGCGTCTCCGCCGGCGTGGCGATGGCGACCGCCTGGACGGAGGGATCACCAAACACCTCCGAGTAGGCCAGCCGCTTGGGAACCTCAGGGTGGGATGCCTCGTAGCTGCTCAAGCAGGCCGGCTCCGAGTCGCAGATGGCTGCCAGAGCACCCAACTGGTAGAAGTTGCGGACCAGGTTCTTGCCCCAGTAGCCGGTCCCAATGACCCCCACGGTAGGCGTTGAAGTCTCCATGTCACGCTCCCCGGTAGAACTGCTCGATGGAGTCTACCACATACTTTTGTTGGGCCGGTGTGAGGCCGGGGTAGATCGGAAGCGCCACCACCTCCTGCGCTGCCCGCTCGCTTTCTGGCAAACTGCCTTTTTGGTATCCTAGGTAAGTGAAGCAGGCCTGCTGGTGCAAGGGAACCGGGTAGTACACGGCTGTGCCTATCCCACGGATGGTCAGGTACTCGATCAGGGCATCTCGCTGCTGGGCACGGATGACGTACTGGTTGTAGATGTGCGGGAATCTCAGACGCCGGTCCTCATAGATGGAGACTGGAAGGGTGATGAATTCCTCCAGGCTCGTGGCTGCAAATAGCGCATTATATCGCGCCGCATTTTCCCGCCGTTCCTGGTGCCAGCGGTCCAAGTGGGGTAGTTTCACCAGGAGAACGGCAGCCTGGAGCGTGTCCAGGCGGAAGTTGCCGCCGATGGCGTGGTGGTAGTATCTGGGCTTGGCGCCATGCACCCGCAGCACGCGCAGTCGCTCGGCCAACGCAGCGTCCGACGTGGTGACCATGCCGCCATCGCCAAAACCGCCCAGGTTCTTGCTGGGGAAGAAACTGAAACAACCCATCTGCCCCATGACCCCGGCGTTTCTTCCCCCACTCTCGCCGGCCCAGGGATACTCGGCCCCCAGGGATTGCGCGGCGTCCTCGATCACCGCCAGTCCATGTTGTACAGCGAAGTCGAGCATCGGTGCCATCTCAGCGCACTGGCCGAACAGGTGCACGGGCATGATCGCTCGCACCTGTGATCGCTCCTCGGGCCTGAGAGTATCCCAGGTATGGCGAATAGCTTCCGGGGCCAGGTTGAACGTCTGGGGATCAATGTCCACAAAGATGGGCCGAGCACCCAGGCGGGCGATGACCCCGGCCGTGGCAAAGAAGGAGAAAGTGCTGGTAATGACCCCCTCGCCGGGCTTCAAGTTCAGGGCCATGAGTGCCGCCAGCAGCGCGTCGGTGCCGGACGAAACACCGATGGCGTAGGGCACACCGCAGTACCTCGCGATCGCTTCCTCGAACGTCTGCACCTCCGGCCCCATGATGAATTTCCCGGATCGCACGACGCGCGTGATCGCATCCATGATCTCGGTCTCAAGGGGTTGATGCTGGCAGGCTAGATCCAGGAGTGTCACTTTTGTCGAGTTGCTAGTCATCTCTGGCTCCTTGCAAATGCGCTCATTTACCGCTGGTGGGCGTGGAACCCGGGCTCTCCAGCCACACTCTGGTCCGGCGTAATCCTTCCTGAAGGGTGAAACTGGGTGTCCACCGCAGCGCCCGGCGGATCTTTTCGATGTTGAGCACGCGCCGGCGGATGTTGTCAATGTCCCGGCGGTCAATGTACACGGGCTTGACGGGACTCTCGTAGAGCGTGAGGATCATGTTCACCAGGTTGTTGACGCTGGTCTCCACGCCCGTGGCGATATTGAACACCTCGCCTTCCGCCTTGGGGGATAGAGCGGCCAGCAGCGTGGCCTCGACCGTGTCCTCGACGTAGCAAAAGTCGCGCGTTTGCTGACCGTCCCCATGTATGCACGGCGCCTCGTCGCCGGCCACGCTGCTCATGAACTTGGATACCACTCCGCAATAGGGATTATGCGGATCTTGGCCGAGTCCGAACACGTTGGAGTAGCGGACTACCGCCACGGGAACCCCGTAGCTTTCGTAGAACGCCTGGCAGTAGCCCTCGCCGGCAAACTTGCTGACCGCGTAGGGGGTGAGCAGGCTGATCGAGTCGTTTTCGTTGATCGGCAGATAGCGGGGATTTCCGTAGACCGAGGCCGACGATGTGTAGATCACCCGTTCCGCCCCGGCTGAACGCGCCGCCATGAGCACGTTTAGCGTGCCCCCGATATTGGTATTGAAGTCCTCGAAAGGATTGCGCGTGGAGGCGATGATGTTGCGCGCCGCCGCGTGGATCACGATCTCCGACTTGCCCACCAATTCCTGCACCAGGAAGGGGTCTGCCACGCTGCCTTGTACCAGGCTGTACTGCCCATCCAGGCCGCGCAGGTTGTCCAGGCGGCCGGTGAAAAAATCGTCCAGCACCGTGACTGCCGCGCCTTCTCTGATGAGCTGGCGTACCAGGTTCGCCCCAACGAAACCAGCTCCTCCAGTGACCAATACTTTTTTCCCTGTGAATCTTTTCTGTATTGTGCTCATTGCAAACTCCTATACGTTTATCTTGCCAGGAATGAACACGCCGGTGCGGGATTCAATGCCGCAATCCCAACCGCAGGTACACGATAGGCCGCAGGATGCGCCACCAATCCCGAAGGGGTTTCATCTTGGTCGTTCCCTGTCTATGGTAGAGCACTTTCATTGGTGCTTCGGTGACCAGGTAGCCGAGGTGGACGGCCTGGTAAAAAAGGTATGGCTCCAGTTCGTAGGTATCCAGCCAGCCCTGCCACAGGTTGATCCTCCGATCCTGGAACAGCGTGAGGCGAAACGCCCGGCCCCCGTTGGTGGCATCGGTGCAGGGAAAGCCGGTGGCGAGGCGGAACAGCACGGCATAGACCCAGGTAAACGTCCTTCTGAACCAGCCGATATGGGTCTCCTGCAATCCCGCCAGCCGCCGCGAACCCTGCACGAAATCGTAGCCGTCCTCGACGATGGGGCGCAGCACCCCCGGTAGGTCCGTAGGATCATGCTGATCGTCGCCTGATAGGATGGCAACGATATCATAACCGTTCGCGATGCCATAGTCAATACCACTGCGGATCGCGCCACCCACGCCGGTGTTGCGCTCGTGTCGGATGACGAGGGCGCCGGCTGCGATGGCCTCCTGGTTTGTATTGTCAGAGGAACAGTCGTCCACGACGAGGGGGTCTCCGATCCCCGGCGGGATCTTGGCGATCACCCGGCCGATCTTTCCCGCTTCATTGAAGGCCGGGATCACAATCAGGGTCCGAAGTGCTTGCTTCATTCCCAATCACCTCCTATCGCAGCGCTCTTTTCGTGCGGTTGTCTGAGCGTTCACTCGTGCGGTACGATGCGAAAATAGAACTGCTGAACCGGCTCCACATTGTACAAGTCGGTGTCTATCTGCGGATCGTTCTGGGATTGTGCCAGGGGCAGCAAAGCGAAGCTATCTGCTCCCTGAGCATAGAGACGGCTCACCAGGTCCTGGTAGCCCGCCTGGTCCGCAGCGTAGAAAAACGTTCGCTGGTAGAACAGGGACGCGGCCTCGGACGTGAACCAGTCCACTTCCGAGATCACGTACCGGGTGGGCAAATCCAGGAAGTAGGTCACCAGTTGCGCCGATTCGATCTTTTTGCGGGCCAGGAAGCGAATTCCCTGCACCTGGATGACTACGCTGAGCAGCACCAGTGTCACGCCCACCAACCGCACCACGCGTCGGTCCCGCGGACTTTGTTGCCAGGCGGCGTCTGGGCCGGCCGTCAGAAGACGGACGGTGAGGAGGGCGACGAGAGGCAGCAGCGGCAGCAGGAATCGGGGACCCCAGTGCAGCCCGGTGTCCACGGGTGTCGAGAGGGTGATAAGGACCAGGCTGCCTAGAAACGTCAGCACGAAAAAGTCTTCGTTCGCCCGTTCTGCGGAACGCTCAGATTTGCCACGAACCCAGGCATACACGAGCATCAGGCCAACCAGCGGGCAAGTCGGGATCAAGCCCCGCATGACGAACTGCTCGGCGCCCAGCACGTTCACTACCCCCAAAAGCGCCATCGCAGCCAGGCTCACACCAACCGCGAGCCGATTGCGGCGCAGCCGGGGGATCGCCAGCACTGTACAGACGACGAACAGGGCCGCGGCCGAGCCAAAGTCCACGTACTTGTTGGCGCTGCCCTGGGTGACGACGTTTTGCGCGATCAACAGCCGGCTCACCAGCCAGGCATACTGGCCGCTGTCGCCCGCCATCGTCGCCAGAAGCGGCACCTGTGGGCCTAATGGCGTGCCATAGAGGATCTGGTTGCTGAGCCATAAGGGGGCAAGGGCCGCTCCCAGCCCCAACAGGATCAGCCCCAGGTGAGGCCATCGGCGATAGGTGCCGGCCCACGCCGCGATGACCACCAGGGAGAACACGTAGCCTTCCGTCCGGACGCTAGCCATCGCGCCCAGGCAGATCCCACCGGCCAGAAGCCGCCACATTCGGGTCGTTGACGAGGACGTGACCAGCAGTACCAGGGCCAGCAGAAACAATGCCGTAGCCAGCGTGTGCTCCCAGAATACCAGGCAGTAAAAAGAGAACGGCGTGGCGATAGCCAGCAAGAGCATCGTGAGAGTGGCCTTGGTGGGTTCCAGGCTGATGCGAGCCAGGCGATACGTCAGGAACAGGCTGGCCAAACCGCCGCCGATGGGAATGAAGTATAGGCCGGCGTAGCCGGTCAGGGCATAGGTCAGGGAAGCTAGCAGCGAGAACAGAAGGGGTGTGATGAAATAGACAGCCCCGGCGCGCACGAAAGCAACCGGCTCGGGAATGGGGAAAAACTGCACGGCCGGGTCCAGCAGGCGGCCCGGGTACTCGATGGCGATGCTCGCCCACCCCTGGCGGATCAAGCTCTGGGCCTGGATAACCTTCAATCCCTCGTCGCTGCAAAAAAAGGCCGTTTGGGGCAGCACAATCAGCGCCAACGTGCCGTAAGCAAGAGCGAGCAGCGTCAGGCAAAGCCCGGGCAGCCAGCGCCACATCGCCGGTGTTGGTCGGAGTTTGCGAAGAGAGGAAACCATGTTAGCGCCCCACCCCGGCGTTGACCTGGTAGATAGCAAACCCGGGCACAGCAAATCGTTCCGTGAGGTAGGTTCTGCCCACCGGGTCGAAGCCCCCCAGCGCCCGCTCACGCGGCCCCTGCATCAGGTAACGGATGTCGTTCTCGGACAAGAACGACACGCGCCAGTCATCGCTCGTCTGGGCAGCGTAGAATGTGTCCAGCGCGCGTATCTTCTCGCGGATGAGCGGCGTCTCGGCCCAGTGCCCGGCATAGACCCGGTTGCCGGCCCGGGCCGGGATATAGTTTGCCTCTTCGTAGGAGGCCAGCACCGCATCCGAGCGGGCCGTGCGCGTCGCCAGCCAGTCCAGGGCCTGGTTCTCGGCCATCTCGTGATAGAAAGGAAAGCTGTGCGCCAGCACCTGGATGTTGGCAATGGCCCACAATGCCAGGCTGGTGACGGAACAAAAGACCAGCAGCCCATTGACTGCAAAGCGGCGCAGGCTTGAGCGATTGTAACGCGCCCGGGTGGCCCGGGTCAAGACGCTCACCCACCGCGCGCGGCCGATGGCCGGCAGCACATAATAAAACAGTCCCCCGGTAGCCAGGATACAGATGGGGATCTGCAAGCCCTGCACCAGCCGGCGCTGAAAGTCCACTGGCGCATATAGCACGAGCGCGCCACTCACCAGCCAGGCCGCGATCAGCAGCTCGTGCTCGTCGCGCCGTCGAACGCAGCGCCACAGGCCGGCCAGCGCCAGCGGCCACAATAACCCATAGGCCATCAGATAGTGCAGCGGGTTCGGGGAAAGGCAGATGTTGCCCTGCGCCCATGCGCGATAGACCGGGTCTATGGCAAAAACATAGAGGTCGTAGAGCAGGAGTGGCAGCGGGATCAGTCCCGCCAACAACAGGGCCACAAAACCGCGCCAGACGAGGCGCCGGCGGGTCATGGTTAACAGCAGCCAGTAGCCGCCCAGAACGCCGGCCACGGTCACGAGGTTGTATGGCTGCACGGCCACCAGCGTCAGGCCGGCCAGGCCAGCCCACAACGCGGTGCGCAACCGACCCTGTCGAATCGCCAGGCCCCCCAGGGCGATGGCAGCGATGAGCAATGCACTCGCCAGCGCAAAGTGCGGAAACGTCATCGTGGACAGGAAAGCATAGCCTTCCACCACCCACAGGTCCAAAGGCATGGTGCCATCCAGCTCGGAGAGGCCAACCAGGGGCAAAAGCCAGCCAATGCCGGCCGAGAAGCAGACCAGCAGGTAGGCGATTTTGCGCTGGGTGCGGCGGCGCAGGAAGGCAGACAGGAACCAGTAGACGGTCAGCAGAAAGACCAGGCCGCAGACCCACCGGGCCAGGTGCCAGACCGCAACCAGGGACAGGCCCGTGGCAGCGGCCAGGCGTCCCAATACCAGATAGAACAGATAAACAGCCCCCCCATCGTGCTCCTGGACGGTGTAGGGAATCCGATAGGCCCAGGCTCCCTCCGCCCCCTGCCGCATCTTGGCCAGGTAGGAGTTATAGTCGTCGGCGTAAAACAGGAACCCGCCGTACTCCAGGCCGGCTGGCGCAGTCAGGTAGCCCAC
>JAHJIN010000526.1 GCA_018823415.1 Chloroflexota bacterium | reverse complement strand
TATTTTGAGCGTGTGGCGCGCGGCACAGCCCATCACTCGGCCACGTCGTTGTGCGTGCTGGCGGCCGGGCTGCCGTTTCGCACCCTGGAAGACATGGCGCGCGGCGAGGCGGTGTACTGGGACATCACGAACCATCTGTTCAAGCGGGTGCATGGGCACGAGATCCCCACCGTGTCCCCGGCCGAGGCGGGCCGGCGGCTGGCAGCCCTGTCGGCGCGCCACGAGCTGACCCTATACGAGAGCTTTTTGCCGGACGTGATGGCGCATCGCGGGACGCCGGCCGAGGTACAGGCCGCGCTGGCCGTGATCGACGAGTTCCTGGGCAGCGTGTTGGCGCATCGCCCGGCCCACGTGACCCTGGTGTTGAGCAGCGACCACGGCCACCTGGAATCACCCGGCGCCGGACACACGATGAACCCGGTGCCGCTGCTGGTGGCAGGGCCGGGCATGGCGCATTTCCGCCAGGCCCGGGCCATCACCGACGTGACACCGGGCATCCTGGCGCTGTTGGGAATTGCGGGGACGCTGATAAACGCAGATAAACGCTGATCTATATCTGCGTTCATCTGCGCCGATCTGCGTCCGAGAAATGAGGAAACATATGAGTGATAAAGAAGAACTGGGCGTGGTGTTGGCTGCCGGCGGGTGGCCGCCGCTTGACTGGATCGAGGACCACCCGGAGTTATGGGAACACCTGGAGGCCGAAGAAGAGCACATCTCGGCGCAGGTGCTGGACTGGCCTCGCACCCACGAAACGGACCCGCTGGACGCGGCGATGGAACAGTTGGCCCAGGGCGTGCGGCACCAGGGCGACTATCGCGTGGTGGAGGTGGGCTACAACCGCTACGCCCGGCCCTCGCTAAAAGAGGCTATCGAGCGGGCCATCGAGCGGGGGTGCAAACGCGTGGTGGTGGTGCCCGCGCCGTTGGCGTGCGGCGGCGTATCGCTGGAACTGGACATGCCCCGGCAGATCGCCGCGATCCAGGAGCAGCACCCGGATGTCGAGATCGTCTATGCCAGCCCGCCGTTCGACCAGCAGCGCCAGGTTGACCTCATCGTCGATCAGGTCGAGCGGCATACGGCGGCTCCCCTCGAGGATGAGGGCGTGCTGCGGCTGCACACCCTCAAGGCCGGCGAGGCCGGCCAGGTGGTGAATCTCATCGGCGGGCGCGATTTGGTGAGCCGGCTGGCGACGCTGGGGTTCACGCCCGGCGCCAAAGTTACAATGGTACAGAACTATGGCCGAGGACCGGTCATCGTCACGGTCAGGGACACGCGCATCGCCCTGGGGCGCGGCGAGGCCGCCAAGATCCGGGTGCGGCCGGTGGAACAGCCCCATCGTCGGCATGGAAAGAGACACGCGCATCACCGCTGGTCACGACGCGGCCCAGAAGCCCCCGGCACGCAGGATGAAGAAAAGATAGAGGGATAGCATGGCTACGCAGCACGACATCGAACAAGGCCAACGCACGATCTCGGTGGCCCTGGCCGGGCAACCCAACGTGGGCAAGTCCACCGTGTTCAACCTGCTCACCGGCCTCAACCAGCACGTGGGCAACTGGCCGGGCAAGACGGTGGAACTCAAGACCGGCACGTACACCTACAATGGCACCACCATCCGCCTGGTAGACCTGCCGGGCACCTATTCGCTTTCGGCCAACTCGCCGGAAGAGGTCGTCGCCCGGGAATTTATCATCCTCGAACGGCCGGACGTAGTGGTGGTCGTGGTGAACGCGGCCCAGTTGGAGCGCAGTCTGTACCTGCTGGCCGAGATATTGCCCCTGGGCGCGCCGGTCATCGTGGGGCTGAACATGACGGACGTGGCCGAGCAGGAAGGCATGGGCGTGGAACCGGCAGTGCTCCAGGCAGCCCTAGGCGTGCCGGTGGTGTCCATGTCGGCCAGCAAGAACCAGGGCGTGGACACGCTGATAAAAGTCATTGACCAAGTGGCCCGCGACCCGGAAGGTTGCTGCTCGCCCAAGATGCCCGAGATCCGCCAGGATCACCGTGACGTGCTGACCGATCTGGAGCGGCTCATCGTCGAGCAGGTGCCAGCGCCGTACCCGGTCTCGTGGGTGGCCCTCAAGCTCCTGGAAGGCGACACCGTGATCACGCGCATGATGACGGGCCGGTTACCGCCGGAGCGGTGGGATCAGGTGCACGACATCCTGGCGGACCACGAGGACGCGGTGGTCGCCGTCGCCAGCGGCCGCTATGACTGGATCGGCCGGATGATCCGGGCCGCCCTGGTCCGGCCCCGGCCCGGCCAGATCGGCCTGACGGAACGGCTGGACCGCTGGGCCACGCATCCCATCTGGGGCATGTTCATCCTGGCCGGCATCCTGGGCTCGGTCTTTTGGCTGACGTACACCGTCGGCGCGCCGTTGCAGGGGATCATTGACACGTATCTGGTGCACGCAGTGGCGAACTGGGTGGCTGGGTTGACGGCCGGCGGGCCGGCCTGGCTCACCGGGTTGCTGGTGGACGGGGCCATCGGCGGGGTGGGGACTGTGGTCACGTTCACGCCCATCCTGGTCATTTTTTTCGCGGCGCTGGGGTTGCTGGAAGACACCGGCTATATGGCCCGGGCCGCCTACGTCATGGACCGCTTTATGCACCTGATGGGGCTACACGGGAAGAGTTTCTTGCCGCTGTTCCTGGGCTTTGGCTGCAACGTGCCCTCTATAATGGGGACGCGCATCATCGAATCCCGGCGGGCGCAATTACTCACCATCCTGCTGATCCCGTTGGTCCCTTGCACCGGGCGGCTGGCGGTGCTGGCGTTCTTGTCCCCCATCTTTTTCGGTGGCTGGGCGCCGTGGGCCGCGTTTGGACTGGTCATCGGGGCGCTGGTGGTGTTGGCCGTCAGTGGGGTACTCCTTAATCGCTTCCTGTTCCGGGGCGAGCGGGCCGCGTTCATCATGGAACTGCCCCTGTACCATGTGCCTAACAGCCGGACCATCGGCCTGTTTGTCTGGCGGCACACCGTCGAGTTTCTGAAAAAGGCCGGGTCCATCATCCTGGTGGTCTCGGTCATTGTCTGGGCGCTGAGCTATTTCCCGGATGGCAGCGTGGAGACCAGCTTTCTCGCGCAGGTGGGCCAGGTGGCGGCGCCGATTGGCATGCTGATGGGCCTGGACTGGAAGTTGCTG
>JAHJIN010000525.1 GCA_018823415.1 Chloroflexota bacterium | reverse complement strand
TTTATGGCAAGGCGAGAGTGGGGCAGGTGGCGGGCTCAGTCATCTCGTATGGCTCCGAAGTTGTCTTTAACGCGGCATCTACTGAATATGCATCCGTGGCCGCCCTATCTGACACCAAGTTTGTGGTGGCCTACCGGGATTCTGGTAGCACATACGGTGTGGCAAGAGTGGGGCAGGTGACGGGCACGACCATCAGCTATGGCACCGCAGCCACCTTTAACTCCTTCGATACTTCTTATGTATCTGTGGCCGCTCTATCTGCTACCCAGTTCGTGGTGGCCTTCCGGGATGCGGATTTCCTCGATTACGGCTTCTCAATGGTGGGCCAGGTGACGGACAAGGCCATCAGCTATGGCACCATTGCTCAGTTTAACTCGGCGAGTACTTTTGATGTATCCGTGGCCGCCCTATCTGAAACCAAGTTCGTGGTGGCCTACCGAGATGTTGGCTTGGGGTACGGCGAGGCGAGAGTGGGCACGGTGGCGGGCACTGCCATCAGCTATGGCAGCGTATACGTTTTCAACGATGCGGCTACTAGGTTGTATCACTCTGGTGGAGTGGCCCGGCTTTCGGACACCACGTTCATCGTGGGGTATGAGAACTCGGACGATGATGATGGGCGGGTGATCGTCGGCTCGGTTTCGGGCGACGCCATCACCTTTGGCAACCAGGTGTCCTACAATGCCGGGTCGGCTTCGTATGACGTGACGGTGGTGGCCCTGTCGGAATCGAAATACGTGGTGGCCTGGGATGACGAGAGCAACTTTGATTACGGCACATCCAAGCTGGGTATGCTCCGCCCCTTGTCAATGGTCTATCTGCCGCTGGTCGTGCGCAACGCAAGCGCCCAGTAGTTTTGGAGTGGCCTGTTGGCGAGGCCAGCCGGTCAACGGCGATACTTTTTGTCAAGCCAACAACCACACCGGCTACGGCTGCGGCTGGAACGCCACCGGGCCAGAGTTGATCTATCGGTTTACGCTGGCCCCGGGCCGTAACTATACCGTCATCGCCGAACTCGGTAACATGATGGTAGACCTGGACGTGTACCTGCTGGCGGCCGGGGGCTGCAACGCCGGGCAATGTCTGAGCGCCGGTTCCTATGGCGACTACAAGGTTGTTGCCAACAACGTGCCGCCCGGCACCTACTACATCGCTGTGGATGGTTATCAAGGCCACGCCGGCAGCTATACCCTCAAGCTGACCTGCACCACGTACTCGCTATACTTGCCCATCGTCATCAAGAACCAATAGCGTGACCCGTGGGGGTGCTTCGTCTGCTCGCCTATTCGTGTATTCACAAAAGGAGGTCAACATGTCTATTTGCACAAAGCGTACTATTGTCATCCTAGCGGCTCTGGTCTATGCCCTGTCCCTGCTGGCCTGTATCTCGCCCGGGGCCACACCGGTTGCCAGCGGCAAGCCGGTGGTCCAGATCGTCTCGCCGGCGGCCGGCGCCCAGTTTCCGCCCGGCACAACCGTGACTGTCCAGATCATGACCGCCGACGCCGCCGGCATCGCCCGGGTGGAGCTGCTGGTGGACAATGTCCTGGTGGCGACCAACAGTCTACAGCAACCCATGCCCACCTGGCAAGGCGCGCTGGTCTGGGTGGCGGCCACGCCGGGTGCCCATACCCTGCTGGTGCGGGCCACCAACGTGGCCGGCGCCGCCAGCGACCCGGCCGTGATCAGCGTGCTGGTGACCGACCAGGCCGGCCCCACGCAGGTCGTCGCTCAGCCCCCGGCCACCACCGCACCAGGGGTGACCACGGTGCCACCTACTCAAAAGGCCCCAGTCGCGCCAACCAAGCCACCCACGGCTGTCCCACCGACCAAGCCGCCGACCCAGCCAGCCCCGGCCCTGCCCAAGGCCGACCTGGAGATCGTGAGCCTGTCGCTCACCAACAACAAGCTCGAGCTCTTGGTGCGCAACAACCGGGGCGACGAGCTGGTGAGCCGGGTCGTGCTAGTGGAAAACACGGTCAACATAGACCCCGGGGGGCAGGTGGGACAGGCGGTCACGGCCGCTCCTGTTCAGCAGACTATCGCGGCCAAATCCGGCCAGACGATCAGTGTATTTGTGGACCCGGCCGTGTCCCTCGACCTGGCTCAGCACAGCTACGAGATCCAGGCCAGCATCGGCCCCCAGCCCGGCGACCCGAACAGCTATGAGGAAACCAACGCGGCCAACAACGCCAAGACCGGCGCGTGGCAAAAGCAGGCCCCCCAGCAGACCACACTCACCGCCGCCTTTGTGCCCAACTTGAGCGGCAACGTGTCGGAGGATGGCCTGGTTGAAGCCGGTCTCCCCCCTAACCCCCGCGACGGCTTTGACAACAAGGGCTGGACGGCCTTTTTCTCCTTCAATATCACATCCCTGCCATCCGACGCGCACATCGTCTCGGCCGTGCTCGAGATGGGGTCGTGCAGCACGGCCGGCAACCCCTTTGTCCCCCAGGGCCTGGGGCCGCTTCGCGTATACTATTACTACTATGGCGACCTGGAAGCCAAAGACTACCAAGCCGCCCTCAACGGCGAACTCTTGGGCCAGGTCCAGGAATGTACGGGGTGGGGAGCGGGGTCTATCGACGTCACCGCCTCGGTGCAGGCGCACTCTGGGCCTCCCTACTACCAGGTCGTGGCATACTTTCCCATCTATTCCAACGGCAACGACGACGAGGACGGGGTGAGGTTCAGCGCCCCCACGCTGACCATCGTCTACACCATGCCATGATGCGTGACCCATAGGGGTGATTCGTACATCGAGAAATTGGAAACCAATCAACCAATGTGCCCGTCTACCAACCTACCAATTCGGAAAGGAGAATCGCAATGAACCGCAAGACCTTGTTCAACCTGGTGGCAGTCCTGTTCCTGATGCTGGCCCTGGGCGGCGGCATCCTCGTCGCCGGCGGCGCCCAGGCTCAGGGCTCCCCCCTGGCGAGGGGGACGGAAGGGGGGGAAAGCCTCACGGCTGCGCTCGTCGGCACCGCCTTCACCTACCAGGGGCGATTGACCGACACCACCGGCGCCCCCATCGCCGGCCCCTGCACCCTGCGCTTTACCCTGTACGATGCCGCCACCGGCACCGGCCAGATCGGCACGCCCCAGACCAAGAGCAGCGTGCCCCTGAACGACGGCTATTTCACCGTGGAGCTGGACTTTGGCGCCGGGGCCTTTAACGGCGACGCTCGCTATATGAAAATCGAGGTCAACTGCGGCAGCGGGTACACCACTCTCAGCCCCCGCGCGGCGCTGAACCCGGCACCCTATGCCCAGTTCGCCAAGACCATCTATCGCCGCACCGTGGTGGTTAGCCCGGTGGGCACGGCGACCGAAAACGGCACCGCCCTGCTCAACGCCCTGGCCGGCCTCACCAGTGCCTCGGTCAACAACCCCTACCTGCTCAAGGTCGAGCCGGGGGTCTATGACCTGGGCGCCAGCTCGCTGCAGATGCAAGAGGGTGTGGACGTCGAAGGCTCGGGCGAAAAGGCCACCATCATCACCGCGCAAGCATACTCGTCCATGAACGCCGGCACCGTGATGGGGGCCAACAGCAGCGAACTGCGCTTTCTGTCGGTGACCAACACCGGCGGGGGCGGCAGCCCCTACGCCATCGCCATTTACTATGACTCGGTCAACGCCTCGGCCAAGCTCACCCACGTGACCGCCGCCGCCTCGATGGGCCCCACCAACATTGCCGTCCGCAACAGGGACTCGTCGCCCCTCATGACCAACGTGGCGGTCCTGGCCGGCGGTCCTTATGATAACAGCATCGGCGTGTGGAATGACAACTCGGCGCCGACGATGACGGACGTGTACATCTATGCCTCGGATAGCACCAACAACTATGGCGTGATCAACGAAAACAACTCGTGGCCCAAGATGACCAACGTGGATGCCACGGCCACCATGGGCACCGGCGACTGTATAGGCGTGCGTAACTCGGATTCCTGGGCTACCATCCGGCATAGCGTCATCAGCGCCATCGAGTGTACGGCGCCCTACGGCGTGCTCAACGACGCCTCCAGCGGCTTGTACACCGTGGTGATTCAGAACTCTCAGATCAGCGCCTACCCGTATACCATCCAGAACAACACCGGCTATACCACCAACGTCGGCGCGTCCCAGTTGGAATGGGGGACGGTGAACGCGCCCGGCGGAACCGTGACCTGCGCCGGCTGCTACGACCAGAACTATACGTTCTATCCCAATACGTGCCCGTAGAAAGGCGGTGAGAAGATGAAATGCATGACCATCACCAGTGGAATATTGGCCCTTGCCGCTGTGGCCTTGCTGCTGGCCGGTTCCACTGTCCTGGCCCAGACGGGTGGCAACTATCGTCTGACCTGGCACACGGTAGACGGCGGCGGGGGCCGGCTCACCAGCGGCACTTATGTGCTGGTGGGCACGGCCGGCCAGCCGGACGCCGGGAGCGCGCTCAGCGGCGGGAGCTACCGGCTCGCCGGGGGCTTTTGGCCCGGCGGTGCGGCCCAGTACCGGCTATACCTGCCCCTCACGTTGAAGAACTGACTGCCCGACCCCGGAGGTCTACAAGACCTCCGGGGTCTACAAAAAACGCCCCCGGGCTTGGCCTTCACAGTTTGGCAGATATGAGGTGAGGTACAATACGAACGTTCCCGAACGACCTGGCAAGGAGAAACCACCATGAAACGCAAGACGTATCTTCTCAAAAAGCCGGGGGAAGCCGCGTGAGATCGCGCAGTTCCCATTTCAGTCATCATCGGGTATAATGGCGGTATGATGCTGGAAGACATTGATCTCACCGCTATCCAGGACGAAAACGTCCGTCAGTTGGTGCTCCGACTCTTGAACTTAATCGAGAGCCTGGCCGCTGACTTGCGCGAGGCGCAGGCCGAGAACCAGCGGTTGCGGGACGAGATCAACCGGCTGAAAGGGGAACAAGATCGGCCCAAGGTCAAGGCCAACACCCCTAAGCCGACGAGTGATCATTCGTCGGAGCCAGAACGGCGCCAGCGCCTACCACGTTCCAAAAAGGCCGCCCTGCGGATTGATCGGGAACAGGTGTTGGCGGTCGAACCGGCCCGCTTGCCGGCCGATGCGGAATTCAAAGGCTATGAGGACGTGGTCGTGCAGGACCTCATCTTCCGCAGTGACAACGTCTGTTTTCACAAGCAGAAATACTACGCGGCTTCGACCGGGCAGACCTACCTGGCGGAATTGCCGCCGGGGCATGCGGGGCAGTTCGGTCCGGGGATCAAGGTCCTGGCGGTGACGCTGTACTTTGGCGGCCAGATGAGTGAGCCCAAGATCCAGGAGTTGTTCGCGTATGCCGGGGTGCAGATTTCGGCGGGGGGACTGTCCAACCTGTTGATTAAAGACCAGGCCCGCTTCCACCAGGAACAGACCGCCGTGTACGAAGCCGGGCTGCGCAGTAGCCCCTGGCAACACACCGATGATACCGTGACCCGCGTGAATGGGCAAAACCAGCACTGTCACGTGGTGTGCAATCCAGTCCACACCGCCTACCAGACTAAGCCGACCAAGGAACGTCTGGCGGTGCTGGATGTGCTGCGCAATGGGCGGGCGCGTCGGTTCCGGCTGAACCAGGAAGCCCTGTCCTACTTCCCAGCCGCAACACGCCGCAGCAGTTGCTCCAGGCGTTGCGCCTTTTCCAATACAGCGGGTGGATGCTCCATCGTTCCTGATCCTCGACTGGTAGGTGGTGCTGGAGGATTATACACCCGACCCGGCGCAAGAGCAAGCTCTAATTATGTGGTTGTCAAGGTGCGGTCAAAGGGCATGATAGTCACGGATCAGGCCATGAGGCAGCAAGTATCGCACCCTTCAGGAGGTGTATCTTGAGTACCGGAGGAATCATCTGTCAGCGTTGCGGTCAGGCGAACGCGGCCGGCACTCGGTTCTGCCGCAACTGCGGGGTGAGGCTTCAGTATCCTCAGCCCCCGCCACCGCAGTACGCGCCACCACAGTCCCAGTACCCACCGCCCCCGCCACCGCAGTACGCGCCACTACCGCCCCAGTACCCACCGCCGCCGGCGCCCCAGTCTGTCTATGTGCCGCCCCCACCGCGTTCTAGAGGTGGTACCTGGCTGGTCCCTTGTGCGGTAATTCTGGCCCTGTTGGTCTGCTTGGGCTGCGGCATTGCCCTCGGTGGGTGCTTCTGCGGCGATCAGATCGTGGCCGAGGTTCAGGACTGGCTGGACGAATTGGATGGAAAGATTGACCCCATCCAGGGCGGCATGGCCGTGGCGGACGATGGCGCATCGGTCACGTTCCCGCCCTTTTTTGGCGATTCCAGGATCACGGCGACCTTTGCTCAAGCGACTGCGCCATCCGGCCACATCGTTGACGACGCGATGGTGGTTTCCGGCGAGTACCTGCTCACCTTGAGCGATCCAAATGCCGTCTCCGGCGACCTGATCGTCTCTCTCCCGCTGGCCGGCGAGTTAATTCCGGCCGATTGGAACCCGGCCGGTATCGCGCCGGAATTCTACAATGACCAGACCGGGGATTGGGAGCCGGTGGGGCAGGTGGTGGGCTATGACGAGGAGACTAACCAGGTCTCTTTTGATGTGCCGTTCGGCGCGGCGGCCCAACCCGCCTCGATCTCTGGCCGCGCGCCGGGCGCTATGTTGCTGGCCCCTCCCTACCAAAAAGTAGAGACCCGCTACCGGATTCGCTTGCACTTTTTCAGCAATTGGGTCACGCTGGTTTCCGACCAATCGGACTTTGAAATCCAATACTATCCCATCAGCGGCCGCTCCTACAGCCTGCAAAAGGACGACGAGTGGAAGAGCGCCAGCGGGTTAGCCACCGACCCCCGGGCGCCTGACTTTGCCGAGGATCTGGACCACGCGCTGAACCAGGGATATCAGGAATTGCTCAAGATCCGCTCTTACACCGGCCTACTCTTCAGGCCCCTCAGCACGCCGCAAGGGATTCTCGTCACCGACATCGGCGCGGCCGAGGGGCAGACCAGCCTGACTTGGGGTACCCTCAAGATCTCCGCGCGACGCATAAACAACGGGCCCCAAATGCAGCAGGTCGCCACCCACGAACTGGTGCATCTGCTCAGCGACCAACACTACAACTCGGTTTCCGCCGCCCGCAACCGCTGGTTCTTTGAGGCCACGGCCGAATACTTTGCGGCGCGGGCGCGGGGCCTCTCCGAAGGAGCGCGGGGCCGGCACTATGCCAACCCGTCCATCAATAACGATGTCTACCTCTCCATTCCCATCAATTCCGCAAACGTTTCTAGCTATTACCCGGCGGCGCATTTCTTGGACTGGTGCTCGCGGCAGTACGGCGAGACAGTGGTACCAGAGGCCATCGTCTATGGCTCCGGCCATCCCCTGGATCGAAATGACGTGACCCACTTTTCCAAGTCGCTCGAATTGCACGGGGAACCGGGCGGTATTGGGGCTGCCTACGCTGCTTATATCCGGGGCCTCATCTCCAAGCCCGAGGACTATGGTGGGGCCAACAGCGACTTCAAGTTCAACATCACCACCTACACGGCCCAGCACAACCTCTCCGCCACTGAGTTTGACGAATTTGTCACTTACATCAAGCTCTCCCGCCTCCTGCGGCCAATGTCCACCGCCGGGGTCTTTCTGTGGGGCCGGAACAGTGATGATGCCCTGCTGGTGATTGATAGCGCCAGTTCATCCGGCGGATCGCCCCAAGCCGTTACCTACGACTTTTACTCTACCCTCAACAGCGCCTATGCCAATGCCACGCCGCTGGATCAAGGGCTTGCCTTCCCCTATCCCAACAAGGGAATCATCACCGTTCCCCACTTTGGCCACATGGAAGCCAAGAAACAACTGGAACAGTTGATCGCCAACGCCAGTATCGCCGGGGATGCCCAGATCGAGGTGATTTACTACCTGCTCCGGCCGCCACCCGTAACAGAAGTGGCGGATGGCGTTGTCCGCTGGAGCATCGGCAAGTTGGGCAACATGCCCCGCGAGCTGATCCAGGGGTACCACGTCTACAAGAATGGCATCCAACTCACCGGCGCCCCAGTTCCCGTCCCCGCCGAGGGCTGGGATAATCTCAGCTTTCAGAGTGAACAGATCCAGCAAGGGGATACCATCGTGGTGCAGGTGGTGGACCGCAAGGGGAACGCCTGGCCACGGGTGCAGGTCGTCGTACCCCCGACGCCCACGCCCACGCCTACACTCACACCTACACCCACATCCACGACTACGCCTGAGATCCCGGTGACTCGGGCAGCCGGTGATTCGTTCTGGCAGGTGGGTGATACTGTCTCTCTCGTGATCTACGGGGTGCCAATGCTAAAAAGCTGCAGTGGTGACTGTCAGTGGGCTCCCTACCGATCAACCAGTTTTTATGCAGGGTTTGCAGAGCTGACAGTTGCCCGAGTGCAGGGGCAAAGCATCTACCTGAATCATCAGGATGATTTCTGCCGTGTCGAGGTATGGATTGATTTTGACCCGACCGGTGGCATTGACCGGCTGCACGCTGAAAGGTATTGTGGCCGCGTCACATTAAATCAAGCAACCCCCGACCTCGAAAACCCCAAGGGACCATGGACAGATATGGAAGGCTATAGTGACGAGTCTTACACCTTCAGCGGGCTGGCGCTGGATCGGCAAGTGACGGGCGAACAGAAATTTTTGACATTTGAGCTGGAGGAGGGCAAAGCCGTGGGTCACGCAACCGGCTCATACCACCATCACTGTACCTCAACAATAGTCAGCGAGGAAGGCATGGTGGCACCTATTTGTCCCTGCATAACTGAAGCCGGACCGGATCCATCATATGGTGAGGTCGAAGGTGGCTTGGATAGAACAACCTGTGATCAATTATTCAGATGGGAAGCCACGAGCGAGACCTTTACTCAAGTATCTATAACTATAGTTTCCGCTAAATTGGGGTAGCCAACGAGCGCAAGATCGGGTACGATAGGGATCATTCTCTTCCGAGGTGGTCTCGTGCCCGAAGCTGTTTCGCAAACGATGGCTGCGCTTTGTACGCTCACCAGCCCGCTGATG
>JAHJIN010000524.1 GCA_018823415.1 Chloroflexota bacterium | reverse complement strand
GTGCACTACGCCCGCGTGAGTTAGCTGTGGGTAAGTGGATTATAATACCCTTCAGGGTGCAACTCTCCGCTGCGCTCCGAGTTGCCGACGGATGTACCCATCCGCCTTACCCACAGCCCAACGACTGGTGGTCCAGACTGCCAGTCCAGATACCCAGATCGACCACCTTATTTTGGCCGCCGGCTGGTGGTCCAGAGAGTGGGGTGCACCTCACTGTTCTTGACTCCAAAAGTAGCGAATCGTGCGTGTTAGCCAGAGACGCGGCTTGGACGCCGGTCGTAGTTTCCCCCTGTTTCTGGCCGAGCATTCATGAATCGAGCACCAGATGGGCGGTGGAAGGTAGCCCTGTTTCTCGATTGTGCCCGCCACTACCAGAAGTGGTGGACGATACCCATAACGATTGTGCGAATCGAGGGCAAGTCACAGTAGTGCAGTTTGCCAATGCTGGCGGACATCCAGGTCCGAGGTCAGTTCAAACTCCAGCAGTAGCACACTCTTGGTATCCCTGCCCACAGGGATTCATTCAACCGAGGCGAGATTTCAGCAAGGAACCTCCGAGAGGTTCCTTGTTCGGTTTCGGAGTCAAGCCCGTGATGGTTCACTCTCGTTTTGCAGTCTAGTGGTCCCGGGTCCTCATCAAGGCAACTCTACTGGGGCAGTTCTACCAGCACGGCTCAAGGGCTTGTGCGATCTGACGGTATGGTGTAGAATGTGGCGCCAGATGGGCCACAAACTCCCATTTATCCTGTGCCGGTGGTGATGTAGATGTCTGATGAGCACCTCGACGGAACAACGAGCCATTTGCGCGACCTCTTTTTGCTGCGCCCGGACATGGTCTTTCTCAACCACGGCTCGTTTGGTGCCTGCCCGCGCCCGGTGTTCGAGGCCTACCAGGCCTGGCAACTGGAGCTGGAGCGCCAGCCGGTCGAGTTCCTGGGGAGACGCGCCGGGAAGTTGATGCGCGAGGCGCGTGAGACTCTGGGAGCGTTCGTCGGCGCAGCGGCCGACGACCTGGTGTATATCCCCAATGCCACCACCGGCGTCAACATCCTGGCCCGGTCGCTGCCATTGGAGCCGGGCGACGAGATCCTGGCTACCGACCACGAGTACGGCGCAATGGACCGCACCTGGCGCTTTATCTGCCGCAAACGCAGCACACGCTACATTCGCCAACCGGTGCCCTTGCCCATCACCTCCGCCGAGCAGGTCATAGAAGCTATCTGGGCCGGCGTAACGCCGCGCACCCGGGTTCTCTTTCTGAGCCACATCACGTCGCCCACGGCCGTCATCTTTCCCGTGGCCGAGCTGGTGCGCCGCGCCCGCGAGTCGGGCATCATCACTGTGGTAGATGGTGCCCATGCACCAGGGCAGGTTTCGCTAGACCTGACAGCACAAGGAGTTGACTTCCATCTTGCTAACTGTCACAAATGGGGGCTGGGACCGAAAGGGTCTGCATTCCTCTATGCCCGGCGCGAGATGCAGCACCTCCTGGAACCGCTGGTAGTCAGTTGGGGCTGGGAATCTGATCAGCCCGGCCCATCGCGGTTCATCGACGAGCAGGAATACCAGGGCACCAGAGACATCGCCGCGTACCTGGCGGTCCCGGTGGCGATTCGGTTCATGCAAGAGCACGATTGGCCCCGGGTGCAGCAAACGTGCCACGAACTGGTTCGCCAGGCGCGCGAGTCCATCACTGCGCTGACCGGGCTGCCGCCCATCACGCCGGATTCACCGGCCTGGTTCGCGCAGATGGCAGCGTTTCCTTTGCCTCCCTGCGATGGACACGTGCTTCAGCAGCGGCTGCACGACGAATTCGCCGTCGAAATCCCCATCACGACCTGGAACGGTCGCCAGTTTGTGCGCATCTCGGTCCAGGGCTACAACTCGCAAGCTGATGTAGACACGCTGGTGGCAGCTCTCAAGGTGTTGATACCACAAGTCATGGAGTGAGGTGCATCGTCAAATACGGTTTCTGCATGTTCGACTACGTGATGCCGATGGCGGCAACTGCAGCCGAGCGGTCAGCACGATGCCGTTTTGTGCATTGTGATTATTGTAATAAATGGCTCATGTCGCCCAAAGGCGCGGCGTTTCTCTATGCCCGGCGCGAGATGCAGCATCTCCTGGAGCCGCTGGTAGTCAGTTGGGGCTGGGAATCCGACCAACCTGGTCCTTCTCGCTTCATCGACGAGCAAGAGTATCAGGGGACCCGGGACATCGCCGCGTATTTGGCGGTCCCCGCAGCGATTCGCTTCATGCAAGAGCACGATTGGCCCCAAGTGCAACAGACTTGCCACGAACTGGTCCGCCATGCGCGCCAGGCAGTCACCGCGTTGACGGAGCTGCCCCCCATCACGCCCGATTCGCCGGCCTGGTTCGCGCAGATGGCGGCGTTTCCACTACCGCCCTGCGATGGGCGCGTGCTTCAGCAGCGGCTGTACGACGAATTCGCCGTCGAAATCCCCATCACGACCTGGAACGGTCGCCAATTTGCGCGCATCTCGGTTCAGGCCTACAACTCGCCAGCCGACGTGGACGCGCTGGTGGCCGGCCTGCGGGCCTGTCTGCCGCCGACTGAATAGGCCGCGCGGCCGCGCGGCGCTTGCTTGTGCCCTGTCCGTTTCAAGGGTATAATTCAGCCAATACACGGTGCTCAGTCTGGAAGGATCTCGTGACCAGGATCGTGCGACAACTCGGGCTGGGGCTTGTAATCGTGGCGGTGCTGGTGCTCGCCGTGGTGGGTGTGCAAGTGATCCCCCCACTGGTGGCCCCGCGCCCCACGCCGGACCCGGCCCAACAACCCCTGCCCACCCTATCTCCCACCGAAGAGGCCGGCCTGACCGATCAGGCCCGGGCCTTTGACGGCGCGGCGGCCCTGGCCCACATCCAGGAGCTATGCGCCCCCGCGTATAAGGGCCGCTGGACCGGCTCGCCCGGCGCCGAACGAGCCGCGGCCTATATCGCTACCCGGTTCCAGGACTATGGCCTGCAACCCGCCGGCGACGACAACACCTACTGGCAGATCTGGACCGCTGACATTGCCTATCTGACGACCACACCCGCGCTGACCATGTTGAGCCGGCCCCAGTCGCCCACGCCGGCGCCAACGGCAACGGCCACAGCGACGCCCAGACCGACGCCGGCCCCGGCCTGGCAGCATCACCAGGACTTCCGCGAAGTGGTTGGCGGATGGTGCGGCGGCGGCACCGCCATTGGCGAGGTGGCCTACCTGGGATCGGCCGAGGCAGTGGATTTCGCCGCCATCGACGTGCAGGGCCGGGTAGTGCTCTGTCACCCGGTCAACGTGGGACTGGCCGCCGAGCAGGCGGCCAATCACGGCGCGGCGGCGTTGCTCGCCATTGTTCGCAACCCGCAGGACATCCAGCGCCGGGCCGGGTATCGCGCATGGCGTCGGGGCGAGGCCATCCCCTGTCTCCTGATCAACCCCCAGGTGGCAGACCGCATCCTGCGCACCGCCGGCCGGTCGCTGGAATCAGCCGCCACCGTGGCCCGGCCGTTTCGCACCAGCGTATCGGTGCGCGTCGAGGTACCCCTGGCGACAGAGCCGGCGGCGCCGCTGCGCAACGTGCTGGGCCTGCTCCCGGGCACCGACCCGCGCCGCGCCGACCAAGTGATCATCCTGGGGGCGCACTATGACGGGCTGGGCCAGGACCCGGCCGGCACGCTCTATCCGGGGGCCATCGACAATGCCTCGGGCGTGGCTGTGCTGCTGGAAATCGCCCGGCTCTGGCACGAGCAAGGCTTTCGGCCCCGGGTCAGCGTCCTGTTCGCTGCGTGGGACGGCCAGATGCCCGGCTTGCTGGGGTCGAGCTATTACGTGGCGCACCCCCGCTATCCCCTGCCAGACACCGTGGCTGCCATCCAGCTCGATTCCGTGGGTGGCGGCCCGGGCGACCTGCTGGCCGTTGCGCCGGGCTCGCCCCGGCTGCACGATGCCCTGTTCGACAACACGCAACGCCTGGGGCTCCGCCTGGGCCTCATCAGCGAAGAGGTGAGCAGCGACCACGTGCCATTCATCAATTCCCAGGTGCCGGCCGTGGTCGTCATGTGGGCCGATTCGTGGGTCGTCACCCACATCCCGGCCGACGCGCCGGGCCTGGTGCGCGTCGAGGCATTGTATCAGACCGGTGCCATCGTCGACCTGACGCTCATGCACCTGGCTCTGAAAGAGGAGTAACCAATGCCTCGGCCCCTCGCCCTCTGGCTGGCAGTCAGCCTCATCATCCTGCTCCCGGCGTGCGGCACCCGGCCCCTCGTCAAGATCGGGCTGGCGATGCCGTTTACCGGCTATGACCAGGCCCGGGGCTATGATGTCATCTATGCCGTCAAGCAGGCCATTGCCGAGGCCAACGCCCGGGGCGGCGTGGGCGGCTATATGGTGGAACTGGTGGCCGTGGACGACCGCAACGACCCGGCCGAAGCCACGCGCCAGGCCCGCGAACTGACCCTGTACGACGACCTGCTGGGCGTCATCGGCCACGGTGACGACGACTGCACCCTGGCGGCTGTCCCGGCGTACCGGTCGGCCGGGCTGCCCCTGGTGACGCCGTGGCTGGTGACGGACCCTCCCGATGCGGGGGATGGTCTCGTGTGGCGACTGTCGGCCAACACGCACACGCTGGGCCGGCAACTGGCGCAGTCGGTCTGGCCCCGGCGCCTGGTCGTGGTCACGGACGATTCGCCGGCCGGGCAGCGGTTCGCCGACTCGTTTATGGGCGACCGCGTGATGTTCTACCAGGGCCAGGTGCACCAGGGCCAGCGCGATTTCACGGCCGCGGCCCAGGGGGTGGCTGCCGGGCAGCCGGACGCCATCCTGTACGGCGGGCGCGCCACCGAGGGGGCACTGCTGCTGCTGGCCCTGCGCGAGGCCGGCGTGACAGCGCCGTTCTATGGCGGCCCAGCCCCCGACAGCGCCCGGTTCATCCAGTTGGCCGGCGACGCCGCCGATGGCGCGGTCTTGATGGGGCTGGCCCGGCCCGGTGGAGAGCCACTGCTCTCGGGCTATCGCGAGCGCACCGGGCGCGACCCGGGCGACCGCGCGGCTCTGGCCTACGACGCGGCCAATCTCTTGCTGGCGGCCATCGAGCACGCGGCCCGGCGCGACGGCCAACCCACCCGGGCCGGTGTCGCCCAATCCCTGCGCGAGCTGACCGTCACCGGCCCCATCCGTTTCGACGCGACCGGCCAACGCCAGGACGCCGCCGGCGTGATCTATGTCGTGGCCGACGGCGCGGTCCGGCCCCAGTGAGGTGATATGTTCGAAAACACCATCCCCGTCTGGCAACGCTATCTCACCGACTATAACGAGGGCCTGGGCCTGGTCTATGAGCGCCTGGTGCTCAACGACTTTTTGCTGGCCCTCAAGGACCGCACTGGCATCCAGACCGTGCTGGAAGCGCCGCTCTATGGCATGGCCGGCGTCAGCGGCATCAACAGCGTGGCCCTGGCCCGGGCCGGCTGCACTGTCACCCTGGTAGACGACGATCCGACCCGGCTGGCCGGCGTGCAGCGCATCTGGGGCGAGTTGGACCTGCCGGCCCAGTTCGTCGAGCACGCCGACTGGGGCCGCCTGCCCTTTGACGACGGCGCCTTTGACCTGGCGTGGGAGTGGGCCGGGCTGTGGTATCTGGCCGACCCGGCCGCGCTCCTGGGCGAGCTGGTCCGCGTGGCTCGCAAGGCTGTCTTTGTCGCCATGCCCAACCGCCTGCAGGTGGGTTACTGGCTGCGCAAGCACGTGCTGGACCGGGATTTCGTCAAATACGTGGATGAGGGCTGGGCCGACATGGGGCGCATCAAGCGGGTGCTGCAAGCCGCCGGCGCGCGCATTGTCGAGCAGGGCGTGCTGGACGTGCCGCCCTGGCCCGACACGGTGATGCCGGCCGCCCAGGTGCTCCAAAAGCTGGGCATTCGCTCAAAAAAGCTGGACCAGCAGTTCACCGGCGAGGGCTGGCAGTGGAGCACTATGGCCTATTATCTGGGCCAGCAGCCCGAGTTGCGCGACCGGGTCATGCGCTATGCCTTGCTGGACCACGCGCCCCTGCCCTGGCAAATCAAGGCCATCTGGGCGCACCATCGCTACGTGGTGGCGGTGGCGGGAGATAGAGAGGGGAGATAGAGAGGTATTGGCAATGAGGATTTTAGTAACGGGAGCTGCCGGCTTTATCGGCAGCCACGTGGCCGAGGCGCTGCTGGCCCGGGGTGACGCCATGGTCGGGCTGGACAATTTCAACGACTATTACGACCCGGCGCGCAAGCACGCCAACGCCGCCGCGTTCCGCGAGCACCCGGCCTGCACCTTTTACGAGGGCGACATCCGCGACCTGGAAGCGCTGGAGGCCCTCTTTGAACGCGAGCGGCCGGCCGCCGTGATCCACCTGGCCGCCATGGCCGCCGTGCGCTACTCGGTCAAACACCCCCTGCTCTACGAAGACGTCAACGTGCGCGGCACCCTGTACCTGCTCGAGATGGCCCGGCGTTACGACGTGCAGAAATTCGTGCTGGCCTCCACCTCGTCCGTCTATGGGGCCACGACCAAGATACCGTTCCAGGAAGATGACCCCACAGACAAGCCTCTGGCCGCCTACCCGGCCACAAAAAAGGCGTGCGAACTGCTGGCGCACGCCTATCACCACCTTCACGGCCTGTCGGTGGCCGTGCTGCGATTCTTTAACGTCTATGGGCCGCGCGGCCGACCCGACATGACTCCCTACACGTTCACCGAAAGCATCCTGCAGGGCCGGCCCATCACCCTCTTTGCCGAGGGCACTCCCCACCGCGATTGGACGTACATCCAGGACACGCGCGCGGGCATCCTCGCCGCACTGGACACGCCACTGGGCTACGAGATTTTCAACCTGGGCTGCTCGCGGCCGGTGGTCATGCGTCGCTTTGTCGAGCTCATCGAAGAGTACACCGGCCGCCGGGCCATCATCGAACACGCCCCGCTGCCGCCCAGCGACCCGATGGTGACGTATGCCGACGTGAGCAAGGCCCGGCGCATGCTGGGCTACGAGCCCACGGTCCAGTTGGAGGAGGGGATGCGCCGTTTCGTGGACTGGTTTACTGGTTGCTAGTTGCTGGTTATTCCCTAACCTGGACAAGGCCGCTTCGCTACCAAGCCGGAACCAAACCAGAAATCTAACCGCCGAGAGCGCCGAGACCGCTGAGCAGATTATGAACAACCTCTGCGCCCTCTGCGTGCTCTGCGGTGACATCCTTGCTCACTGGGCTAGAATTTCACTGATAACGTATTGTTCGCTACTGGTGTCGTTTCCAACTTGTCGCAAGCAGCAACAAGCTCTGGACCTCTTCGCACCGGAGCAGCCACGTCAGCCCGGCGTAGCACAGCCCACCCAAGGCAATGCCCCCGGCTACCAGTACGCCGTTGCCGACTAGACCGGCCGGCACAAGCGGTTCGACTACCCAGATCCACCCGGCTACCAGCACCCCCATCGCCAGGGACGCCACCGTGGATTTGCCCACGGACCACGCCAGTGCCCGACCTTGGATGCCGCGTAGCCGCCACGAGAGCAACCACAACAGCACCAGCGCCTCGCCGGCCGTCGCCAGCGAGTTCGCCAGGGCCAGCCCGCCGATGCCCAGCGGCACTAGCAGGATCCAGCTCAGGGCAATGTTGACCACCACCGAGCCCACGCCCACGAGCACCGGCGTCCACGTGTTGTGCAGGGCGTAAAAGCAGCGCGTCCCGATTTCCAGCGTGGCGTGGGCAAACAGCCCCAGGGCATAAAAACCCAGTGCCCAGGCCACCATCTCGGTCGAGGCCGCCGTAAACTCGCCGCGCTGGAACAAGAGCCGGACCAACGGCTCGCGCAGGACCACCAGCCCCACGCTGGCCGGGATGGTCAGGTACAGGATCAGGCTCAGGCCCCGGCGCAACGTCCCCCGCAGCTCGTCTGTGCGGTCGGTGGCGAACAACTCGGCCATGGTGGGAAAGACCACGGTGGATATCGCCATCGCGAAAATGCCCAGGGGCATCATGGTCAGCAACCAGGCATAGCCCAGCGCCGCCACGCTCCCCGCCGCCAGCAGCGAGCCTAGCACATTGTTCACTAAAAAGTTGAACTGGGTCATGCCCAGGCCCAGCACCCGGGGCGCCATGAGCCGGCCTACCTCGCGGACACCGGGATGCAGCACGTCCAGCACCAGGCGATACGGCACTCGCTGGCGCACCAGGCCCGGCACCTGGACCAGCAGGTGCAGCCCGGACCCCACGCTCACGCTGACCGCCAGCACCTGCGCGCGTTGGGCCGATTGCGCCTCGGCCGGAAACAGGGCGATCCCCAGCAGCGCCCCGCCAATGATGGCGGCGTTATAGGCCGCCGGGGCCAGGGCCGGCAGCGCGAACCGGCCATACGAGTTCAGCACGCCCATGAGAATGCCGCTCAGTCCAAAGATCACCGGCGACGCCAGCATGATCCGCACCAGGTCCACGGTGAGGGCCTGCTTGGCCGGGTCATAGCCCGGCACCACCCACGGCACGATCCACGGCGCGGCCACAAACAGCGCCCCGGCCGCCACCACCAGGGCCAGCGCCGCCACGTTGAACACGCTGGACGCCACGGACCACGCCGTCTCCTCGTCGTCCCGGGCCAGGTAGGCCGTGAACGTGGGGATAAAGGCGCTCGCCAGCGCGCCCCCGGCAAGCAGCGTGAACAGGATGTCGGGCAATAGAAACGCCGTGCGATAGGCGTCCAACGCGCCGCTGGTGCCAAAGGCCGCGCCGATGACCATCTCCCGGACCAGGCCCAGCACCCGGCTCAGCACAAAACCCACCATCACCAGGGCCGCCGCGCCGGCCAATCGCGTGCTGCGTGCAGACAAGGGCCACCTCCGCCGTAAGTATACACCAGGGCCGGGGTTTTGCAAGGGCGGTGGGCGAGAGCCGCAGTTGACCCGGCCCCCGAGTTGGTGTACAATCCTGGGCGACACCTCTGCGAAAGGACCCCCCTTGAACGCCATTCGAGACGCTGTGCAATCCTACTGGGAAGCCGCCAAGAGCCTGTACGAGGAAATCTGGCTCATTTGCGCCGCGAACCTGGTCTGGGCCGGGCTCACGCTGCTGTTCTTGTCGCCCCTGGTCCTGATCTGGGCCTGGTTGGGCTCGCCCATCCTGCCGATTGCCCTGTTGTTCCTGCTGCCCACGCCGCCGGCCGCCGGGATGTACCACCTGGCCCACGAGATCGTGTACGAAGACCGCATGCCCACCATGTCCATGTTCTGGACTGGGCTGCGCACCTATTGGCGCCCCAGTCTGAGCCTGACCATCATCGGGTTGGGCGGCACCATCCTCTTGTGGTTCAATGCCGAGTTCTATGCCAGCCTGGGCGGCACGGTTGGCCCGGTGCTGTCGATTGTCTTCTTGTACGGCCTCGTCGTCTGGCTGACCATCCAGGTCTATACGCTGCCGCTGCTCGTCGAACAGACCGACAAGCGCCTGACACTGGTGTATCGCAACGCCTTTCTCATGACCATCGGCAATCTGATCTTTAACGTCGTGTTTGTGGTGCTGCTAGGAGCGACGATTGCCCTGAGCATAGCCCTTACCATCCCCATGCTGCTGGTGACGATGGGCTTTGTGGCACTGTTGACCACGCACAGCTTGCTGGCGAGCCTGCAAGCGCGCGGGCTGCGACCACCACGGCGCGACACGTCGCGGCGCGAGGCGTCATGATGGATGCGCTCCTGAACGGCCGCTACCGCCTCATCGAGCTGGTGGGGGCCGGGGGCATGGCGCAGGTATATCAGGCGCGCGACACACTCCTGGAGCGCCCGGTGGCCGTCAAGCTGCTGCGCCCCCAGTACGCGGCCGACGAGCCGTTCCTGGCCCGCTTTCTCCAGGAGGCCCGGTCCGCAGCCAACCTGTCGCACCCCAACATCGTAGCCGTGTACGACGTGGGCGAGGACACGCTCCCCGGCGAGGCCACCTCGCGGCCCTATATCGTGATGGAATACGTGGCCGGCCGCGACCTCAAGACCCTCATCCAGGCCGAAGCGCCGCTCTCGGTGGCCCGGGCGCTGGACATTGGGGCGCAGATTGCCCTGGCCCTGGCCCACGCCCACGACGCCGGCCTCATCCACCGCGATGTGAAACCCCAGAACGTGCTGCTCACCCGCGACGGCCGGGCCAAGGTGACGGACTTTGGCATCGCCCGGGCTTTGGCCACCTCGTCCATCTCAGAGGCCGGCGTGGTGCTGGGCACCGTGCACTATTTGTCGCCCGAGCAAGCCGCCGGTGACCCGGCCACGCCGCTGTCGGACGTGTATGCCCTGGGCGTGATCCTGTACGAGATGCTCACCGGCCAGTTGCCCTTTACCGGCGAAACGCCGGTGGCCGTGGCCGTCAAGCACCTGCAGGAAGAGCCGCCGTCGCCCCGCGAGCGCAACCCCCTCTTGCCGCCGCCGGTCGAGGACCTGGTGCTCCAGGCAATGGACAAAGACCCGGCCCGTCGCTTTGCCTCGGCTGCCGAGATGGCCCAGGCCCTCATGGCGTACCGCGACCTGGGCTACGAAGCCACCACAGCCCACCGCCCGGTGCGCCGGGGCCGATCGCGCTACGGCGGATCACGCCGCGCCGGGCCACGCCTGAGCTGGGCCAGCGCAATCCTGGGCGGCGCCCTGGTGGGCTTGCTGGCCCTGGCGGCGGCCGCCGTGCTGCTCGGCTGGCAGGCGGTGCAATCGGCCAATGCGCCGGCGGCCAGCACCCCGGTCGCAGCCGCGTCGGCCATACCGGCGCCACCCACGCCCCTGCCCACCGCTACCAGCCAGCCCCGACCGATAATGCCCGCCCTGGCCGGTCAATCGCTGGACGAGGCCCTGCAAGTGGCCGCATCGCTGGAGCTGCGCCTGCACGTGAACGCCTGGCACTATGATGAGCAAGCGCCGGCCCTGAGCATCATCGCCCAGGACGTGCCGGCCGGCCGACCAGTCTTTGCCGGCGACACCGTGGCCGTCACCGTGAGCCGAGGCTCGGCCGGCGTGACCGTGCCCACCGTGGCGGGACACAGCTATGACGAGGCCCTGGTGCTGCTGGCCGAGCGCGGGCTGGCAGCCGACGTCACCTGGGTCTGGCACGACCAGGCCCCGGTACGCCGGGTGCTTGAACAATCGCCGGCGGCCCAGACGGCCCTCAAACGCGGCGACAGGGTGCACCTCACCGTGAGCAACGGCCAGACCGTGCGGCTGGACGCCAACCTGGCCAACCAGGTGCGGCTCGCCGACGCGGACCTGCCGCCGCCGATCCTGGCGCCGGGCCAGGCGGCGCCAGGGTCGGCCGAGATCATCCCGCGCTACGGCCCCGGCCAGACCATCCCCCTCACCCTGTGGTGGCGCGCGCTGACCAACATCAACAAAGATTACGTCGCCTCGGTGCAGGTGCTAGACGCCGGCGGCCAGTTGGTGATGCAGCAAGACCAGCCGCCCGGCCAGCGGCCCACCGTCCTGTGGCTGGCCGGCGACGTGGTGCGCGACGACTATCGCCTGGCCTTGCCGGCCGACGCAGCGCCGGGCCGCTATCGCATCGTGGTGAGCCTGTACCAGGCCGGCGCGCCCTGGGGCACCGCGCGCCTGCCCGTGCTCGACGCGCGCGGCCGCACCGTGGGTGACAGCGTGCTGGTGACCCCGGTCTTGCTAGTCGCCGAGTGAACGTTTTGACCGGCCAGCAGGTATTATACGGTACCGAGGCGCGAACTGGCATGTCCCTCAACACTTGCGACGGCCCGGCTGGGTTGGCGACCCGTCCACCGTCAAAGGCCAGGATCGCGCCTCGGTTGCTTGTTGACGAACCCCCACCGGCCTGTTATAATCGACCGTGATTGGCGCCGGCCAATCTAGCATATCCCAGCAAAGGAGAGAATCTCATGAAGATCGACAAGGACTGTCTGTACACCAAATCCCACGAATGGATTCGGCTGGAAGGCGACGAGGGCGTCGCGGGTATCACCGACTATGCCCAGGAGCAACTCTCGGACATTGTGTTTGTGGAACTGCCCGAACCCGGCGATGCCTATGACCAGGGCGAGATGTATGCCACCGTCGAGTCCGTCAAGGCCGCCAGCGATTGCTACTTGCCCCTGGGTGGCGAGGTGATCGAGATCAACGCCGATCTGGAGAACGAGCCGCAATTGGTCAATAGCGACCCCTATGGCGGCGGCTGGTTCGTGCGCATCCGACTCAGCGACCCCGGCCAGGCCAAAGATTTGCTCACCCCGGCCGCCTATGAAAAGTTTTGCGCCGAAGCGGAATAAATAGGCGACCTGTCAGGTTTGCTTGTCGAATGGAGGAACCCATGACCTACGTGCCGCACACCGATGCGGATCGCCGCGCCATGCTGGAGACGATTGGCGTGGCGCGCCTGGAAGACCTGTTTGTGGATGTGCCGGCGGCGCAGCGATTCCCGGAACTGGACCTGCCCGGCCCCCTATCAGAGCTGGAAGTGATGCGCGAGCTGGAGGCCCTGAGCGAAAGCAATGCCGACGTGGCCCACTATTCGTGCTTTTTGGGCGCCGGGGCCTATGACCACTTTATCCCCTCGGTGGTCAAGCACATCGCCGGCCGGTCCGAGTTCTATACGGCCTATACGCCCTATCAGCCCGAAGTCAGCCAGGGCACCTTGCAGACCATATTCGAGTACCAGAGCATGATCTGCGCCCTCACGGGCATGGACGTCGCCAACGCCAGCCACTATGACGGCGCCACGGCCCTGGCCGAGGCGGTCATCATGGCCCACAGCGTGGGCCGGGGCCGGCGCAACAAGGTGATCCTGGCCCCGGCCATCCACCCCGAATACCGCGCCGTGGCCCGCACCTATACCCAGGGCATGGGCCTGACCTATGTGGGCGACGATTCATTGCGCCAGGACCTGGACGACCTGACCGCCATGATCGACGAGGACACGGTCTGCGTCGTGATTCAGAACCCCGACTTTTTCGGTCGCCTGCTCAACCCGGCCAAGTTGCAAGCCCTGGCCGACGCCGCCCACGCCAACAGGGCGCTGTTGGTGGCCGTGGTCGATCCCATCTCGCTGGGCCTGTTCAAGCCTCCCAGCGCCTACGGGGCCGACATTGTAGTGGGCGAAGGGCAATCGTTGGGCAACCCGCTGAACTTTGGCGGTCCGTACCTGGGCTTTTTTGCCTGCCGCGAGGCATACATGCGCAAGATGGCCGGCCGGCTGGTGGGTCAGACCACCGACGCCCAGGGCCGGCGCGGGTATGTGCTCACCCTGGCCACGCGCGAGCAGCACATCCGCCGCGAAAAGGCCACCTCCAACATCTGCACCAACCAGGCGCTCAACGCCCTGACCGCCGGCGCCTACCTGGCCGCGATGGGACCGGCCGGCCTGCGCCAGATCGCCCAGATCTGCTACCAACGCGCCCACTATGCGGCCCAGTGCATCGCTGACATCCCCGGCTTTGCGCTGGTGGACGAATCGCCATTCTTTGACGAGTTTGTCGTTCGCTGCCCCATGCCCCCGGCCGAACTCAACGCCCTGCTCTGGGAAGACTATGGCATCATCGGCGGCTATGAACTGGGACCCGACTATCCGATCCTGGAGGATAGCATGCTGCTGTGTGTCACCGAGATGAACAATCGCACCGAGATCGACTATTTGGTGAGCGCGTTGGAGGAGGTGCTGCCATGACCGAACCATTGCTAGAGGATCAAGATCGCTTCTCGATGTTCCGAAGCGCCATGTTCATGTCGTGTACCCGTTTTGAATGGCGAAGGTAAGGACCAATCTTCCCGAAAAGTCTCACCAAAGAACTTTTGGCGGTGATCTGTAAGCACCAGCAGTCACGGCGACTTGTAACACCTTGCCCGTCAGTATATCCCTCCGGCCTGTTTATCCAAGGTTTGGGTCCTGTTATGCCTAGCTTCACCAGCGAAACGTGGGTTTGGTGCAGAATGTTACGGTCGCACGATTGAAGCCGGAGTTCAGCCTGTTTGCGAGAGTTTATGCCAATGTGACCTTCTGCATCGATGTACCCGGCGAGGAAAGCGGAAAAATTGTCCTCATCAGCCAGGGCGAAGGGCGGTATCTCGTCCTCGAGATCTAGCAGGAAATCAAAGCTCAGATTAAGGTAGGAGGCGATAACAACCTTGCCGCGCTGGTCGGGCGCTCCTTTCCAGATGTGACCGAAAGGAGAAAAGAGGTTCTCAAAGAGTTCAATCTGTTCTGGTCTAGTTGAACTACAGTCAACGCGGATGGTCAGACCTCCCTCGTGAAGTCTCTTGACGTGACCGTCTCCCACACAGAAACCAATCAGATAGGCTCTCTGCCGTTCATCGCCATTGAAATTGCGTTTGAGGTGCCCGTGACGTATAAGCTGGGCTTCAGCCTTGGAACGAGTTTTGATTCCATGCTGCCGCATCTTGTACAATATGGCTGTCTTGCTACAACCCAAAATCTGTCCAACTTGCTGCTGCGACAATAGCTTTTCTTCGTAGAGGTAGCGTATCAACCCCACCTCGTCGGGAAAGCGGCGTAGTTTTTCTACTTCTAACGGATTCTGTGGTTTGGGTCTCCGGATGCGCTGCGGCTGACAATGGTCAGAGCTTGTGGTATCATCCACTGGGCCAATGGGCCAGTGGAGGGTACCGATGTCCGAGTCAGCCACTAAACGAAAGCGAACGTGTAGCATCGAGAAAGATATGACCGTCTTCGCTGCGGGGTCGAAGCGCATCTGTCTGCCCAGCGACGCCGCGGAGTATAAACGGGTCTGGGCCGATCCGCGGACCTTTCGGCAGTGGCTCGACACCCAGATCGCGCAGTACCCAGAGTTGTTTCCCCAGGCCATCGGCCAGGGTTACACCCTGCACGACATTCTGCCCGTCTCCAAGAAACTGCCCCGGGTGCAACTGCGCCGGATCAAAGTAGTCGACGCAGCCCAGCCGAAGGGGAACGTCTTTACGATTGCCCCCTCCTTTGTGCTGCCGTATATGACGGGCTATACCGACACGGTCGAGAACGCGCTGTTTCTACGCGGCAAGTTCGGCGTGGCCCGCGCAGCGTGGGGCCTGACGCGGGTCTTTGGTCACAACGATATGTATTGGGAACGTCTGGAACTGGGCTTGGGTCGGCCCAGCCTCG
>JAHJIN010000523.1 GCA_018823415.1 Chloroflexota bacterium | reverse complement strand
GTCCGCGGTGAGTTGGCGGTCGCGCACAGCAAACACCCGATACCGGTCGCCCTGGCCGGCAAAGATCAGGCCGGGCAGCGGGATGCGATAGACCCGCGGCTCAGCACGACTCCGGGCCAGTGTCAGGGTCGCCCGGCGTGGCAGCACGTGGATGCCCAGGTCCGCAACGCCGCCCTGGTAACTGTACCAGAGGCAATGGGGCGGCAGCAAGCCGGTGCTGATCGGCATCCCGCTCAGAGCGGAGCACAGATCGGCCGGGTTGACCTCATAGCAAGTGGTTGAGTCCCCCGGGCGCTCGCCGTATCTGGTCAGGATGATGCTCTCCTGATACAAATCGAGTCGCGCCAGGTGGGTCTGGCGATCGCCTTCCTGGATGGTGCCGGCCAGGGCCAGGGCCAAGGCGTTGGCTGGTGGTATATTGGCTGCAATATCAGTCATGTCACGAATGCCTCCTGATGTTCGGTAACGGATAGCAGTTGCTCCGGGGCCGGGCAGAGGAAGAAGCCCTCCGGCTCCCAGGCGACCGCGTAGCCTGGCCAGGTCTGGACCCATTCCTGCAGGCGCTGGTAGCGGTCCTCGGGCTTTTCTAGTTGGCGCTGCTGGCGCTGCGCCACCCCGCGCAGCTCGTCCTCGGACGTGACGGGAATGGTCGCCAGCGTGTCCACGGTGTCGTCGCGGATGATATCCTCGACGACGACCAGCACGCTCAGGTTTGCCGAGCGATAGCCGTCGCCCTTGACCACCACGTCCACGAGCCGTGTGCCCGCCGGCCAGCGCCGGATAGTGCGGCCGGCCAACGGTTCCCGGCGCTCGTAGGTCACGTAGCCCAACTCGACCAGGGCTTCCAGGACGGCCAGCGCCGCCTCGTCGGTGACCAGGATCTCGGGCACGTTCTGCCGCTGGCGGGTGTACTGGACCGCAGCGACCTCGTACCGCAACGCGTCGTCCTCCTCCTCGTGGGTGTGCGGCCCGGGCACGGCGACGTACTCGTGCCAGTTGGCGTACGAGCCCGCGAATTCGGCCCAGGCCTGGGCCGCCAGTTGGAGTTCCGCCGCCGCATTCATCCAGTCCTGGGTGCCGTGGAAGCTGCGGCCATAACGCCAGATCTGCCAGGGGTCCAGCAGACGGGCGTGTTTGGCCTGCCGGTAGGCCGCTTCCGCGCCGGCCAGCAGGTCCTGCTTGATCGCAACGCCCCACAGCCCGGCCAGCGGGTGCGGCGCGTGGGCCTCATCCTCGCCGTTGGCGTAAAAGCCATACGGACGGGTGTGCTCGACCCAACGGGGCCGGTTCTCGGTTGTGAGGCCGCGAGCGGCGTAGAATCCCTGCATATAGTCGCCATTGAGCGGTCCGCTTTCGAGGTTGCCGCCGGCAAAGAACAGCAGGTGCGCTGGCCACACACCGGTCACCGCCAGGAGCTTGGCGGCCAGGGCGGCCACGTTCGCGTCATAGTCGCCATAGCCATCGTCGTCCGGGCGGTACACGATGGGCGCTCCCATGAGGCCCATGGTCCAGTCCGGGTCCAGGTCCTCGATGGCCGGGCGCTTTTCCAGCCAGGCGGCCAGCCCCTCCCCGGTGAGTTCTTGCAGGCGCAGGACGCCCTGCGCCCCTTCGGACGGGCAACTGTGCCCGATCTGGGCGATCCAGTGCCGTTCATCTTCCCCCACCACACAGAACAGGTAGGGGATGGCCGTGCCGTAGCATCGGCGCACGCGCAAGGGTCGGCCTTCATGCTCGATGATGGCGCCCGGGTCCACCGGGTACGGAAAGTCATCGAGCACCACGCGGGGATACACGGTAAGGGCCAATCTTGTCTCTGACCAACACATGATCATGCCTCCTTGGTTAGAATCGCTGCTATCTGGGGGTCGGCCTTCGGGCCGGCCTGGTCGTACCACTTTTCGTATGCCCCCAGCCGCGCCACAGCCGGCGCTACGGCGGCATACAAGCCAGTCAGGGCGGCGATGTCAGCGGCATCCCACCAGTAGTCATAGTCAGCGACGTACTCGCCCTGCCAGGGACCGCTGGGCAGGTCCAGAAAGGGGTTGCCGGTGCCTTTGATCGTGCACTGGTACAGGGTGGCCAGCCCATCGAAGGGCGCTCGCAGGCGCTGCAAGCGCTTGATGGCCGGTTCTGGCTCGCGAAGCCAGGCCAGGCGGCCTTGCAGCGCGGCCAGGTCCGGCCAACCCCGGTCGGCCCACCATTCTTCGACCAGTACCAAGTCGTCATCGCCGACGACTTCGGAAGGTTCGGACCGGCTGGGGACCCGGGCGATAGCGCAGGCGGCCACCATCGGCCAGGCGCCGGGCAGGTATTCCAGGATATCGTCAAAGCACCCCAGTTCCCAGGGGACGCCGCAACCGGCGAGCCAGATCGGGTTTTGCATCGGGTCCATGCCGCTGTTCAAGTAGTCGTTCAGCGCGTCAAAGTCAACCGGGAACCTTTCCCGGTCGATGCGGGCGGCAAACTCGGACTCGGAATCCAGGAGCGAGTATTCGGCGACCGGATCTTCTTCCTGGAAGACCTCTTGCCACAACCGGCACATGCTAGACCGGCTGACATAGTACTGGACCTCCCTGTCCAGGTCGCTGTACCGCGCCAGGCGCCGACCGAGCAGCCGGCGCCACACTGCCGCGTATGACGGTATTGATCTGGTCATGGCGCCGCCGGCGGAGGTGTGGTCGGCGCCCGGCCCAGTAAGACCTCGCAGACCTGGGCTGCCGCGTCAGAGCTGGCGTAGTACCACCGGATGTAGGCCAGCAGCCGGTCCAGGTCGTCTCGGACCTCCGCATACAGCCGGGTCAGCTCCTGGATGTCGGCGACATCCCAGCACCACTCCCAGCAAAAGTCCATATAATCGCCCTGCCAGGGGCCGGGCGGGTAATCCAGAAAGGGATTGCCGCTGCACTTGGCCACGCACCAGTATAGCGAGGCCAGTCCGTCCAGCGGCGGCGGCAGGCGCTGCAAGCGTTCGATGGCCGTGGTCGGGTCGCAGAGCCATTGCAGGTGGGGCTGGAGTTGCTCCCAGTTCGCCCAACCGCGGACTGCCCACCAGTTCTCGACGAGTTCTCCGCCGTCGACGACGATGCTTGCCGGATTCTCCCCGGCCCAGGCCATCGCCACCGCAGCCACCATCGGCCAGGCAGCCGGGAAGTAGTCATCCAACTCTTCCAGCCCATCGACCTCCCAGGGTACGCCGGACCCTTCGATGTAGATGGGCAGAGCCAGCACGCTGGCGCCGCATTCCAGTTCGGCCTCGATCGCATCGAGGTCTACCGGGAACAACTCGCGGCTGACCCGTTCGCAGAAGGCGCTTTCGGCTTCCTGCAGTGGCAGCACCACCGGCGGGTCGATCTGGAAGATGCGCTGCCAGAGCTGCGCCATGCCGACATGCCCCAGGTAGGTCTCGATCTGGGCCGCCAGCACCGCATATCTGGTCAGGCCGCGCTGCTGGGCCCGCTGACTTAGCGGTGTATAGGCGGGG
>JAHJIN010000522.1 GCA_018823415.1 Chloroflexota bacterium | reverse complement strand
TTGCCTATTGGTTCAAATGACCCACCGTGGTACAATAGAGAAAACCACGGAGGGAATCGATGGAACAAAGCGCGATTGAACGTTTGGTGGCCAAGTCGCCGGAAGAGGCGATCATCGACCAGATCTGTCGGGACTTCAACCTGGCCCCGTTCATGGCCCGCACCTATTTCGAGCAGATGCAGCGCTATTTCGAGCGGTATCTGAATCTAGCGCGAGACGTTGGCCAGATGACCTTTCTGGCCCTGAGCGCCACGAATCCGCCGGGGCGGGCCGTGGCCGATTGCGAACGGCTGGCCATTACCTTGACTATCGATCATGCGGATGATCTGATGGCCCTGAGTCAGGGCCTCGCCGTGCTACGGCAGGGTAAAATCCGACGCCTGACCGAGGAAGCCCATGACCAAGGCGCACTGCTGACCCAAGAAGACCTGGCGCGGTTGTTATGCACCAGTCGTTCTACGATCAAACGGGACATTGCCCACCTACGGACGGCGGGGACGGCCGTGCCCACGCGCGGGCAGGTCAAGGATATTGGCCGGGGCGTGAGTCACAAGACGCAGATTGTCGGCGATTGGTTGGCGGGCTATACCTTCAGCCAGATCAAAAGCCGGCGCTGGCATACGGTGGACTCGATCGCCCGCTACTGTAGTGCCTTTCAACGCGTGGTGCGCCTCCATGTGCATGGTTTGGCTGTCGCCGAGATTCGGCGCGGGACGGGTCTGTCCGAGCGGCTGATCGGCGAGTATCTGGCACTCTACGCAGCCGCGGAGCCCGACAACGAGCGCCTGAACCAACTGCTCAGCGCGCCGGCGGCGACCACCGAGCAGCCCGCGGAGATAAAAAGGGGGGCCTGGTTGTCATGAACACGCCACCCAACTACACCGCCACCCGCATCCAGAAGCGCAATCTGCCCGATTTGCTGGTGCACAAGTTCCTGACCGAGTATGGCTACGCTCACGGCCCGGTGATTGCGCGGGCCATCGTTGATGACATTCTGGTCACCATCCAGCAATGTTATCCCGAGCACGTGCCCCCCAAGACCGTAGTCTGGCTGGCGGTGCGGCGCGAGAGCCGGGGGCAACGCAAGGGCTTGGCCGTCAGCGACCTGACTCCCGTGCAACTCGCCGTGATCACCGATACGGAAATCCAGATCCTGACGGACCCGAGCCTGGGTAACGCTCAGCGGCGCCAGGCTCGGCACACCTTCAACCGCACCCGCTATGCTCGCTGGTGCCACGAAGCCTATGCGCAGGGGGGAGTCTTGACTCACCTGGACCTGAGCCTCTTGAGCGGCCAATCCACGGGTTACATCGCCCGGGCACTACGAGACTATGAAACCGAGAGCGCTACGGTGGTACCCACCCGCGGCACGGTGCATGATATGGGCCCCTCGGTCACACACAAGGCGGAGGTCATTCGCCGCTGGCTGCGCCACGAGTCGCCAGTGCAGATCGCCCGGGCCTTGAACCACGCGCAAGAGTCCGTCGACCGTTACCTCGCCGACTATCAGAAAGTGCGGACCCTGGCCCAGAAATTCGCGACCACCGAGTTACCAGCGCTCACCGGCTTGACTGCCAGCGTGGTCCAGCAATACCTGATCTTGCTCCAGGAGTATGAACCGGGGCTGGCACTGTACCAGCCCTCACCCGGGGAGGCGGTTGCCCGGGAAGAGCCGCCGCCGTCGGCCTGTGGATAGTGGGGGCAGGCGCGCTTTTCGGCTGTCCCCACTATCCACAGGCACCCACCTTGCCTATCGGTGGGTCATTAGGACTTATTGTCTATAAGCTTAGGAACTATAATGGCTGTGGATCGGATGTTGCGAATGACAGAGGCTGCCATGACCGCCCATCTGGTAGTCTTTCACTGCAGGCTCGACCGACGCGACGGTAGCCATCGTCCGGGCATGGGTGGAGGACCGGCTGTCCGCCTGCGCCAACCCGGTGCCCGGCATCCATCGAACGTGTGACTGGTGTTGGGAAGAGTGCGGTAAAAGTCAAGTCGGGATTGGAGACGTAAAACGCACCTAAATAACCGAAATTGGGACGTCTTGAACCAAGCCTGCCCATCACGTTTTTTTCGCTCATGGGGGCTGGTAGCAGTTCTATGAGGGCCAGTGCT
>JAHJIN010000521.1 GCA_018823415.1 Chloroflexota bacterium | reverse complement strand
GCGGAGCACACTGCCATCCCGACAGTGCGTTTCGGTGAGGGTGAGCGTGGTCAATTGGGCGATGACCCGCCGGGTGGTCAACTGGCAGCCCTGTTGGCGCAATTGGCGTTCCACCAGGCTATAGGTCAACAAAGCCACCATGTTGAGCACCAACAGGGCTTGGATGCGCTCATCCTGATGCACATGGATCGGGCTGACCACCAGATCTTGCTTGCAGACCGCGTTACGTTTTTCCACGCCGTCCTTCTGGCGATAGCGGGTCAGCATGAGCTGGGGCGTGAGGGTGGGGTTGTTCGTGACTAGCAAGTACCGCCCGTCCCGCTCCATCGCGGCGTGCAACTCTTCCACTTTGAGCCGCCAGTGCAGTTGGATATGGCCTTTTTCGCCGGTGGTCCAGACCGCCACGAATTGGCCGACGGGGGAGTGCCGGAGTTGGGTCTCGGCCCGGGCCAGGACTGCGGCGGCACTGCGATAGTGGGGCGTATTGGCGGCGGCTTTGGCCGCGACGGTGTTCAGCGCGGGCCAGAGGGCCTGGAAGTGGCGGGTCCGGGTGTCGGCGTCCACAGGACACTGCGTGTGGGCGCGCCGCATGGGGCCACTGAGCACGACCAGGCCCCGATGGGTGACCTGACGCCCCTCATGCGCGAAGGGCACCGCGACGGGTACGCCCCAGTAGCCCGCCGCGGGGTCGTCACTAGCGGTGAGGGGATGCTGGTAGAACTGGCTGTCGGGCAACTGGTAGACCAGGTTCTGGTGGACTTTTTTCTGCGGTTGCAGGCCCGCCAGATAGCGCAGGTGGTGGTCATCATACACCAAGGCCAGCCGGTCATCCAGGGTCCCCCGGTCCCCGACCACCAGTACCTGCTGGGTCTGGTAGCCATGCGCCCGCAGCAGTTGGCCCAGTCGTTCCAGGTGGCTCTGGACGGTGGTCTTGTCCGCCGTATTGCCGGCCCAGGGCCAGTAGTCGACCGGGATGTTCCCGTCAGCGGTCACCCCCAGGGCCGCTTTGACCTTGCGTTTGTTGCTGGGCGTATTGTGCGCCATCCCGAACTGGACCAGGTCGCTCCCGGCATAGTCGCCATGGGTGACAAACGCGGTCAGATCGTAAAAGATCAGGCTCAGATCGAGGTCATAGCGGCGCAGGGCGGTATCGATGACTTCGGCCCAGATGGCCGGCCCATGCGGGGCCAGCGCGCCTCCGCTTCGTGCAGCTTATCTGCCGCGCCGTTATGCCGCCAGTTGCGTGAAGTGAGCGTTTCCAGACATTCCGTATAATCAAGAGTTTCGACGAAGAAAGACGAAAGGAGGCACAGATGAGATTCCTATGCAATCTGTTCGGGCGACGCATCAAGGAGGATCCGCCTGCGGCAAGACAGGTAAGACAAGAGCGCCCCGAATCTGGCGGAGACACTATAACCATCCCTGGCGGCGAATGGGCTGGTGGCTTGTGGGCTGACAAACCAGTTCGAGCTCCAAGGACACTTGATGTTACTGTCTTCATGGGACAGTCATCACTTCCGCCAGTGTGGCCGGATGATGATGGGTATAAATCATACGTCGCAAATGACCAGCAACGACTTCAAAATCACTGGATAACCGTGTTACTGCATCATCCAAATAGCGATGTCGTCATGCAGACGCTGCGGTTGCCACATATCGAGTGCGTCGGTCCTATTCCGGTTGCCATAGCGGACATCTTAGTCCAACGCGACCAAGCCCTTGCGCGGGAAGCCGCGAAGGCCGTGTGGCGGCTCAGTGATTACGGAGTGAAGAAGATATTCAACGTCATCCTGTCGCGTGGAATGACGCCGTCAGACTACTCCAGAAGTCAGGTGAGCCAAGCCGTTGACCTCCTCAAGGATGAGTGTCCTGCCGAGAGGAAAGAGTTACTGGAAAAGGAACTGCACGGCGATGAATGACCTAAATGCCACGTCGAACCAGCGGTTGCACGGTACGCGCTACCGCGCGCCCGTGAACCGCGTCGCTAAGCAACTATAAACCTGAACGTCTGGAAACACACGCTCCCCGACAACGGCACGCGCGCGGCTTATTGGCGCGGCGAGTTGGCGAAAAGCAAGATGGCTTCATTTCGGAGCGTGCCGTTGCGGGGGGCTATGGCCTTTGCTAACATTGCATTCAGAGAGTAATGTTTTCAAAGTGATAGGCGGCATAATTATGGTCGGCAGGGCGGTCGCCCGCTGCGCGCCGCCGCCACTTCACCCTACGGGCCGTGCGTGAGACGTTAGCCTCACCCGGCTCCTCAGACGATGGGCTTTGGTCACAAGTACCGCTGGTGGTGAGCTTCATCATGACAGTGACCGTGGAGTAGCGTCAGATTGTTGAGCGCCTGGTTCCGTCGATGACCGTCCAGATGGTGAACCTCCATGATGTCTTCTGCCATGAAGCGCAGTCCCCAATGATGACAGCGGCCGCGCTGTCGTTGCAGCAACCAGACGACTCGCTCCAGTAAGGGTTGACGAATCAGCACCCGAGCTGGATCATCGTACCTACCTGGACACCCAGTGGCGAAAATTGACGCAACTGGCGCCGCTCATCTCCCACGTCCGAGACGCGGTTTCGAGCGCACCGATCGCACCCCCTGTGCGGAGTCGACGCCCACCCTGGCACTTGAATGAATCGGGTCCTGCCTGCCAAGGTGTCGGTAGTTCCGGCGGGTCGCGCCAGCGGGGGCGGGTGGGCGCGGCTCACCCCAACCGTTATGTGGGCCGCCCAAACTCGAGTCCGTTTCTAAACCCAACAATCGTACTGAGGAGGATATGATGAATCACGAGAGATTGCTGCCGCAAATGGCCGGATTGAGCCTGATCGCGTTCCTTTTGGTCGCATGTAACATACTCCAAGCCGCGCCAACGGCCATGCCTACGCCTGCTTTTGGGATGAATGAGCCAGTTGGCGGAGACGAATGGAGAATCACCGTTCGCTCCGCTGAGAACAAAGGCGCTGAGTTTGAGTGGGGTGGTCGGACGTTTAAATCAGACGTCCCGAATACCTATCTACTCTTCGTACGAATCACCGTTGAAAACTTGAACAAATCGCCAGTGGAGATTGCCTACGTGAACAAACGGATTTTAGTGAAGGATAGTGTGGGGGACACATATCCTTGGCTCCTGGCTGGCGTAGCGCCGGCACTTTACTATGATTCCACCAAAGAAGATGGAGGAAGGGGAGGAAAGGTTTTGGCGATTGCGGATCTGCAGGCAAACATCGAATATATTTTCGCCGTTCCCAACGATGTCACAACTCTGGACTTGCTATGGGTCGATCTACCACCGGTACGCCTAGTGGTGAAGTAAGCGCGCAACCAATCGTCAGCATCAGTTGACCGTCCTACCAAGATGGAGGCAAAAGGCGAATTGGGTTACATTCTTTTTGTGGAAGCGCTACCCTCCCTGGGCCAGCCCCCAGGATAGTCAGGGATCCACTGGTTGTCAAGTGGGGGTGGGCTGGCACCTCCCACACCACATATTATACGAGGAGAACTCGAATGAAATCGTTGAACAAGCTGTTCGGCAAAAAGCAACCGACACCTCAGCCAGCTCAGAGCTTGTGAAAATATCCGCGTCAGCGCGGGAGGTGACGAATACGAATCTTGCCAGATGACCGCACAACGTGTAGAATAAGGGCTGCCAACTGGCGCCCGCGCCAGAATCTATCTTGGAG
>JAHJIN010000520.1 GCA_018823415.1 Chloroflexota bacterium | reverse complement strand
TGTCGTTTGTGGTCCATGGGGTTACCGCAGCACCTCCGGGGGCGTAGTCAAGCTTGCTGCGGTATTATACCACAAGACCGTATGTCAGGTCAGTGTCCCCACGGAGAGGGCCGAAAAAGCGCCTACTCGGAGAAGTCTATGACACCTCAAAAAGCCCTCGGGACAATCCCCGAGGGCTTTTTGCCCGGGTGCCCGGTGCGAGGGGCGCCATCTAGCAGTTAAAGTACAGCGTATACTCGTAGGGATGCGGGCGTTGGATGATCTGCCGGATGTCCTGGCCGATTTCCTGGACCCACACGCGGATCAACTCCTCGCTAAACACGCTGCCGGCCAGCAGGAACTCGTGGTCGGCTTCCAGGGCCGCCAGGGCATCGCCCAGCGACGTGGGGAGAGACTGGACCTGCTGCAAGCGTTCCGGGGGCCAGTCGAACACGTTCTCGTCAAAGGGGCCAAAGCCGGCCGCCGCCGGCTCGATGCGCCGCTGGACGCCGTCGATGCCGGCCATGAGCATGGCAGCCAGGGCCAGGTAAATGTTGCAGGTGGCGTCCGGCGGCCGGAACTCGATGCGCTTTTCCAGGGGTTCGGTGGCATAGGCCGGGATGCGGATGGCCGCCGAGCGGTTCGCCAGCGAGTAGAACAGCTTGACCGGCGCCTCGAACCCGGGGACCAATCGGCGATAGCTGTTGGTGCTGGGGTTGGTAAAGGCCAGCAGCGCCGGGCCGTGGTGCAGCAGGCCGCCCACGTAATAGCGCCCCAGTTCGCTCAAGCCGCCATAGCCCTCGGCGTCATAGAACAAGGGCTGACCGGCCTTGAACAGGTGCTGATGCACGTGCATGCCGTTGCCGGCCGCGCCCTGCACCGGCTTGGGCATAAACGTGACCTCTTTGCCGCGCTCGTGGGCGGCCATGCGTGTGATGTACTTGGCGTGCATGGTGGCATCGCCGGTGCAGACCAGCGGCCCCATCACCGTTTCGATCTCGGACTGGCCCGGCGCGCCCACCTCGTGATGGTGGTATTTCACCGGAAAGCCGGCGTCTTCCATGTGCAGCACGATCTCGGCGCGCAGGTTGTACAGCTCGTCCAGGGGCGGCGCTACGTGATAGCCCTGCTGGTGCAGGATGCGATAGCCGGTCTTGCGCTCCTCCTCGCCCCAGGCCGCCTCCGCCGAGGTGACGATATACCCGGCGCTGGACGGCTCGTCCAGATAGCTCACCGAATCAAAGACATAGAACTCGAACTCGGGCCCCCAGCGGCTCTCGTCGGCCAGGCCGGTCTGGCGCAGGTACGCCTCGGCGCGCTGGGCCACCTGCCGGGGCGCCAACGGCGACGGCGCGCCCGAGCCGGCCTCCTGCACGTCGCAGATAAAGCTCAGGGTGGGCACCTCCCAGAAGGGGTCCCAGGTGGCGGTGGCCGGGTCTGGGATCAGGACCATGTCCCCGGCCTCGACGGTTTTAAAGCCCACGCTGGACCCGTCGAAGCCCACCCCCTGGGTGAACAGCGGCTCGGCCAACTGGTTGGCGGCCATGGTCACGTGCCGCCAGCGCCCCCGCAAATCGCAGAACTTGAGATCGACCATCTGGACGTCATTGTCGCGGCCCCAGGCCACAGCGTCGTGGTAGTCTTGGAACATGATTTCCTCCGTGATGAGTGATGCGTCATTGCGTCAAACGTTAACTGTAGCAGATCCGGCCCGTTAGTCATCTCTCCGCGCTATCCTGTGGTCTACAGCACCCGCGCCATCTCCTCCCAGAACGTGCCCTCCAGGCTCACGTCCAGGAGATAAACGGGGATGGCCTGGACCAGGGTGCACAGATTCTCGAAGCGCTGGGCGTTGAACGCGCGAAGCTCGTCCGGCGTGGCCCCTACCCACAGTCGCCGCGACGCCTGCCGGGCTACCTCCAGCAGTAGGCCGACAGCCTCTCCTGCGCCGGCCGGCGCAGTCCGATCCTGCGCGGCCTGATCCACGACAAAGATAGCCCGCAACGGCACGGCGGCCTGCACGTCCCATCGGTCGTCCGCATGCTTGCCGAAGAGCCGGCTCCAGGTGGGCCAGGGATGCGCCCACCATGGCGCGCCTTTGTCGTCGCGCACGACCAGCGTCACGTCGTCGCACAGGGCGCGCCAGGGTGGCGGCAGGCGGATGCTGGCCGTGGTCTTGCCCACGCCGGAGCGCCCGGCCATGAGGACGCCGCCCTCACCCCCGTCCCCTCTCCCAGAGGGAGAAGGGAGCAGGGCCAACGCGCTGTGCAGGAGCACGCCGCCGCGCGTCTGAACTTCCTTGCCGATGAAGGCCGACAGCCGCGCGAGCTGCTGCCAGAGCCATTCCGTCTCGCTGAGCGGCCGGAGAGCCAGGCCGGCCCCGCGCCCCTTGCCGGATCGGAGCTCTGGCTCCCGGCCCGGGGCCTGGATGACGCAGACGGAGCCGCTCCCGGCGGTGTCTTTGGGCACGGCATGGCCCTCTGTCACGACCAACAGGCGACTCTCCCTCACCCCTGGCCCCTCTCCCAGTGAGAGAGGGGTTAGGGTGAGGGATGCCGACGCCGCAAATTGGGCCACCACGCGAGCGGCCGGCTCGTCTCCGGCGCGAATGAGGAGGCGGCTGCCGTCGGCCAGGACGAGCGTGACAGGAGGATGTGGTGAAGGGGGAACAGGGGGACGCGGTGAGGAGGTGTGTCTCCGCGTCCCTGCGTCCCCCGGTCTCTCTGGTTCCGTGAGCACAAAGCCGCGTCGGGTCAGGTCGGACAGGAACGCGACCACGTCTTCGGCCACGCTCTCCGGTGCACCGTCGAACTGCGCCCGCACGAGGGCGGCTATTTCGGAAACGGTGCGCCGGCCGTCCAGCGCGCGCCAGGTCGCCAGGGCCACGGGAGATAGCCCCACCAGGTCGTCAAAGAGCGGGTGGAACAGCAGCGCGTAATCGCCAAAGTCCGCCCGCAGCACGACCCCCGGGCTGGGAATGGGCCGGTCGGTGAGGTTCACAGGGGTTATTCTTTGCCGCCCGTCGGAGGGCCGAGCTCCCCGACGGGCGAGAGGTTGTTACCGTCGATGCCGTCTAAAAGACAACAGATGGTCCTACGGTACACGTGCCGGGGTACAGCGGGCCGCTGCCGCCTGCGCATTCATAGGCGTCTGCACTTATACCAGGCACGCACGAGGCACCATCTGGACTTGTCCCATGGAAGCAGTCTTCGACAACTGGGAGGCCGATGGTTCCCGTGTAACAAGCCGCGTCATTGCCTCCAGTAAAACACGTGATTGCGGGTACTCCGTCCCCGGTCATGCATGCCAGGGGACCCTGGCCGGCGGCGGCGCGGCCGCTCAGATCCAGGACCACGGGTTTCTCGTACTTTGTTTTCTCCATGTCATTTGCTCCTTTCACTGAGCGTGTTCGATACAGACGCTTCGCGGATTCGACGGGCCGGGATGCCCGGCGCGCTCAGTATATCACCTCAGCCCGCTGTCTGTCAATCCCCTGCTCCCCCGCGCCGCTGCTCACTCATACCGCAACGCTTCGCTCACGCGCATGCGCGCTGCGCCCAGGGCCGGCCCCAGGCTCGCTACGGCTGCCAATACCAGGGCAAAGAGCACGCCGGCCGCGGCCGTCTCGCCGGTGAACACGGTGGCGATGGGAAAGCCCATGTTGTCGGCAATGGTGGTCACGAAATAGTGGGCCAGGGGATAGGCGACGAGCAGCCCCACGATGGCCCCCAGCAGGCCCAGGATCAGCCCCTCGGTCAGGAACACCTGCACCATGCTCCAGTCCACCGCGCCGATGGACCGCAGCACGCCGATCTCGCGGCGGCGTTCCATCACGTTCAGGGCCAGCGTGTTCAGCACGCCAATGCCCCCGCTTAGCGCCACGATGACCACCATCGCCCACAGGGCCACGGTGAGGATGCGCGACACGTCGCGGGCATACTCGATGTCGGCATAGGCGGCGGCAGCGCGGAGCTTGAGATGGCCGTACTTGTCTTCCAGTCGCGTGAGCACGGCCTCCACGCCGGCCGGGCTGGTGTCCTCGGTCTGCACGGCGAAAAAGTCGGCCCAGCCCTGGCGGCCCATCACGCGGCTCACCGTCTCTCCCGGCGCAAACGCCTTGCCGATGGGCGTGGCCCCGATGCCAGAGGTGATATTGTCCACCGCCAGGCCCACCACCTGAAAGGCCCGCTGGTTGCCCCAGATGTCCATCGTCACCGTGTCGCCCACGCGCACGCCGGCCTCGTCGGCCAGGCCGGTGGTCAGCACAATCTCGTCCCAGGCCCCGGGCGCGAACCACCGCCCCGCCACCACCTCGTGGCGATACATCTGCGTGTCGGCCGGCAGCCCATAGATAAGGGCCTGCACGTGCTGGACATAGCCGTGGACGTTGCCCCATCGTTCCACGGCAGCGACGCCGGGCACCGCTGCCAAGCGCGTGGTGAAACCGGCCTGCACCGGCTCCTCGAACCAGACCCAGGCGTCAGTGTTGTACACGTTGAACAAGGTGTCGATGGCCGTTTCCACCGAGATGCTGGTGGCCTGGGCTGCCAGGAACGCAGCAGCGGCCACGCCAATCGCCAGAAAGGTGATGAGCGAGCGGCTCTTGCGCCGGCCCAGGTTGCGCGCCGAAAAGAGCACCAGCGGCGGCAGGCCCCGCACGCGCCGCAGGAGTCGGTCCACCGTCCCCTGCCCATAGGTAGAGACGATGCCATACGCCGCCAGGGCCTCGCGGACGCTGATGCCGGTGCCGTGCCAGGCCGGCCAGAACCCGGCCACGATGGCGACGCCAATGCCGACCCCGGCCCCCAGCGCAAAGGCCCGGGGCACCACCGGCCGGCCCACATCCAGCGTCAGGAACGGCGCGATATAGTCGATGAGCACGCCGCTGCCCAGAAAGCCAATGATACTGCCGACGACGGTTCCCACCACGCCGTATAGCGCCGAGGCCACCAGGTACAGCGCCAGCACCTGCTGCCGCGTGCCGCCCACGGCCTTGATGGCCCCGATCTCGCCTACCTGCTCCGAGACGATGGCCGAGAGGGTGTTGGCGACGAGGAACCCGCTGATGACCAGGCCCAGGGCGGTGAACAGGGTCATCACGGCAAAGACGGCTTGCAGCTCGCGCTTACCCACGAACTCGTCCGGGTCGCGCACATGCATCTGGTCGAACCAGACGTTGCGCCGGCGCAGCGTCTCGCTGATGCGCTTGGCCGTCTCGTCGCGCTGGCCCATGTCCGTCAACTTGAAGAGGATCTGGTTGTCGCCGGTGAGCCCGGCGAATTCCTGCACGTCGGCGGCCGGGGCATAGCACAGGGACGTGGCGAGGATGGCCGCCGAGGGGTAGGCCGGGGTCCAGGCGATGCCGCTCACGGTGAGGGTGCGTTCGCCCCGGCCCTCCCGCGTCTTGATGGTGATGGTGTCGCCAATGCGCACCGGGTTCGCGTCCAGCGACGATTGCTCCACCAGCACCTCGCCGGGGCCGGGCCAGTTCCCTTCGCGCAGGAGCACCTGGTTCACCCGCACGTTCTCATAGTCGTTCAAGCCGATGAGGCGCACGCTGCGCCAGGCGGTACCGATGCCGTATTGGGCCGGGACGCGCCAGCGGGTGTAATAGCTGGTGCGCAGCTCCACGGCCGCCACGTTGGGGATAGCTTCCAGGGGGCGTTGAATAGCCGGAGACGCGTTCCACGTCCAGCACCACACGTCGTTCTGCGAGGCGTTGTTGTAAGCCGCGGTCTGGGCGTCGGCGAGGCTCTGGGCCGTGGTGACGATGGCGACGATGCCGGCCACGCCGATGAGGATGCCCACCAGCGTGAGGGCCGAGCGCAGCTTGCGCCGGGTCAGGTCGCGATAGGCTTTGATGATAAGAGTATGCATCTTGTTATCTGGACCGGCAGACCAGAGTTACTATTGTTTGTAGACGGCGGCTACCTCAGTCGCTCTCCAGACAGCGGCTCCCCAAGCCGTTGTCTGCTCGGTGAAATATACTGTTGTTGCAGACGGCGGCTGCCCCAGCCGCCTATCGCGCCACGGTCTACCGGGTGAAATGCCCTGCTCTTGCAGCCCGCGGCTGCCTTGAGCGCAGCACCCTGCCACGGCAAGGCCCCTGGCGTTGTGGGTAGCCGCTCCTACCAGTCTATTGTATCCATGACCAGAGGCAGCCCATCCAGTTGCCCTAAAACGAGTTGCCGATAACTGGAAAAGGGGTAATCGGCCGACTCGCCAACCAGCTTGGCCTTTACCGGGTTATCGTGAACATAGTCAACTGCCCGGCGCAACCCGTCGCGATCAAAGATCGGCCGGTCGAAAAAGCCGGGGAGCCACATGTGGAAAGGATGGCGGTGGAGGCGAGATCCTACCTCATGGCTGATGTGCTTTTTCATGTCTTCCATGATCTTGCTCAAATAGTATTCTTCCGGCGCGCCGGCATACTTGCCTCCCTGAGCAGTCTGATCTTGTTTGAATCGCTCAAAATCAGCCTCGGACGGCAGCATGATGAAATGGATGTGGTTTGGCATGATAACGTGAGCGATGAGCTTGAAATCGAACTTGCGGCGATAAAAGTCGAGGTCGGCGCAGACGACGGGTGTGTTTGCACGGTCAACGAAAAAGGGTTCATCATGAGCGGTATTGGTCGTAACCAGGTAACAGATTCCCGGCTCATAAATGTGCGGGGGGCGCCTGGTTCGATGTTTCGTCATGGACGAGGTTCTCCGGACATTGGGTTTGCGGCTCGGGGAGCCGCAGTCTGCTGCGCGGAATCCGCATGTTGTTGCAGACGGTGGCTGTTTCAGCCGCCTATCGCGATCTACCGGATGGGGTTCAATGGCAATGCCGCCGGGTTCCGTTACACGGTATAACTTTCCCCCCGGGCCGGGATGCGGACGCTGGAGACGCCCAGGTTGCGGACGGCGTCGGCAAAGGGGTTTGACTGGTCTTCGTCGCCGTGAACCACGAACACATGCCGGGGCAGTTGTGGCAGGCGCTTGATCCAGCCCAGCAACTCGTCCCGGTCCGCGTGCGAGCTGTACCCGTTGATGATCTCGACGTGGGCCCGCAGCTTGTACTCTTCGCCGAAAATCCGGACCTCCGGCCGTCGCTCCACGATCTTGCGGCCCAGGGTGTTGGGGGCCTGATAGCTCACGATGAGCACCGTGTTGCGCTTGTCTTCGATGTTGTTCTTGAGGTGATGGAGCACGCGCCCGGCCTCGGCCATGCCCGAGGCGCTGATGATGACGCAGGGGCCCTGGACCTCGTTGATGGCCTTGGATTCTGCCACTTCGCGCGTGTAGTGAAGCTGACCAAAGCCAAATGGGTCGCGCTCGCGGAGCAGAAACTCGTTGATCTCGGCGTCAAAACACTCGGGATGCACGCGAAAGATGTCCGTGGCATTGATGGCCAGCGGGCTGTCCACAAAGATGGGCAGGCTGGGGATGCGCTGCGCGTTTGTTAGCTTGTGCAGCGAGTAGACGATCTCTTGCGTGCGCTCCACGGCAAAGGCTGGGATGATGACCTTGCCGCCGCGTTTCGCGGTCTCGTTCACCACGCGGGCCAGTTCACCCTCGGTTTCCTGGATGGGGCCGTGGCGCCGGTTGCCATAGGTGCTCTCGACGATGAGGGCATCCAGCGGGTCCGAGGGCACCTCGGGGTCGCGCAGAATGGGCAGGTCGAGGCGGCCCAGGTCGCCGGTAAAGCCCAGGCGTGTGGTACCGGTCAGCCCGCGCGACTCGACGACGGTGATAGCCGAGCCCAGGATGTGCCCGGCGTCGTAGAATCGCACGCGCAGACCCCGGCCAATCTGAAACCAGCGCCAGTAGGGCAGGTCCACAAAGCACTGGAGGCTGGCCTCGGCGTCGGCGACGGTATAGATGGGCTCCACCGGTTTCTCGCTCCGGCGCGCCCGCTTTTTGTTCACATATTCGGCGTCTTTTTCCTGGATGTGGCCGCTATCGCGCAGCATGATGCTGCACAGGTCGCGCGTGGCCGAGGTGCAATAGATCTCGCCGGCAAAGCCGCTGCGCACCAGGTTGGGGAGGTTGCCCGAGTGGTCAATGTGGGCGTGGGAAAGGATCATGGCCGTAATGCGCCGGGCGTCAAAGGGCAGGTTGCGGTTGCGCTGGAACGCCTCGGCACGCCGGCCCTGGAACAGGCCGCAATCCAGCAGCACGCGCTGGCGGTTGCACTCGACGATGTGCATGGAGCCGGTGACGGTCCGGGCCGCGCCGTGGAAGGTGATTTTCAAGGTCACACTCCTTGTTAGCTGGCTACTGGAAGCTGGATGCCAGAGCAAGCGGTCTGCGGTCAGTCTGAAGCGAAAGCTGCAACCTCGGCAGCGACTTGCTCCCGCCCAAAGCTCTCGATATACTCTAACGACTGGTGGCGAAAGTAGGTGTTGTACAACTCGGCATAGTGGCCGCCGGCTGCCAGCAGCGCGTCGTGGGTGCCTTCTTCGATGATGTGACCATCCTGAATGACGATGGTCCGGTCCGCGCGCTTGACGGTGGAGAGCCGGTGGGCGATGACGATGGATGTGCGGTCGCGCATGATGGTGTCCAGGCCCTCCTGGATCTGCGCTTCGGTAAACGGGTCCACGCTGGCCGTGGCTTCGTCCAGGATAAAAACGGCCGGATCGTGGAGCACCACACGCGCCAGTGCCACGAGTTGCCGCTGCCCCATCGACAGGCTCGCGCCGCGCTCGCCCACGTCGGTGTTCAGGCCGTTCGGCAGGTCCAGCAGCCAGTCGCCGCCGCCAATCTGGCGCGCAGCCACCGTCACCTCCTCGTCGCTGGCGTCCGGTCGGCCGTAGCGGATGTTGTCGGCCACGGTGCCGGAGAACAGGAACGGCGACTGGGGCACCAGGCCCAGGTGCCGGCGATACTGGCCCAGGTTCAAGGTGCGCACGTCTCGCCCGTCCATCAATATCTGGCCGCCCTGGAACTCGTAAAAGCGGGTGACGAGCCGGGCCAGGCTGCTCTTGCCGGCGCCGGTGTGCCCCACGATAGCCACCGTCTCGCCGGGCTCGATGGTGAGCGAGAAATCCGGCAGCACCACTTCCTTGTCGGTGTACGAAAAGCGCAGCCGGTCAAACTCGATGCGGCCCTCCACGGCTGGCACCGGCTCGTCGCCGATCTGCACCACCTTGGATTCGGCGTCGATGAGGGCAAAGACGCGCTCGCTGGCTGCCAGCCCATCCTGGAACTGGCTCCAGAACGAGGCGATGCCCAGCAACGGGTACCAGAAATAGTCCACCGCCTGCATGAACAGAAACCAGGTCCCGGCACTGATGACGAGACCGAGGACGGCCTGCCCGCCGGTGTAGAGCAGGATCGCCGTGCCAATGCCGGCGGTGACGTTGAGGATGGGAAAGACCGAGTTGAGCGTGATCCCCCGCACCAGGTGGACCCGGAACGATTGCCGGTTGATGTCGGCGAACTCGTTGTAGAGGGCCTGCTCCTGCCGAAAGCCCTTGGCGATGCTGATGCCGCTGATGGATTCCTGGATGTTGGCGTTGATGAGGGCTGTGACCCGCTTGGCGCGCAGGGTGGCCCACCGGGCGATGCGCCGGAAGGCCAGGGCGATGAACACGGACACCGGGGCCATCGCCAGGAGCAGCAGCGTCAGCCAGACGTTGATGTACACGAGCACCACGCTGAGGATGACCACCGTCAGGATCTGGCTCAGCAGGTTCATCGTCAGCTCGACCACGTTGGCAAAGTCTTGCGTGTCTGATGTGGCGCGGCTGACGATCTTGCCGGTGGGCGTCTCGTCGTAGAAGGACATGTCGCGCTGGGTGATGGCCGCGAACACGTCCTCCCGCAGGTCGAACACGGCGTCGCCGATGGCGCGGGCCGAATAGCGCTGCCGTAAAAAGTTGAACAACCAGCCCAGCGCGCCGGACAGCAGCACGAGCACTACCATGATGGTGATGTTGATCAGGCGGGCGTCGGCGGTGATGGCGTCCAGGGCGTAGGACATGGCCATGGGCCAGGCGGCCCGGGTCAGCGAGTGCAGGAACACCATCACGGCCACGGTGATCATGGCCTTCCAGTGCGGCCGAAAGTAGCTGATGATGCGCTGGATCAGCGCCCGATCACTATAGGTGCGGTCGTAGGATTCGGTATCCAGGCCGTCCATTAACCATCCCATGACGACACCTCCTCTCCGTCTGCGTCATTCTGAGCGACCAATGCATCATCGTACCGGGCAAAGATGTTGCGATAAGGCTCGCAGCGGGCCAGCAACTCGTCGTGGGTGCCCTGGTCCACCAGCTCGCCGCGCCGGAGCACCAGAATGCGGTCGGCCCAGCGGATCTGCGACAGGCGATGGGTGATGAGGAACGTGGTCCGCTGCTGACTGATGCGGCGCATGGCCCGCTGGATCTGGTCCTCGGTGGCGCTGTCGATGGCGCTGGTCGAGTCGTCCAGGATGAGGATGCGCGGGTCGGTGAGAAAGGCCCGGGCGATGGCGATGCGCTGGCGCTGACCGCCGCTCAGGGTCACGCCGCGCTCACCGACCTCGGTTTCGTAGCCCTGGTCAAAGCTGGCGATAAACTCGTCGGCTTGGGCCTCGCGGGCGGCCTGCTCGATGGCCGCCTCGTCCGCGTTTGGCAGGCCAAAGGCAATGTTGTCAGCGATAGATCGGGAAAACAGGAACACGTCCTGTTCGATGGTGCTGACCTGTGAGCGCAGGGATTCCAGGCTCCAGTCGCGCACGTCCACGCCGTCCACCAGCACCCGGCCGGCGCTCACGTCATAGATGCGGTTGATGAGCCGGGTGAGGGTGCTCTTGCCGGAGCCGGTCTGCCCCACGATGGCGATGGTTTCGCCGGGTTGGACATGGAAGCTGATGTCTTTGAGGACCGCGTCCCCCTGGGCGCCGTCGTAGGCAAAGGTCACGTGGTCAAAGACCACCTCGCCCCGGAGCGGCTGGCGCACGCCGGTCTCGTTCTCGTCCAGTTCGGTCTCGGTGTTGATGAGGGTCAGGATGCGCTCGGCGCTGGCAAAGCCCAATTGCACCAGGGAAAAGGTGAAAATCGAGATGAACGTGGGAAAGTCCAGCAGGCCCACCAGCCCGTTAAAGGCCACTACCTCGCCAATGGTGATGTTGCCCTGGGTCCAGAGCCACAGCGAGTGCAAAAAGGCAATGGCCCGGGCGATGGTGAACATGAGCCAGGGCAGGTAGCGAGCGCGGATCTCGCCTTCTTGGACGAACAGGTCGCGATAGCGGCGGATCTGGCCGGTGAATTTGCGCCGCTCCTGCCACTCCTGGGCATAGGCCTTGACCACTTCGATGCCGGCGATGGTCTCGGTGAGGCCGGCGTTGAGCACGCCAAACTGCTCGCGCTGGGCCTCGGTCACCGGGTTGAGCTGCCGATTATAGTCCCACACGGTGGCGATGAGGACGAACAAAAAGATCACCGGCACCAGCAGCAGTTCCAGCCGGATCAGGGCAATGAGCACAAAGGGGATGATCAATGAAAAAGACGAGTCCACGATGAGGTTGAGGCCGGGGCTGATCATCAGGTTGAGCTGGTGCACGTCATTGGTGGCCCGGGCCATCAGGTCGCCGATGCGCTGGCGCGAGTGAAAGGTCTGGCTCTTGCCCAGCAGGCTGATGTACAACTCGTCGCGGGTGTCGCGCTCCATGATCTGGGCCAGCAGTTCCACCACGTACGCGCCGCCCAGGATAGTCAGGCCCGAGAGCCCCCGGAGCGCCAGCACGCCCAGGGCGATCCAGAGCAATGCCTGCACATCCGGCTGCGGAGATACTACCGCGTCAAAGGCCTGGCCGGTGAGTTCGGGCACCCAGCTATAGAACAGGTTGCCGCAAAAGATCCCCAGCACCACGCCCAGGGGCAAGATCGGGTAGCGCAGGATGTGCGAGAGGACCCAGCGCACCGGGCCTTTGTGGTTGTATTGGTATTCATTGGCGATGGTGAATTCGCGGCGGGTGGTCACGGCAGCCTCCGATGGATGGTCGCGGCCTAACCCGTGAAATTCTTGTACAACGAGCAAGAATCTCCAGAACACTGGCCTTGGTTGGTTCTGGCTCGCCCAGGTTAGGGGACGCCCATTGTATCACAAGTGGGGGGTTCTTGCCAGTGGGCGCAAAATGGCTGCACCAGTTGACAACTTGTGGTATACTGTGAACATGCGATAGGCTGGACGTGACCAGCGACCGCATATCTGGCTTCTCGCTCCCTCGACAGCGAGGGCACGGAGGAATGCCCGCCATGCTACCTGCCTTGCACATTGGTCCCTGGGAAATCCACACCTATGCCACCATGATCGGCCTGGCGGTGATCGTGGTGGGGCTGTATGCCTTTCACCGGCTGCGCCAGCTCGACCTGCCGCCCGGCGTCATCATGCGGGGCGGCGCGCCCATCTTTCTGGGGGGGCTGCTCGGCGGGCTCCTGGGCTACTATATCCCCCGGCTGCCGAGTCTGGTGCTCACCGGCACCCTGGGCGAAGGCGAAGGCTTTAGCATCGTTTGGGGCGTGGTGGGCGCCATCGTCGTGGCAGTGATCGCGTGCCGGCACTACCAGGTCTCGCCGGGCCGGGCGTTCGACCTGGGCGTGGTGCCATGCCCGCTGGGCCAGGCCATCGCCCGGCTGGGCTGCCTGGCGGCCGGCTGCTGCGGGGGCCTGGTCACCGACTCGTGGCTGGGCGTGTACATGCCAGATGCAACCGGCCTTTGGGCGGTGCGCTATCCCACCCAACTGATGCACTCGGCGGCCAACCTGCTCATCTTTTTCGTGCTGCTGGCCGTGGAACGCTATGGGCTGCGCCGGGCCGACAAGCCGGCCGGGTCACGCATCTGGCCCTTTGATGGATTCCTCTTTTTGCTGTTTATCGCCCTCTACTTTTTGCAGCGCTTCCTCATCGCCTTTTTCCGCACTGACCCGCCTCTCACGCTGGGGCCTCTTAGTGTGATGCACCTGCAAGCGCTGGTCGGCATGGCGGTTGCCGGGATGCTGATCGGGTGGAACCTCTACCGCTCATCGGCCCGCTCTCAGACTTGACGGTTTATGGTATACTATGAATAGGAGCAATGATTCGGGATTTGCCCATTTGCATATTTACTACGGGAGGAAACCATGCGTCGATTGATTCAAACTGTACGTCACAGTCAAATTGGCGTCTATTTGCAATGCTTTGCGCTCCTGGTGTTGGTGGCCGGGGCATTGATGGTGGTCATGGGCCTGCAATGCCAGACGCGCGGGTGCAGCCCAATGGTGCCCGATCGCGCCGGCCTAGATCTGCCCTTGGCCTATGAAGCCAGAGTGGCTGCCCAGGGCAACATCGTAGATGTGTGGATCGAGTTTGCGGATACCGGCGTTTACACGCCCACTACCACGGCCAAAGGCACCATCATTACCACGCCCGATGGGCAGACCATCCCCTTCCTGGACGAACTCGCGGAAAAGGGCTACATCGCTATCCGCGTTCCCCACGCCCCGCCGAATTATACGCCCAGCCACTTGAACCCTGGCAACTCGGGCGAGCCCAATGCCGTGCGGTTCAGCTATTATTCGCCGCCTGCGGCCGTGGCTCGGACCACAGTCCCCATCAGCGTCACCCGGCGCGCAGACCTGGAAGCCATCGTGAATGCCCGGTTTCCTATCGCCGACGGTCACTCGCATTGGGAGGTGTGGTGGCTGCCGCCAGGTGAGACATTCCCTATCCCCAATCAACCATTTCGGCTAGATCCGGAAGATTGGCCGCCCCCTCTGGCCCTGGCATTCGAGATCGACTTTGTGGATGCATCGGGGCTGAATTGCGCCGGCTGCCCAATGGAAGTGCTGGCCTACAATGGCTATGTCTTTGTGGGCCCCTACCAGACCGCACTGCGGCTCTTGAATATAGAAGTCCATACGCCCCTGGTGGCGTTTGGCGCAGACTGTGGCTGGGGAACGTCCGGGTTGTTCCCCACTAACGGGCAATACATCACCCCCACCGTGCCCTTTACCCACGTTCTCTGCCTGGAGAACTGGGACACGGTGGCGCGCACCTTTACCATCGACGCCGCCTCTTCCCAGGGCTGGGATTATGCATACTATTATCAGGAAGCGGACGGGAGCGGCGTACCGGTGCCGGTGGCTGGCGTCCCCTTTACCGTCCCCGTCTCGGAATGGGGAGGCGGACTACCCGGCGGCACAAATCTCCTGGCCGTGGCCACACCGCCCATTGCCATCACGGATACCATGCGTGAGACGCTCACCGTCAATGCCACATCCACCATCAGCCCGGAGGTGCACGCCTCGACAGTGAGCTTTGCCCTGGCCCCGGGCTATACCCTGGACGAGGGTGGGGCACAGTATCACCTCTATCTGCCGTTGGTGCTGCGGCAGTAACCGCAGGAGAAAGTCGTCCAGCTCAGCAGTCATGGTGGTGCGTATTGCGTTCAATCACGCAATACGCACCACGCGCTATGGAATCTCGCCATGCTTCCCACCCTCCAAGTTGGTCCCTGGCAAGTTGGCACGTATGGGATTGTAGGTGCCTTGACCCTGGTGGTCTGTGGGTTATATGCCTTTCATCGCCTGCGCCGGCTCGGCCTCCCGCCCAACGTGCTTCTAACGAGCTTGCTCGTGGTGGTTCTGGCCGGGTTTGCCAGTACCATCTTGATGACCAGTCTCATCAACCTGATCTTGTATTTCGTCCCCTCGGCTCAGCCGGAGGGGACCAGTGTGTTTTGGGCCTTCATGGGGGGCAGCATAGCGGCGGCGCTTTTGGCCCGCAGGTTGCGGCTTTCGGTGGGCTGGGTGTTGGACCTGGCCGCGCCGCCGTGGGCGCTGGCAAACGTGTTGGGCCGGGTGGGCTGTCTGGCCAATGGCTGCTGCTATGGCCGGCCCACCGATTCGTGGCTGGCAATGTTCTTGCCCGGCGAAAACGGCGTGTGGGCCATGCGTTACCCCACCCAGCTCATGAGCCTCGTAGCCAACGTGCTCATCTTGGTCATGCTGCTGGTTATCGAGTGGGTTGGGAGACGCGAAAGGTCCCTTTCTCCAAAGGAGACAGGGACCGAGAATGAGGGAACCTGGCCTTTTAGTGGCTTTCTCTTCTTGCTCTTTTTGTTCCTCTATGGCCTCAAGCGCTTTGTGATGGCATATTTGCGCGATAGCGGGCCGCCGTTGGTGGGGCCATTCACCTGGATGCACCTGAACGCGCTGGTCATGCTGATCGCCGCGGGAGTGCTGCTGGGCTGGAACCTGTACCGGTCCATCCCCCGCGACCGCCCATAGCCCAGATGCCCTACCAGCGCAGGCCCGGCGGGTCGGCCAGCACGGCCTGCACATAGGCGGCGATGGGCGGGGGCACGGCTGGCCAGGCCTGCAAGGCCCGCGCGCCGCCATTATAGCCGGCCAAGGCCCGGGCATATACCGCGCGCCTCGCGTCCGGCGTCATCCCGGCCAGCCGGCCGACCACACCATATACGTCTGACGCCGGCCAGCCTTCCACCAGCAACGCCTCGTACAGCCGCCAGCGCAGGATCAGGCACCCACATTCGACATTGGTGGCCGGGTCCAGCAATTCTTCCAGGGTGATGGTTTGCCAGCGCAGCGTACTCATGGCATGGACGGTATCCAGATTGACCTGCATGAGGCCGATGTCTGGCGCGCCGCCCTCGTGCAGAGTGATCAGGTCGGCGTGGCCATCGCTTTCCAGCCGGATGATGGCCCACACCAGGCGATGGTCCAGCCCATGACGTTGGGCCATGCCGATCACCCATCCCGGTGGATAGGATGGCAACGCCGGCGCCTGTGTGATCAGTTCGCCACCCACCAAGAGTGCTATCACCACCAGGCCGGCGATCAACCGATAATGCCGGTCAAACATAGCCCCTCCCGCCAAGCTGGCCGGGTATCAGACTACCCGGCCCTCGCATTGTACACTACCACTGTCGGCCGGTCAACTTGGCGTCGTGAGATCCGTGACAACGGGATCAACGCGCTCGCTGCATACATGTGCTGACTGGCAATTTGAGTGCCGATGCGGCTTCCCCGGGTGCCCGGGGGTCTGATACAACCCGGCTTTGTACCTGGCGGGCCAGTATCGCGGTACTACCAAACGTCAGCCAGCCCAGGATAACTGATGCATTGTATGTACAACTCGATAACCAATTGTACCTAATGACCATTAAGCTGATTGACCCGGGGGGCCAATTGTGGTAGCATAGTAGCGAAAGCAATGGAAAGCCTTCGCTCAGGGCAAACCCGTCGAAAGGCGGGGACGCAAAGCCATGGGTCTACCGTTCCCCATTGTGGGGGGCCAGGATCGCCAGGCTGCCGAGGTTAGAACGACTTTTTGAGGCCCGTTCGCCGGCAGCGCGCGTACGGGCCTTGATCTGTTAAGGCGCAAACGCGTCCGTCGTGAGTCTGTACTGGAGACAATTCCCGGTCCACAGGAGGTGCACTGGTGAAAACGCGATTTGCTACACGCAATTTGCCGATCACCGCGCTGTTCTCCGCTCTGGTTCTGGCCTCGACAGTGAATACCGTGGCGGCTCAGATCGGCTCATTAGGCCTTCCTGCCATGATTGTTCCGGCTACTCGTGAGCCGGTCGTGGAGGACAGTTGTGTCAGTTGTCATGCTGACCTGGACCGGCTGCAAGTCGAGGCTGGTCAAGCCGGAGCAATGGCTTATTTGAGCGCCTCGGTCTTTGGTGACTCACCACATGGCCAACAGACCTGCCATAGCTGTCACAGCGGAGCCCCTCAAGCCTCAGCCATGTCCGAGGCACATCAGGGATTGATCCTGAATCCCAGTGCCGACCCGGTTCGCGGGTGTGGAGCATCCGAGTGCCATGCAGACAAAGCCTTGGCCGATTCCAAACCGGATGTTCACCTCACCCAGGCCCAGTTGATCTGCACGGATTGCCATCCAGGGGAGCAGTTACACGCAGCAGGTCAGGTGCGGTTCTGTATTGTTTGCCATGCTGATGATGTTTCCAGATAGCAAGGCACTACCCTTGCATTAGCCCGGCTGTCCGGCAAAACGCTCCCAGTTCCAGGACTCGTCCAGAAGCGACGTCCTCCAGATCTACCACGTCTCTCAGGGCTGCGCGAATGTACTGCTCCAGGTCCCGCACCCGTTCCTACATCTGACCCTGCCGGTCCAAAAGCTCGCTGATGGCACGCAACACGGGGGCCGGCAGCCGGTTGTGACGCAGGTTGTTCTGTTCCTCCTTGAACCCGCAATATGACCGGTCACCTCCCCTTCCGTAGCTCCGGCTGGCACTCACTGGATGACCACCAGGCCAGCGCGGATGCAGCCACGATCTCCCACGACGATAGCCCCCGGCAACGTGGCTCGGGGTCGAGCAGCCCAATACCTGGACCCCTGCTATGGCCTGCAATCCTGCCAGCCCATAGACCGTCAGAGCCTGCTCGTCCACCTGCACCCGCGTTATCTCCAGCCGTGCCACGCAATCCACGACTCCTTCCAGTTGGCGTTGTAGGTACCGTAGAACCTTGGATGGTGCGCGGGACCTGTTGTGGTTTCTGTAGGTGTGCTATGGCCGTATCTATTACGCCATTTTTGCGTTAAACACCTGGCGGGCAGTTATTAGCAGTGATGGGTACCCAGTTCCATCAAGATGGGGCCGCCTTGCTCGTGAGGATAGAGACCAGTGCAGTTGGGCGTAAATATCCAGCCGGTTGAGTTAGCCGCTGTCTAAACTGCGTCGGTTGGGCGGTTTCTGCCCAACCGCGAGTGCTTTGCGCGATGGTTGCGAATCGGCTGGTTACTTCGGCCGCAAAGCACCAGGCCCACCAATGACGAATTAGAGGGGAATGTTCAAATGTCCATGATGCTCCATCTGCGCAAAAGACTGAAAGTGAGACCAAAGAATTGGGCAAAATGTTTGGTGGGGTTGTTGCTGGTAGGGGTGTTTTGGCTGGCATGGGGATCGCTATGGGCCGGGGCAAGCACGTTGTCCCAGGTCGAGTCCACTGAAAACTGTTTGATGTGCCACGCTGATCCTGATTTCGTGGCGAGTTTTCAGGACGGCGAGTTGATTTCCCTGTACGTGAACAGGACCGAATACGAAAACTCGGTTCATGGGCCGGCTGGTCTGAATTGTGTCGCCTGTCATACTGACCTCACTCGCTACCCGCACCATTCTGATCAGAACCTATGCACAGCCTGCCACCCCAAAGAAGGGGGACAGCCAGATACCACGTATGTAGCTTTGCGTGGGCAGCTAACGTTCGCTGATCGCCGAGAGTTGACCTTGACCATTAATGAAGCCTGTCGTTCTTGCCATGAGCAGGAATTCGCGATAGCCGGTGACAGCGCTCACGTCAGGGTGCTTGAGGGTGGAAATCTCAATGCCCCCGCATGCGTGGATTGTCATGGTAGTCACAACACCGTTCGTTTTGGCGAACGGCCGCGTGCCGAAGTTTCGGATATGTGTGGTTCGTGTCATATGGCGGTCTACTCGACCTATCGCACCAGTGTACACGGAGCGGCTCTGGACGCCGAATCAAACCCAGACGTTCCCACTTGCATAGAATGCCATGGGGTGCACAGTGTTCGTGGCCCGCGCGATTCACCTTACCGAAACGACAGCATATCCGTTTGTGGAGGTTGTCATGGTGACCGAGAGTTAATGCAAAAATATGGTCTCTCGGCAGCTGTCTTTCAGACCTACCTGGACGATTTCCACGGCCGCACGGTAGACCTCTTTCGTCGCCAGGGCGCGGGCACCCAGAGCCACAAGGCAGTCTGTTTTGATTGTCATGGTATCCACAATATCCGACAAATTGACGATCCACTGTCCACAGTTTATCCCACCAACTTGCAGCACACTTGTCAACAGTGCCACACGGATGCCAACATCATGTTCCCAAGCGCCTGGCTCAGCCATTACTTGCCCACGTGGGAGGATACGCCGATATTATTCCTCGTCAATTTGGCTTATCAGATACTGACCCCCCTGACGATCGGTGGCTTTCTGGTTTACATTGGGCTTGATGCGAGCAGGCGTTGGCTCGAAAGGCGCCAGGCGATACGGCGGATCCGAACCCTGGCCGAAAAAGAACTGGAGGATTATGACTTTGCCAACGATATCCCAGACTGATAAGGGGCACACTGAAGAGGCTATTACAGTTGAGCAAATCAAGAAGGAAACCATAAAACGCAGGTTGCGAGCGGCCCGGTCATTGGCTGCGCGCATGCAGATAACATCAGATGGCTCGCGAGCTTTTATTCGCTTCAGCCGCTCCCAGAGCCTTGAACACTGGATTCTGCTGGTGTCGTTTGGTACTTTGGCCGTGACCGGCCTGCTCCAGAGTTTTAGTGCTTTCTTTCCCATCGGGTGGATCATTCAAATCCTGGGCAATGTGGAAACCGTTCGCACGATCCATCGCCTGGCTGCGATTGTGCTTGCTGTGCTATCTTTTTATCATGGCTGGCGAATCTTGGAGACGTGGTTCGTAAAGCAAGAACGTGGCGGCATGTGGCCTCGTATTCGTGATTTTCGCGATCTGGTTCAGATGGTGATGTTTAATGCTGGCCTCGCAAAAAAGCGGCCCGAGTTTGACCGGTTCACTATAGAAGAGAAACTGGAGTACTGGGCGCTGCTATGGGGCACACCGGTGATGGGTCTTACCGGGTTGGTCTTGTGGGTTCCCGCTGTCGTTACATCGGTGCTGCCTGGTCAGATATACCCTATTGCCCAGGCCATACACCGTTGGGAAGCGATCCTGGCCAGCTTGGCTATTCTCACCTGGCACATGTACCATGGATGTCTCAAAGACCGAAACCGGAGCGTTTTCACCGGCATTATGTCAGAGGAAGAAATGCAGCATGCGCACCCGCTCGAGTACCGGCGCATTGTCGCGGCTCACGAATATCTGCAGAAAGTGACCACAGAGGAAGGCCCACCTCGTTCTGAAGTTGCTTTGAAGAAAGACCATCAGGAAGCTGCCCAAGGCCTCGGGCAAACAGACTAGAAAAATGCAATCACTTGACCGTATCGTACAAAAGCTTCGGCTACCCAGCACGCCGGCTATCCAACGTGCCGTTTGGATCACGCTGGCAGCGCTGATTGCCAGCCTGGTGTTGTTCGGCGGCTATTACATCTGGGACCGGTACGTTCACCTGGGAGACCAATCGCCCATCAGCCTCGGTATCGAACACCTGGAAAAGGCTGTGCGTGAGGATCCACAGAACGCCGAGGCACGAGTAGCGCTGGCCCAGCATTACCTGGCTGCGGGACAGTATGAGAAGGCTGTCGAGCAAGTGAATCAGGTGTTAATCCTGTACCCGGAGAACACCAGTGCCTTGCTGATCGCTGGCATCGCCCATGTTCGCCTGAATCAGCCAGAGGCAGCCCTGGGTCCATTGGAGAAACTCGTAGCCTTGCGCAAGGATCAGCCAATGGCCAAAACGGATACTGTCCTGGAGACGGCGTATTACTTTTTGGGGGAGAGCTATGTGAAATTGAACCGGCCGGCGGAGGCGATCCCGGCCCTGGAGGCAGCGCTGGTCGTCACGCCCACGGATGCGGATGCGCTCTACCAGCTTGGCCTGGCGTATCAGGCCAGCGGTCAACACGAGACCGCCCTGGAGCGGTATCACAAGGCAGTACGCCTGGTGCCAGACTTTGCCGAGGCCTACCACGGCATGATCGATAGCTACTCCACGCTGAACCGGCCGGACCACGTGACGTATGCCCGGGGGATGGAAGCCTTTAGCCACCAAGATTACGAGACGGCGCGAACCCACCTCGAAAATGCCACCCAAGCCCTGCCGGATTTCGCCCCGGCTTTTTTGGGTTTGGGGTTGACATATGAAGGGCTGGGCCAGTTGGAGGCGGCGTTGTCAGCGGTACAGCGAGCGTTGGAGCTGAATCCCAATGACTTTGCCACCCAGCAAACACTAGGCCGTATCCAGGCTGCACTGGGCTCATGAGACTAGAGAGACCTATGTCTGTCGACGTGTCCGAAAATCACACCACGCCCGTTGAGGAAAAAACGCTAGCTGGGAGCTATACCGCTCTCGTTGAGGCGGAAGCAGACGGGGATGAGGAAAAGAGACGGCGCCGGTTGTTTTTGCTCTTGCTGATGTTGCTGGCCCTGCTGCTGTGCGTCTGTGTGCTCTTTGGCCGCTATCTCCAGCAACCGGCGCCGCTGCCCGAGATTCTGCCCGTACCGGTGAATGTGAACTATGCCCCACATTACCTGTTCTCGATCTATGGGTTGGACGGACCGGTTGGCGTGGCCCTCTCGCCGCAGGGTGATCGAGTCTATGTGGCTGAAACCAGTGGGGACCGTCTGATCAAGGTGTTTACTCGAAACGGTGACCCGGTGAGTTCGTTTGCGCCACCGCGTACCAAGCCCGCACACCGCTCACCAGTGTATCTGGCAACGGATCACACCGGCCGCGTCTTTGTCTCAGATCGCTTGCAGCATGCCATATTCGTGTATGATCGTGATGGCAGTTACCAGGACACGATCCTGGCGCCTGACCTGACCTTGAGCGAGTATGTGTCCAAACACGTGGCGAGCCTGCAGCCCACGGCTGTGTTTACCTATAACTGGTTTGAAGCAAACGTATATTACCAGAACCCCGGGGAAACAGCACAAACCCTCCCCGCACCGGATCGCTCCGGTTGGTCGCCGCTGGGAGTGCGCATAGAAGCATCGGGCCGCATGCTATTGGGCGATGTCGCCGCCGATCAACACTCGATCCGTATGCTTCCGGGCGACATGATCCTGGCTCCCTCCTGGCGGAACTTTGGTCCGCCTGAAGGCACGTTTACCTTTGGCTGCAACGGTCAGAGCAACGGTCAGTTTCTCTTCCCGAACGTGGCTGTGACCGATTCGCAGGGGCGGTTCTATGTCACCGACGGTAACAACGGCCGCATCTCGGTCTGGAATGACCAATCTGGCTTTCTCTTCAATTTCGGCCAGGGGGCCGGCGAGGGCGCGCTCAACCTACCCCGTGGTGCGGCAATGGACGCGCGAGATCGCCTGCACGTGGTGGATGCGGTGGGGCAGAACGTCAAGGTCTATGATGTTGCCGGGCCGGAACCCAATTTCCTGTTTGCCTTTGGCGGCTGGGGGCTGGGTGACGGGCAGTTCAACTATCCCAATGACATTGTGCTAGATACCACCGGCCGGCTGTACATTACCGACCGGGAGAACAACCGCGTGCAGGTTTGGTCGTACTAGCGCGTGTTGATTAAAGATGGAAGAGAAGAAAGGAGGGGAAAAGGCAAGCCATAGCTATAGCCCAACAACCAACAATAGTCAACCCATTGTTCTATTCATAGCTACTGCAAGTAGAGAGGAGAAAAGTACTAGATGAAAAAAGTGTTCTTTGTAACCATCGGTGTTCTCGTCTTTGTGTTCATCACAGCCGGGCTGGTGTCTGCCGATGGCGGCCCGCACGGCGGCTACACCGCCACCACCGACGCCTGCGCCGGGTGTCACCGGGCACACACCGCCAGCGGTCCCAACTTGCTCATTGAGGCCACGACCTATGACTTGTGCATTAGCTGTCATGGCAGCGTTGGCACCGGCGCGGACTCGAATGTGCTGGATGGCGTCTGGCTCGAAGGCCGCAATCCCACAGACACCACCGGCGACGCCAATACCACCGATAATGCCAACCTGCTGGGCGGCGGGTTTGTCAACTATGGCGGCTCCGCCGTAACATCCATCCACGATGCCGATGACTCGACCGCGGCAGCCTGGGGCAATGGCGTCAACCGGGGTGTCGCGGCTGCCCTCACAGACGGCAACCTGACCTGCGCTTCCTGCCATGACCCGCATGGCTCCAACAACTATCGCATCATCAAGGAGACCATCAACGGTAATCCCGTAAACGTAGCCCAGGTGGACGAAGGTGCGGCCAAGGACTATGATACCGAGCAGTGGAACACCGGCACGAGCGCCTTTTGTTCCGCATGCCACGATGCCTACCACCGGACTAACGCCGGTCAGGGCAGCACCCTGGATGCCGGCACCTACACTCACCGGATCGACATGTCGTACAGCTATGGCGGCAATGCCAACCCGGAGACCGTGGGTATGGGCGGCTACACCCTGCCGTTGGCCGAAACCGACATGGTGGTTTGCATGACCTGCCACCTGCCGCACGGTACATCGGCGACGATGACCGGCTGGGCTGCTGGCACCTACGACCCCTTCGGCGCGAACCCGCCCGGCCCCATCCCAAGTGGTGACAGTGCGCTGCTGCGCCTGGGCAACCGCGGCGTGTGCGAAGTCTGTCACCAGAAATAGGGAGCAGCACCTCGATTGCTCTGAAACCTCTGCTTCATTGCCGCCCCCGCCCCTGTGGGGTGGGGGCGGCGTGGAGTGAGGGCTGGAGGCTAGAATGAAGGTCTTGCTTTCCCTCGCCGCCGGCTTGCTGTTGTTTCTGCTATTGCCGGCTGGACTGGCGTTGGCCGACAACGGTCCCCACGGCGGCTATACGGCCACCACCGATGCGTGCGCAGGGTGCCACCGGGCGCACACCGCGCCAGCGGCCCGGTTGCTGCTCGACACGGTGCCTGACCTGTGCCAGAGTTGTCATGGCAGCGCCGGGAGTGGTGCGGATACGAATGTGGAGGATGGGCTCGATACCTCCGTGAACCGTTCTCTGCGGGGGGGTGGTTTCGTGAACGTGACCATGGATGCGGACCTGACCGGCCTGCAGGTGCTCCCCGTTACATCCAACCACGAGATCAATGGCGGCTCGAACACGGTCTGGGGCTATGGCAGCATCAATGCGACGCCCGATCCTGGCACTGCCAACGTAGCCCTGACCTGTACCAATTGCCACAACCCCCACGGCCGGGCCGGGGCCGGCGGCACGGCCACCTACCGCATCCTCAAAGGCAGCAACGCGGGCAACACGCCGCTCTTCAGCAACAGTAGTGGCACGGTGACAAAAAGCGCCAGTGTGGATATCCCCGACGATCCGACCAAGACGTACTATACTGGGGCCAACGGGGACTATTTTGGTGATCACGGCTCCAACATCGGCGGCGTCTGGATCAATGCAGCGCTAACTGCCTGGTGTGCGCAGTGCCACAGCCGCCACAAAGCTGAAAATACGGAGGCCAGTCCCTCAAACTCTGGCTCCACAGATTCCGGCGATGCTGTTTTTTCGTTCCGGCATGCTACGAATATCGAAGACGATTTGGGTTGCGGCATGAATGGGAGCTGCCACAACTCTTCACACGGCAATTTCATGCCACCATACCCGGCGTGTATCACCTGCCATATAGCTCATGGTACAGGGGTGAGAATGGGAGCGTACTCGGATAACGTACCCTGGCCGGATGGGACGACGACACCCGGTGCCGATGCCCGGAGTGCCTTGCTTCGCCTCGACAATCGCGGCGTGTGTCAAGATTGTCATAACAAGTAGGCGACCCCGCCGTGCTCTCGCGAATTCGGGGGCGTGTGGTCAACGTGCTCCCCACCAACGGCGGTGTCTTGGTCCACTAG